>JBBRSC010000291.1:0-3759 GCA_038245795.1 Acidimicrobiales bacterium
CGCCTTCGACCCGACGTCGGGTGGGTGGGCCTGCTCGAGGCCACCTTCCCGCCCGGATCCGTCACGGGTGCGCCGAAGGTAGCTGCGTGTTCGATGATCGAACGGCTCGAGACCGACGGGCGCGGCCCCTATTGCGGTGCTGTGGGCTGGGTCGATGCAGATCGGGACGTGGGCGAACTGAACGTAGCGATCAGGACCTTCTGGATCGATGACGAACAGCTGTGGTTCGGCACCGGTGGAGGGATCACATACGACTCGACGCCGACGGGCGAATGGGATGAGACCGAGCTCAAGGCACGACGACTCCTCGCCGTTGCTTCCGGTCAGGCCGCCCAATTGGGACTCACGGTGATGTTGTGATGAGCTCGACCGCTCCGGGCGCAGGGGTCTGGATCAATGGTCATGTGTCCTCGGCCGACCAAGCGATGCTGGCCTACGATGACCATGGGATCACCGTTGGGGACGGGGTCTTCGAAACCATCAAGGTCGACGCCGGTCAGCCGTTTGCGCTGACCCGACATCTCGTTCGACTCGACGCCTCGGTGGCGGCGCTCCGACTCGAGCCCATCGATCGCCAGCTCCTCCTTGATGCCGTTGCGGCGGTCACGCCGGGGGTCACAGGGTTCCTCCGACTCACCGTGACCGCTGGTCGCGGGCCGCTCGGCTCACCCCGTGACGCGGTCGCGCCGACCGTGATCGCCGCCACGCGGTCCGGCGCCGCGCGTCTCGATCCCACCGGAGTGGTGATCGTCCCGTGGACCCGCAATGAACGCGGCGCCCTCGCCGGTGTGAAGTCGACGTCGTATGCCGAGAACGTCATCGCGTTGGATGTTGCCATTCAGCGTGGTGCATCGGAGGCCCTGTTCGGCAACACGCGCGACGAGCTGTGCGAGGGAACCGGATCCAACGTTTTTGTGGCGCTCGACGGTGTCCTCGTCACCCCACCCCTGTCGTCGGGTTGTCTCGCTGGCGTGACACGGGCCTTGTTGTTGGAGGCGATGCCCGAGGTCGCCGAGGCGCCTATTCCCATGGCACGTCTGGCGGACATCACTGAAGCATTCCTGGTGTCGACCGCCCGCGAGGTGCAACCCGTTGCACGTATCGACGATCGACCGCTGCCTGCCCCCGGTCCATTGACCGCGCACGCGCGAGCAGTATGGAGTGAGCGCTTCTCGCACGCCGCCGACTGGTGAATCGGCTCCAGGCCTGAGCGCCGCCACAGATTCCGCTGGAACGAGACGACCAATTCTCACGACGTTCTCACACTTCAGGTGTTGAGTAGAAGCCATGCAACCGAACAGCGAGCAACCGACTCGACGTCACTCGATCGTCGGCACGTTGTCGGCGTTCGCGGCGATTGCGCTGCTCGTCGGCGTGCTCGGCGGGGTCTCCATGGTCGGAGGTCTCACGACGATCGAGAATGCTGCGCTGTCAGCATTCCCCATCGTGCCGGCCGGACGCCGAACCCCAACGAAGGCGCCAGCCGTCGCCCCTGCAACTGAGCCGACGACTGTTCCGACGACTGTTCCGACTCGCGGCACCACGCCCGTCGACACGGCAACGGTGGTGTCGCTGGTACGGCCCGGCATCGTCAACATCAACACCGAGCTGGCCTTTCAGGGCAGCGCCGCCGCTGGCACCGGGATGATCCTCACCGCCTCCGGCGAGGTCCTCACCAACAACCACGTCATCGACGGGGCAACCAGGATCTCCGTCAGCACGGCCGGAGGGCGTCGCTATCCGGCACATGTGGTGGGCACGAATCGCACGGCAGACGTTGCGGTGCTCCATCTCGACGGCGCGTCCGACCTCACGCCGATTCCCATCGGTGACTCGACAACGGCTGGCGTTGGCCAACGGGTCGTCGCGCTCGGCAACGCCGGCGGCAAGGGCGGTGAACCCTCGATTGCGACCGGCACGATCGAAGCGACCGGGCAGACCATTACCGCCAGCGACGACTCGGGTCAGAACACCGAGCGACTGAAGGACCTCATCCAGATCAACGCCCGGATCCAACCCGGTGACTCCGGCGGAGCGCTCGCCGACGCAACGGGTTCGGTCATCGGGATGAACACCGCCGCCTCGAGCGGGAATCGCTTCGCCTCGACCAACACGACCGGTTTCGCGATTCCGATCCAGATCGCCCTGAGTATCGCGGGCCAGATCGAATCGGGCGCTGCCACTCCCGAGATCCGCATCGGCCTGCCGGGAATCCTGGGCGTCCAGGTCGACGGGACCCGCCAGTCGTCAACGGCCGCTCCCGGCGCACTGGTGGTCGGGGTCGCCCAGGGTCTCCCCGCCGACAGCGTGGGAGTCATCGCCGGTGACATCATCACATCAATCGACGGCACGGCGGTCTCGACGTCGGCGTCGCTCAATCTCGCCCTGCGTCCCCATCATCCGGGCGACGCCGTGACGATTCGATGGACCGACACATCAGGCCGCCGCCACACGTCGGCGCTGGCACTCGTCGCGGGGCCCGCCGACTGACCCGAACGACCCGAGCCGTCGTCAACCGGACGTGGGCCGCAGATGGATCACGTCCCCGGCCGATACGTCCCGACGTACGCCCTGATCATCCATGATCACCAGCGCGCCCGATGGGGACAGGTCGACCGCTGTTCCGTAGAGCTCGGCGCGTGGGAGCTCGATCCTGACCCTCCGACCCAACGTGGCACTGCGGGCCAGCAACTCGTCACGCAACGCCGCTGTGCCGTGCTGGGAGATATCGACGAGCCGACGTTCGAAGCCGAGCAGCATCTCCACCACCAACGCCGTTCGGTCGTGTTCTGATCCGGTGAGATGACGCAAGGACGTGGCGATCATCGACAGGTCCTCGGGCAGGTCCTCCGGCCAGTTCACGTTGAGTCCGATACCGATCACCACGGCGTCCAAGACCCCGGCAATCACCACGCTTTCGGCGAGGATCCCCGCGAGCTTTCGATCGGTACCATCGGCGCCGGCGCCAACCGCCACCAGGTCATTCGGCCACTTCAGGCCAGGATCGAACCCGCTCACCGTTGAGCAGGCATCGGCGGCAGCGAGGCCCAACGCAGCGGTGAGCGACTGGCTCTCTCCCGGAGCAACGTCGGGGCGCACCAGGATCGAGCAGAGGATCGATGCACCGGATGGAGCCTGCCAGACCCGTCCCAGGCGGCCTCGACCGGCCGTCTGATGATCGGCGCCCAACACCTGTTCCGGTGCGCCGGTCCGGGCTCGTTCGAGCAGCGTTGCATTGGTCGACCCGATGTCCGCCACCCAGTCGATGGCGGAGAATCTGGACCCCGACAGTCCGAATCTGGCGCGGTCGAGGTCCACTCGGCCACCATAGAGCGTGTTTTCCAAAGTACTGATCGCCAATCGCGGTGAAATTGCCGTCCGAGTCATCCGTGCCTGCCGGGAGATGGGGATTTCCACGGTCGCCGTGTACTCCGAACTCGACCGTGATGCCCTCCACGTGCGCCTCGCCGACGAGGCGTTCGCTCTCGGCGGTCAGACCGCGGCCGAGAGTTACCTGAACACCGACGCCATTCTGGACGCGATCACTCGATCTGGCGCCGAGGCCGTCCATCCGGGCTACGGGTTCTTCTCCGAGAATTCGGACTTCGCACAACGCATCACCGACATGGGCGTGGTGTTCATCGGACCACTGCCGGCCGCCATTGACGTCATGGGCGACAAGATCTCGGCTCGCCTGGCAGCCGAGAAGGTCGATGTCCACGGGGTGCCCGGCACCACGGAGCTGATCACCGATCCGCA
>JBBRSC010000292.1:0-3745 GCA_038245795.1 Acidimicrobiales bacterium
GGGTCGTGTCCGAACCGTGATCGTTGACGGTCGGTCGTTGTGTGTCAGCCGATCCCGCGGCGAGGTCGGCGCGCTGGACAACCACTGCCCACACCAGGGCGGACCGCTCGGCGAAGGCTCGATCGAGAACGGGCTCCTGCGGTGTCCGTGGCATGGCTACGACTACGACCCCATCACGGGGCTGCCACCGTCGGGATTCTCCGACGCTCCGACCGCCTATGAGGTTCGAGAGAACGTCGACGGTGGCGTCGAGGTGGCGCTCCCCGCACGACGCACCCACGAACGAACCGTGGGCGACGTGATGGTCGAGACGATGGTGGCCTGGGGTGTCACGCATGTTTTCGGCATGGTGGGCCACTCCAACCTCGGGTTCGCGGACGCCATGCGCCGCGCCGAGGAGCGCGGTGAGCTCACCTTCATCGGGATCCGTCACGAGGGCGCGGCTGCCTTCGCAGCTTCGGCGTACGGAAAGGTCACCGGTCGACCTGGTGTGTGTTTTGCGATCGCCGGGCCGGGATCGACAAACCTTCTGACCGGCCTCTACGACGCCAAGGTGGATCGGTCCCCGGTCGTCGCCATTTCTGGTCAGGTGCCGTCCAGCGTTCTCGGCCGGGGCGCCTTTCAGGATCTCGATCTCCCAGCGGCGTTCGCCGATGTCTCGACCTGGTCGACCACGGTCCTTCCCGCCTCAGATCATGCGGAGCTGACGACCCTTGCGTTCCGCCATGCCACCATCGAGCGCGCCGTGTCCCACCTTGTTCTCCCGGATGAGGTCCAGGTGCAGCCGGCGCCCGAGGCGTCGGCGGGGGGACCGTTGGGCCGGATCTTCTCCCGTGCCGTGACACCACCGGTCGCATCGCTCGATGCGGCCGTCAACCTGATCGGCGACGCCCGACGCCCCGTGTTCGTGGTGGGCCACGGTGCTCGCGCCGGGAAGGCCGAGGTCCTTGCCCTCGCCGAGCAGTTGGGCGCCCCGGTGCTCACCACCTTCAAGGCCAAGGGCCTCGTGTCAGATCTCCACGAGCTGGGCGGAGGGGTACTAGGACGCAGCGGTACACCCGTGGCGTCATGGCTCATGAACGAGAGCGACGCGCTCATCGTTTTCGGCGCCAGCTTCTCGAACCACACCGGCATCGCGTCCTACAAGCCAATCGTGCAGATCGACGATGATCCAGTGTCCCTCGGAAGATTCCATCCGGTGACGGTTGGTGTCTTGGGCGACGTCGGTGTGACGGCATCGCTGATCTCGTCGCGTCTCGCGACCCGGTCCGTGCTGGCTGTCGATCAACGTCCCGACGTGGCGGCGCGTTGGGTGTTGTGGCGGGACGAGAAGTCTCGGCGAGCTGTCGACGATCGCGGGCACGGCGTGAGCTCGGCAGCCGTGTTCGCAGCGCTGGGTGAGGTGGTTCCGGCCGACGCCGTGATGACGGTCGATGTTGGAAATCACGCCTACTCGTTCGGTCGGTACTTCGAGAGCCGAGGCCAACAGGTGCTCATGTCGGGGTACCTGGGGTCCATTGGGTTCGGGTATGCCGCTGCGCTGGGCGCCTGGGCGGCCGCACCAGATCGACCGATCGTTGCGGTCACTGGCGATGGCGGGTTCGGGCAGTACCTCGCGGAGATGACCACGGCAGTGAAATATCGAATTCCCATCCGTCATGTGCTGGTCGACAACGGAGAGTTGGGCAAGATCACCAAGGAGCAGCGTGCTGGCTCGTTCGATGTCTGGCAGACGTCATTGCACAATCCCGACTTCGCTGCCTACGCCGAGTTGTGCGGCGCCCGGGGCATCGCAGTGAGCGCGGCCGACGATGTGCAGGGTGCGTTGGCGGCGGCATTCGCCCACGAGGGACCGGTCTGCGTGGCGATCCGGTGTGACGCCGACCTCGTCTGATGTCGGATCGACTGGTACGAGCGGCCCCGGCGGGATTCATCGGCCATGATGTCTCCCCGTGGGCAGTCCGTACGACGACGAGCCGACCCTGGTCAGGGCACTCCGGCACGGAGACGACCACGCGTTCGCGTTCCTGCTCGACACCAACGATCGATTGCTCCACAGCGTCGCCCGTCGCTACGTATCAACCGACGCCGCGGCAGCGGAGGTCGTATCGGAGACCTGGCTGGCGGTCATCGAGGGGATCGATCGGTTCGAAGGACGTTCGACGTTGCGGACCTGGCTGGTCAGGATTCTCATGAACAAAGCGCGTACCCGCGGCGTTCGCGACGCTCGATCGGTTCCCTTTGCGTCCTTGGCAGGTCCGAACAACGACGACCTCGGCGGTTTCGATCCCGATCAGTTCACACCTGCGACGAGCCGCCGATACCCGGAGCACTGGGCGAACACTCCGACCGACTGGTCGACGATGCCGGTCGAACGGTTTGAGGCGTCGTTGACGATGGATGCTGTCCGGTCGGCCATCGCCACGCTGCCCGACACCCAGCGCGCAGTGATTGTTCTCCGAGATCTCGAGGGGTGGTCGTCGGGCGAGATCTGCGATGCCTTGGAGCTGACGGCCGGAAACGAGCGGGTGCTCCTGCATCGAGCGCGGGGCGTTGTTCGTCGCGCGCTCGCGGGACAGATCGAGGAATCAACGTGAGGCGCTTCTGGCGCCGCACGGCACCCGGCGAAGAAATGGCCTGTCGCGAGCTGGTCGCGGCGATCACGACTTATCTCGACGGTGAGCTCGATCCTCCGCAGCGTGATTCGATCCGCCGCCATCTTGCTGAGTGCACCGGATGCTCGCGGGTCATCGACCAGTTCCAACGCACCATTGGCGCACTCGGGCAACTCTCCACCGATGATGTCCAGTCGCTGGATCCCGCTGTCCGGGCTGAGCTCATCGAAGCCTTCCGGGCATCGCGATCGGCCGGAACAGAATGAGGTGGGTCGCGTGAGGTGGGCAGGACAATGCCCGCTGAAGGCAGACGCGTAGTCTTGTTCAACACGGTCATTCCGCTGATCGTCATCGGCTTCGCCTACTCCACCGGGTTCGCGGAGAACGCCAGCATCGGGAACCTCGTCATCCGACAGATGAACGTTCACGGGGCCATGGCCGACACGATTCGCGAGACGTTCGAGCGGTCCTCGCAGCTGAAATCAGTCCTGACCGTGACCGTCGTGATCGGGTTCCTGCTCTGGGGGATCCCCATGTCCTTGACCGTTGCCCGAGTATTCGAACGAGCGTGGCGCCGCTCGATCACATCGTTGATGAGCTTCGTCAGCCGACGATTTCGGCTTTGAGGCCGCGAGTTCAGCGTCGTCGATCGCGCCACGATCCTTGAGATCGGCCAGTCGGCTGAGCTCCACGGTAGGACTGGAGGTGCTAGCCGTCTCGCGGATGTACTCGTCGACCCATGATGGACCAGAGAACCCGGCCCACTCCGAGAAACGACTCGCGCCGAATCGGGTGACGGAGGGGTAGACCAACGGGGTAGGAGGGAAAGATATGACTGTCACTGAACCAACAAGTCCGTATCTCCGAGGGAACCATGGGCCCGTTGCCGAGGAGATCACCGCGTTCGATCTGGCAGTGACGGGCGCCATCCCCGCGGAGCTCGATGGTCGTTACCTGCGCAACGGCCCCAATCCCCTCGGTGAGGTCGGACCGAAGTATCACTGGTTCACTGGCACGGGCATGGTGCACGGCATCCGGCTGCGCGGGGGTGGGGCCGAGTGGTACCGAAACCGTTTCGTACGGACCGATGTCGAGGCGCGAGCGCTCGGCGAGGCGCCGCCGCATAACCC
>JBBRSC010000293.1:0-3662 GCA_038245795.1 Acidimicrobiales bacterium
CTTAATCATCCAGTCGTTGATGATGGCCAACCTCCAGCGGATCGACGCCGACTACCGCTACCTCAATTCTGGACCGCTCTTTCACGTCGCGACTGCCATGACGACGTTCGCGACGCTGCTGATGGGAGGCCGAAACGTCTTCACACCACGGGTCGACGCTGAGGAGATCTGTCGTGTGATCGATACCGAGGAGTGCACCGGCGCGTTCCTGATGGGACCGACGATTGCGCAGATCCTGGCCGTGAACGTTCCCGACGGCGACGGCGTTGCACCCTTCAATCTGTCGACGCTGCGAACATTTCCTGGCACACCCGAATGGAACGAGATGATCACCGTCGATACGTCGCCATGGGCCACCCACCCCGCGGGTTTCGGGCAGACCGAGGTCATGGGCATGCTCAGCTTCAACGCCATGGGGGTCGGAGCGGCGGGCAACTCGGGGCGCACGTCGCCGGTGCTGTCCGTCCGAATGATGGACCCCAATGGCTTCGAGGTCGCACCGGGCGAGACGGGCGAGATCGTGGCGCGTGGCCCGCAGGTGATGAACGCATATCGCAACCGACCCGAGGAGACAGCCCGTCGCCAGATCGATGGCTGGCATCACACGGGTGATCTCGGCCGCCGCGAGTTGGACGGTTCGATCAGCTTTGTCGGTCCAAAGGGGCGGCTCATCAAATCCGCGGCCGAGAACATCTATCCCGCCGAGGTCGAGGCAGCGCTCAACGCTCACGAGGCCGTGCGCGAGGCCGCCGTGATCGGTCGACCAGACGCGACCTGGGGTCAATCAGTGTGCGGAATTGTCGTGCTGCACGATGACCGATCGGTGACCGAGGGCGAGCTGATCGCCTTCGTCAAGGAACAAATTGCGAGCTACAAGAAACCGAAACAGATCATCTTCCGGACCGAGCCGCTGCCGCGCCATGGGTGGCCGCTCGACTACGAGACACTCGATGCCACCTACGGCGGCGGCGGCGGTCCCGGCGAGACCTGACGATCGGCGAACGACGAGCGACCTGGCGGCGGCGGCGTGAGTGTCGGTTCAGCGCCCAGGAACACGATCTCTCGCAGGATGAAACGCCACTCACCATCGATCGGGTCGAGGGCCAACTCGTCGTGATAGCGGCCGATCACCTTGATCTCGCGTTGTTGGGAGACGAACAGGAAGTCGGTCCACGCCAGCGCGCTCACCCCGTCATGGTCCACATCCACAATGCTCCCCAACCCGGCGTGACGACCACGGCGCTCCGGGGGCTGGCCGGCCTCGATGAACGATTGGATCGCGACGCGACCCTCGTGGATCTGACCCATGACGGCGAATCGAGCATCGAGGGTGAACAACTCAGCCCACTCATCGAAGCGGCCGTCATCGCACAACATGCAGTAGCGGGTCAGAACATCGCGGATCTCGATCTGCCGATCACCCATGGCGTGACCCTCCTGCAGTCAGTATCGACCAGCCGGACCGCCGGGCCTCTGTGTTGACTCGCACGATCACCATCGGCGCATCGTACCCACTGCACCTGACACGGGCGTCAGGTAGGTTCTGCCGATGGGTACGGCTCCGTTCGCGTTGGTGCCCGGAACCACCGTGCTCGTGACCGGTGCGTCATCGGGGATTGGTGCGGCGCTGGCGATCGCACTCGGTGCCCGGGGGTGTCGCGTAGCGATTCTGGGGCGGCGCGCGGATCGACTTGCCGAGGTGCAACGAACCGCCCTCGCTGTTGGCGCCGCCGAGTGCCTGTCGATGGTCTGCGATCTCGCCGATTCCGACGCAGGGGTCGCTGCTGTTCAAGAAACAATCGAGCGCTTCGGGCATCTCGATGTGCTGGTGAACAACGCCGCTATCCCCAAACGCGTGCCCGTGACCGAACTGACGACCGACGAACTCACCGAGACAATGCTCGTGAACTTCACCACCCCGACGCTGATGACGCTCGCTGCGTTGACTCCGATGCTGGCTCGCAAGCGCGGCGTGATCGTGAACGTCTCGTCGATCGGCGGACGGCTCGGGATCCTCCAGGAGGCTGCGTACTCGGCGTCGAAGTTTGCCGTCTGCGGTTTCTCGGAGTCGTTGCATGCGGACCTCTGGAATACCGAGATCAGCGTGCGTCTCATCCTGCCTGGGCCCGTCGACACTGAGATCTGGGACCAGCCAGGCAACCGTCCGTCGCACTACGACGGCCGGTTGGAACCGCCATCGATGGTCGCCGACGGCATCGTCGCGGCGATCGAGAGTGACCGGTTCGAGCACTATCTGCCGGACCTGAAGGCGATCGTCGAATTCAAGACCTCGAACATCGATCTCTTCCTCGAAGGAGTAGCGACGCAATGAAGGCACTCGTGTTCCTGGCCGACCCCGAGCCATGGCCAGATCCCATCGCCGACGATGCGCCACAGCTCCTCAAGAACCTCTCGACCACGCCGGTGCTGCTGAAGGAGGTGCCGGATCCGTCGCTGTTGGCCGATGATTGGATTGTCCTCGACACCGACCTGTGCGGGATCTGCGGCTCGGATTCCAAGCAGGTATTGATGGACTTCGAGGATGCTGGCGACAACATGATGACGGCGTTCATCTCGTTTCCCCAGGTGCTCGGGCATGAGGTTGTCGGCCGGGTGTCGAAGCTCGGGACTGCCGTACAGGGTCTCGAGGTCGGCCAGCGGGTCGTCCTCAATCCGTGGTTGTCGTGCGCTCCCCGCGGGCTGGCGTTGTGCCCGGCGTGTGTTGCGGGCGATCTCTCGGGATGTTGGAACTTCACCACCGGATTGCTCTCAGCAGGCATCCATACCGGGAACGCTGTCGAAGCCACCGGTGGATTCGCTGAAGCCGTGCCGGCCCACGAGTCCATGGTGTTCGCCATTCCGGATGACATCACCGACGAGGTCGCAGTGTTGGCCGATCCGTGGTCGGTGAGCTTCCACGCCATCACCCGCAATCCACCCCGACCAGGCTCGAAGGTCCTCGTCTACGGGGCGGGTGCGCTGGGAAGCACGTCGGTCGCGATTCTCAAGCAGTTGTACGACGACATCGATGTCGGGGTCGTGGCTCGTTGGTCAGCGCAGGCCGATCTCGCCCGATCGCTGGGTGCGACTGTCTTTGTCCATGAACCTCGCGAGGCTCTGGTGGAAGCGATAGCGGCGTGGTCGGGTGCAACCACGATGCAACCGTGGAATGGTCTGCCGGTCGCCTATCCCGGCCACGTGGCGATGGTCTACGACACGGTCGGTTCGCCACTGACGATCGAGGTAAGCATGCGCATCCTCGAATACCGAGGGACGTTGGTGCAGATGGGCGTCGGTTCGCCGGCCCGCTTCGAGTGGACGCCTTGGTACTTCAAGGAGCTCAGGCTGATTGGTTCGAATGCGTTCGGCGTCGAGGGCTTCGAGGGCGAACGGAAGCACGCGATCTCGCACTATCTCGACCTCACCTCGGCTGGTCGCGTCGACCTCACGGGCCTGCTGACACACCGCTTCCGTCTCGAGGAATGGCGGGACGCGTTTACGACGATCATCGATCAGGGGGCGACCGGCGCCATCAAGGTCGCCTTCGACTACCGCTGATCTGCTCGTTCGCTGAGGACCACCTGGCCGAGCTGGTCTGGCCAACTCGGCACAGAACGACGAACGGCTGCGGAACCCCGACCGTGAAGTCGGGATCCCGCAGC
>JBBRSC010000294.1:0-3656 GCA_038245795.1 Acidimicrobiales bacterium
ACTGTGGCGAGCGGGCCTGCGCCTCGGCGATCACGTGTCCGAAGGGTTCGCCACGATCGCAGCGGTCGTTGTCGTCCGGAGTCCAGCCGTCGCTGAGAAAGCGATCCAGCTCGTTGGCGTCGTCGAAGACGCTCGAGAACAATGCGCGTACATCCCAGCGGATCAGCACGTTGCCAATGTCGAACACCACCGTTGTGATGACCTGGTCCGCGTGCAGTGTGAGGTGGAGATCGCTCGGGGGGTCGGTTGCCACCAATCGTTCCGGTCAGACGATGACGCGTCGGGTGAAGAACCGGATGCCGATGGAGCTGAATCCAACGGCCATCCCGATCGTGACGATGTAGACCGCCCAGAGCGACATGTGCGGGGAGTTGGTCAGCGCGGCGCGAAACCCCTCACAGATGTAGACGAGCGGATTGATGAGCACCGCCCACTTGAGCCACGGAATCGCGTTGAGCTGAGACCAGGGGTAATACACGCAACCGAGGAACGTCATCGGCACGACGACCACCCCGAACAACAACGGCACGGTGCGCGGTTGGAAGACCGTGCCGAACATCAATCCGAGCGCCGCTGCCGCCAGACAGGCCAAGGGGATCAGCGTGAGCAACACCAGCCAATTGATGCGGAGCTCCGGTGTTGTGTCCGGCACGAACCGAGCGATGGGGAAAACGATGAGTCCGGCAATGATGCATTGCAGCGCACCGGCGACGATCTTCTCGAATGCCACCAGGCCGACCGGGAGTGGAGCGAGGACGCGATCTTCGATCTCACGGGTGTACCCGAATTCCTGGACCAACGGCAACGCCGTCGACTGGATGCCCTGGAAGATGATCGACGTCCCGAGTACCCCTGCCACCAGAAGGGTGGAGAAGAGCACCTGTTGTTGGGGGCTCGATCCGCCGACGCCCTGGCCGATGCGAGGGAAGACATAGGTGAACACGAAGACCAACAACAGCGGTTGCAGAACGGTCCGCGGGATGAATTCGCGAAGGTTCTTGCGGAGAACCGTGAGATCCCGGAGCAGCAACGCAAGGAATGTACCGACGATGGTGGATCGCCCCATCGAGGATTGACGGGCCGACGAACTCGCACCGCCAGCGGTTGTTGGAACATCGCTCGGCGACGCGGTTGGTGAAGCAGCAGTTGCGGTCATTCGCGGAGGTCCTTGCCGGTGAGTTGGATGAACACGTCTTCGAGTGATGGCACGTCGACCGAGAGATCGCGCACGGCGAACCCGTTCTGGTCGGCCAGGTCGATGACGGCCGGAAGCAGACGGTCGGTATCGGACACGCCGAGCAGCACGGTGTCTCGTTTTCCGCGACCCTTCTGGACCGTGGCGTGGGTGGCCTGCGTCAAACCGGATTCGAGCAACTTGGCCAGTTCGTCGATGTCACCGTCAGCGGTGACGGTCACGATGGTCTCGGCACCGACCGACGCTTTGAGTTCCGTTGGCGTTCCCAGGGCGATGATGCGACCCTGGTCGATGATGGCCAGTCGGCTGCACAGTTCGTCGGCCTCTTCCATGTAATGGGTGGTCAACACAATGGTCTGTCCGTCGGTATGGAGCTCGGACAGAATCTCCCAGAGTGCGATTCGGCTCTGGGGATCGAGCCCGGCGGTCGGCTCGTCGAGGAACAGGACGTCTGGGCGGTGCATCACGGCGCGGGCGGCCATGAGGCGCTGCGCCATACCACCCGAGAGAGCCATGACCGGCGCGGTCGCCCGCTCCGACAGACGGAACTTCTCCAAGAGCGAGTTCGCTTCGGATTTCGACGTCTTCGCGTTCATTCCGAAGAAGCGACCATGGAAGTAGAGGTTCTCGTAGACCGTGAGAGACCGATCGAGCGTGTTCGATTGCGGCACGACACCGATGAGGCGTTTGGCCCGCGCTGGTTCCCCCCAGACGTCGACTCCGCCAACGACGGCCCGTCCGGACGTGGGTTGGACCCGAGTGGTCAACATTCCGGCGGTGGTCGACTTCCCCGCTCCGTTGGGCCCGAGCAGCCCGAAGATCTCGCCACGAGCGATGGTCAGTGTGAGGTCATCAACGGCCAGTATGTCGCCGGGGTACACCTTGGTCAGATGATCTGTCTCGACGACGTCGTCGATGATGGTCATGGGTACTCCGGGAATGTCGGGGCTCGTTCCGCCGGGTCGAATGTAGTCGTGGCATGGTCCCCCCGAGTTGGACGGGGGAGAGTCGATCGGACGGGGCTTGGTATCCTCTCGGCGTGACAGCGATCGTGATGGACGGCAACGCGGCGGCGGCCGAAGTGAAATCCGAACTCGGCGGACGGATCGTCAACCTCGCCGAGCGGGGCGTTGTTCCCGGACTCGGGACGTTGCTCGTGGGCCACGACAGGCCAAGCGCCAAATACGTCGCCATGAAGCACGCCGACGCCGCTGAGCTCGGGCTCCATACACGTGAGCTGCAGCTCCCGGCGGGTGTCACCCAGGACGAGGTGGTCGTTGCGATCGAGGTCCTCAACAACGACCCACGAATCCATGCGTACATCGTCCAGTACCCTTTTCCTGATGGTCTCGATTTCGAGGCTGCCATCGGCCATGTCAGTCCTCCGAAAGACGCCGATGGTCTCCACCCGGTGAACCTCGGATGGCTGGTGTTGGGCCGCGAGGCACCGCTGGCGTGCACCCCGGCCGGCATCCTGCGCCTGCTCGCGCACTATGACGTACCGATCAACGGTCAGCACGTCGTGATCGTCGGGCGGGGCCTCACGATCGGCCGACCACTCGCGAATCTCCTCGCATTGAAGCGCCCGGATGCCAATGCCGCGGTGACGGTGGTGCACACGGGCGTCAAGGACATCGGATCGTTCACGCGGCAGGCGGACATCCTCGTGTCGGCTGCTGGATCTCCCGGGATGATCACGGCCGACATGGTCCGCCCGGGTGCGGCGGTCGTTGCGGCCGGAGTGAGCTTTGTCGATGGTCGGGTGGTATCGGATGTCGCCGACGATGTCGCCGAAGTGGCGGGGTGGTTGTCACCCAGAATCGGCGGCGTGGGAGCGATGACCCGAGCCATGCTGATGGCGAACACCGTGGCGGCCGCTGAGCGATCGGTGGGCGTGTCGTGACGCGGATTGCTTCGTTGCTGGCTCACGGCCCGACTCGCTCCGTCGAGTTCTTCCCGCCGAAGACCCCTGAGGGGCGTCTTCAGCTCGACGCCACGATCGATGAGCTGTCGCCGCTCGGGCTGTCGTTCGTATCGGTCACCTATGGAGCGGGGGGTTCGACACGGGATCTCACTCGCGACATCGTTGTGGGGATCGAGAAGGTGCAGACCTATCCGGCGATGCCTCACCTGACGTGTGTCGGGCACTCGACAGCGGAACTGTCAGAACTTCTCGACGACTACCTGAGCCATGGGATCGAGAATATTTTGGCGTTGGCCGGCGATCCTCCGGCCGATGGGTCGCCTGCGGAGGGCGACTTTTCGTATGCGTCGGAGTTGATCGAGCTGGTCCGGTCGAAGGGCGATACGTCGATTGGTGTGGCCGCATTTCCGGAGGGCCATCCTCGTTCCCCCAATCTGGCCGAGGATCGGCGCCGACTGGCGGAGAAGCTCGATACGGCCGATTTCGGAATCACGCAGTTCTTCTTCGATGCCGACGACTATTTCCGGATGGTCGACG
>JBBRSC010000295.1:0-3655 GCA_038245795.1 Acidimicrobiales bacterium
CGACGGGTTGTACGAGTGCTCGGCCGGAGCGAAACTCGGTGGCGTAGATCAGCCCGACCAGCTCGCCACGTTCATTGACCACGCCACCGCCCGAATCGCCTGGGCGTGCTGGCACATCGAGTTGCATTGCCAGCAGCGGATCGGCCGGTCCCTTGGGGCCTACCCAGCCCGTGACAACTGCCGAGCGGATCTCGGTGGCGCCCGAGCTGCGACCGGCGACCGTGACCCTGTCGCCGATCAACGGTGACCCCGCAGCAATCGCCAGTCCTTCACCGCGGCCACCGCCTGCCTGCGCGTAGGCGAGGTCCACCCGCTGATCGACCGTCACATCGGACATCGGTTGACCATCGACCGTGAGGCGCCCACCCGCCACGACGTGGCTCACCGTGAGAATCCGCCCGTTCGCCATGCGGACGCCGGCCCCGGATCGTTGGCCGCACCCGTCGGACCAGACCGACACGGTCGCCGCCCGGAGACGAGTCGGCGCGTCATCAACCGTCGCTGCGCCCAGCCGGTCGGCGGTCACGACCACGAGCGCGCCGAGGAGGATCCCGATCACCGCAATCCAAGCTTCGCCCGTTTGCGTCAGCCCCAGCCGAACACGCACTGTGCGCAGTCTGCCAGCCAATCACCCGGTCGGCGAGTCCGATGCTGCCAACAGTTGCTCGGCGGCGGCCGGCGCGGCCAACACGCCGCCTCGCACAGCATTCTCGACCCCAGCCACGATGTTGCGCACCGCGGGGTGGGCGCGCAGTTCGGTCACCAGCCGGTCGTCGACCATCGACCACATCCAGCGCACCTGCTGATCCTGACGTCGTCGTTTGAGCTCACCGGTGGCCGTCAGCTTGTCTCGGTGCACCATGATCTGCGTCCAGATGTCATCGAGCCCGATGTTCATCGCCCCCGAACAGGTGACGACCGGCGGGGACCACGACGGCGACATCGGTTGCGTCAACGACAGCGCGTGGCGATAGTCCGACGCCGCAGTCGCGGCCCTGGTGACGTTGTCCCCGTCGGCCTTGTTGACGGCGATCATGTCGGCGATCTCGAGCACACCCTTCTTGATCCCCTGCAGCTCGTCGCCAGCGCCCGACAACATCAGCACCAGGAAGAAGTCGACCATCTCCGACACGATCGTCTCGGACTGACCAACGCCGACCGTCTCCACCAACACCACATCGAACCCCGCGGCCTCACACACCAGGATCGTCTCCCGAGTGGTCCGGGTCACGCCGCCGAGCGTGATGCCAGCAGGCGACGGCCGAATATACGCATCGGGGTGGAAGGCCAGTCTCGACATCCGGGTCTTGTCGCCGAGGATCGACCCCCCGCTGCGCTGCGAGGACGGATCGACAGCCAGCACGGCCACCGACAAGCCGGACTCGCACAGATTGAGACCGAACTGATCGATGAAGGTCGACTTCCCGACCCCGGGCACCCCCGTGATGCCCACCCGTCGCGAGCCGCCGCTGTCGGCCAACAACAATGAGAGCACCTCCGAGGCGCGGGCGGCGTGGTCGGGTCGGCGGCTTTCGAGCAGGGTGATGACCTGTGACAACACGGTGCGATCGCCGGCTCGGACACCATCGGCGAGCTCACTGGGGGGAGCTGGGCTCAGGACGCGCTCCGTCGACTGTTGGAAAACGTCAAGGTCGAGCCATTGTCCAGCGACAACACCGCCCGATCATCCTCCACAACCGACCAGATCGGCTTTCCGGATCGAAGCTTCCACACTTCGAGATCCGACGGCGGGATGACCAGATCGAAGAACCAGTCGGCGCCCGGCCCGCTCGTTGGTTGAGCCGTGATGTAGCTCTTCTGGGTGCGCACCTTGACCGTGCGGAGATGCTCGATGTCGAACGACTGTTCCTTCCAAGGCAAGCGCGCCAACATCTCGGTGCGTTCGATGAGTTGGCGTCGACGCCGAAAGGCCGTGAACGCCACCAGTGCCAACTCGGCGCCGAGAATGCCCATGAGGATCAATCGGATGTTCTGCTGCGTCACGAACGCGGAGACCAACAGAATTCCGATGACGCCGACAACGAGCAGGATCGCCGGCAGTACCACCACGAACTGCTTGCGGGTCTTGAGCATCTCGGCAGTCGGCGGATAATTGCCGGCGGGGCCGGCGGGAAGTTTGGTTGCCATGGTTCAGTACCCCAGTCGTTCGTTCAGCACTTCGACGAGTTGGCGAGCGGCCTCGGACACCACCGTGCCCGGGGGGAAGATGGCTGCGGCGCCCGCCGCCAGAAGCTCGTCGAAGTCCTGGGGTGGGATCACACCGCCGACCACGATCGTGATGTCAGGGCGTCCCAACTTGGCCAATTCATCGCGGAGTTCCGGAACGAGCGTGAGATGTCCCGCCGCCAACGACGAAGCACCGACAATGTGCACATCGTTCTCGACGGCCTGTCGTGCGACCTCGCCGGGCGTAGCAAACAAGGGGCCGATGTCGACGACGAAGCCGAGATCGGCGTAGCCCGTCGCCACGACCTTCTGCCCGCGATCGTGGCCGTCCTGGCCCATCTTGGCGATGAGGATCCGCGGACGTCGACCGTCATCGATCTCGAACTGCTCGACCAGCGCCCGGACCCGTTGGACCGACTCGTTCGATTCACCCATCTCGCTCCGGTAGACCCCCGAGATGGACCGGATCTCGGCCCGATGACGACCGTAGACCTTCTCGAGCGCGTCCGAGATCTCCCCGACGGTTGCCATCGCACGGGCCGCGTCGACCGCCAACGCCAGCAGGTTGCCCTCACCACTCGCAGCGCAGTTCGTCAACGCCGCGAGCGTGCGTTCGACGGCCTCTGACGATCGCTCCTCGCGCAGCCGTTCGAGCTTGGCGATCTGGTTGGCGCGTACCGCCCGGTTGTCGATCTTCAGCACATCGATCGGCGCGTCGCCCTGGGGGCGATACGTGTTCACGCCGATGACCGACTGGCGTCCGGAGTCGATGCGAGCTTGGGTTCGTGCTGCCGCCTCCTCGATTCGGAGCTTGGGGATGCCCGCCTCGATCGCCTTCGCCATGCCCCCGAGTTCTTCCACCTCGACAATGTGCGCCCACGCGCTCTTGGCCAACTCATTCGTCAATCGCTCGACGTGATAGCTGCCCCCCCACGCATCAATCATCCGGGTGGTGCCCGACTCCTGTTGCAGGAACAACTGGGTGTTGCGCGCGATGCGCGCCGAGAAGTCCGTCGGCAGCGCCAGCGCCTCGTCGAGCGCATTGGTGTGCAGCGACTGGGTGTGGCCCTGCGTGGCTGCCATCGCCTCGATACACGTTCGAGTGACGTTGTTGAAGACGTCCTGCGCGGTGAGCGACCACCCTGAGGTCTGACTGTGGGTGCGCAACGACAGCGACTTGTCGCTCTGCGGATCGAACTGCTTCACCAACTTCGCCCACAGCAACCGCCCAGCGCGCATCTTGGCGATCTCGGTGAAGAAGTTCATCCCGATCGCCCAGAAGAAACTGAGGCGGGGCGCGAACGCATCGACAGCGAGGCCCGTGTCGATCCCAGCACGTAGGTACTCGACGCCATCCGCGAGGGTGTACGCCAGCTCGAGATCGGCCGTCGCACCCGCTTCTTGCATGTGATAACCGGAGATCGAGATCGAGTTGTACTTCGGCATCTTCTCGCTCGTGAACGCAAAG
>JBBRSC010000296.1:0-3611 GCA_038245795.1 Acidimicrobiales bacterium
CGCTTCGAGCCCAGTCGGCGAACTCTGCGGTGTGACATGCCACCCCGATCGGGCAGATCTCGACGACAGAATGCGCGGCGGGGACGACATGGCTGACGTAGCCCATGCCAGTGGACCCAGCCACCTCCCGGGGCACGATCTCGGGCGGGTAGAACGAGCGCCCCATGGCTTCGCCGTCGGCTCGAGAGGCGGCCGCTCGCGCAGGGAGGATCTCGTCGAAGGCGCCAGCTGCCAGGAGCTTGATCTTGCCGCCGCCGCCTTCCTCCGCTGGGGTGCCGAGGATGGTCACCGTGCCGCCCAACTCCAGAGCAACTGATGCCGCGGCAATGCCTGCGCCGACACCCATGGAGGCGATGACGTTGTGACCGCACGCGTGGCCAATCACGGGGAGCGCGTCGTACTCACAGCAGATGACGATGTTGGGGCCGGTTCGGTCGCCGACCCGTGCCACGAAAGCCGTTTCGAGTCCGAATGCTCCTCGTTCGACGCTGATTCCTGCCTGTTCCAGGACGTCGCACAGGAGTGACGACGCATGGTGTTCCGCGTAGGCCAGTTCCGGGTGATCCCAGAGGTCGTGGGAGATGTTGACGAGCCGATCATGCCAGTCGTCGACGACTGCCCGAACACGTTGCTTCGCCTCCGACGGACCCACGCCGTGAGATGATGCGCTAATCGTGTCAGCGTTCACGATCTAGCGGAATGCCAGCCGGATGATCTTTTCCTTGATCGATGTGTAGGGCGGGTACATCAGCTTCGGGTCGGGGCGGGGCGGCTTGCGCACGACGGACTTGTGATGAGTGAACACATCGAAGCCAGATCTGCCGTGATACGAACCCATCCCCGAGGGTCCGACGCCACCGAATGGCAGCGATTCGGGAAGGACGTGCATGACGGCGCTGTTCACGCACGCGCCGCCGGAGCTGGTCCGGGCGAGGACGCGATCGACGATGGCGCCATCCCTCGAGAAGATATAGAGCGCCAATGGTTTCGGACGGTCGTTGACGAACGAGATGGCTTCCTCAACCGAGTCGACCGACAGGACCGGCAGGATGGGGCCGAAGATCTCCTCGCTCATGAGATCGGAGGTCAGGTCGGGGTCCGCCACGATCGTCGGTGCGATGTAGCGACTGGAGGTATCGCTGACTCCGCCGGCGACAATGTTGCCGCCAGAGGAACCGAGGAGACCCATGAGTCGGCCGTGGTGGCGTTCGGACACGATCCGTCCGAAGTCCTTCGTGGTCTTGGGATCGGCGCCATAGAACTCGTTGAGCACTGACACCATGTGGTCCACGAGCCGATCACGTATGGACGCGTCGGCCAGGACATAGTCGGGTGCGATGCAGGTCTGGCCGGCGTTGAGGAACTTGCCCCAGACAATTCGATGGGCGGCAGATTCCAGATCGGCGTCGGCCGCAACGATGGTAGGGCTCTTGCCGCCGAGCTCCAGGGTGACCGGAGTGAGGTGTTTGGCGGCGGCGGTCATGACGACTTTGCCCACGTTGGTGGAGCCGGTGAAGAAGATGTGATCGAACTGGTTCTCGAGGAGGGCGGTGGTTTCGGGAACGCCGCCATCGACCACGGCAACGGCGTCGTCGTCGAGGTCTTGCGGGATGAGCCGAGCGAGCGCTGCGGTGCAGGCCGGTGAGAGCTCGGAGGGCTTGGCGACAACGCAGTTGCCGGCGGCGAGTGCGGCGGCCATGGGTTCGACGAGGAGCTGGATCGGGTAGTTCCAGGGGGCGATGATCAAGGCCACACCGAGCGGTTCCTTGATGATCTCGGCGCTGCCCGGGAGCGAGAAGAAGCCGGGGAAGACCCGCTCTGATTTCGTCCAACCCTCGAAGTGCTTGAGCATGTACTTGATGTGTAGACGGGTGACTCCGATGTCGGCGCCGAAGGCCTCAGCGACCGGCCGGCCGAGGTCCTCCGCGAGGGCCTTGATGAAGTCGTCCTCGTGTTCCTTCAGCATGGCCAACAGGGCACGCAGTTGCTGTCGACGCCATTCGATGGGGCGGGTTCGCCCGGATGCAAAGGTTTCGCGGAGACCGCCGACCAGCTCTCCGTAAGAGATGGCGGCGGTGGATGGGGACGCATCGGTGTCGGTCACGGCGTCAAGGGTACCCTGCCGCTGTGGAACGGGCTGAGGCGTGGCGGGTGATGGGGATCGATCCGACCGACGACGTCAAGCGAGTGCGTGGGCGCTACCTCGAACGCCTCGTGGAAGTCCACCCCGATCGGTCAGCGGCGCCCGATGCCAACGACGCCACGGTCGCGTTGAACGACGCCTACCGGATCATTGTCGAGTGGATCGGAAGCCGAACTCGAAGCTCGGGTGCAGGCATCGGGTTTGGGCCGGGAGGACGGGTCGGGCCGAGTGGCAGGTTTCGTGATGGCGCTTCGGGTGCTGGCCCCGGGGGCGGGTTCGGGCCGTCCGGAGCCGACGGCTTCGGTCGACCGCCATGGCAGGGCGGTCGCTCAGGTCAGCAATCAGACGTCGATGACTCCCCTCCGCTCGGGTCGAGCGAGTTCGGCGGCAAGCCAGTCGAGATCGTGCCGATCAGCATGATCGACAGCGACACCATTGCGGTGGGAGCGCCGGCGGCGGAGACCTACTACCTGTTGACCGAAGCTGCTCATGACCTCGGTGAGATCGCCCACTACGACCCATCGTCGGCGATGTTGTCGATCATTGTGGAGTTCGTCGACGAGCCGGTCTGCCAGATTCTCTGCGTGTTACAAGGTCGGGCGACCGGCGTAACCGAGATCTTCATCTCCCTCGATTCGCTGGACTCGACCCCAGCTCCCCCGATCGATGCCGTGACCCGGCTCTTCCTCGACGCCATGGTCACCGTCAGCCGTCGCCAGAACTAGATCCCGCCCCTTGACTCAGGTCCAGTGTCGACCGCCCGACTGTCGCCCGGACAGAATGCCGGCGATCTCGGCTCGGGACCGCTACTCGATGTCGACGATCTCGGCTCGGGCCGCGTCTACGGATGTTCGCTCGTCCGGAACGGACTGGCTTCTGGGTCTCGGCGAGGGGTGTTCAGGGTGGAGTGGGTGGTGGGGTGGGACTTGTGGTCGTCGTCCGGTGCCTGCGATCAGTTGCCAGTCGTCACGGGTTTTGAGCTGATGGTGGTGTTCGCAGAGCGGGTCGATGTTGTCGAGTTTCGTTTGCTGGTTGCGGGCCCAGGGGACGCGATGGTCGTTCTGGGTTCTGGTGCGGTTGCAGCCCTCAACAGTGCACATCGGGTGTGTCCACAACAGGGCGATGTGCTGGGCGGCGTTGACTCCGCGGCCGAGGTGGGTCACGTTTGCGACGTCGACACCGTTCGTGATGACCAACTTCAGGATCGACTCACTGAGGAGTCTGCGGGCGGCCGACACGGGGATCGGTCCGATACCGGTGATCTCACACAGTTCGTCGCCGGTGACAGCACCACGTATGAGCGCTTCGAGATCGACACGAATGACCGCCAGATGTTTGGGGTTCACTCGTGTTGGCGGTACTGCTCCTGCCGGTCGGACGGGTTCATTTTCGCGGCTCCAGCCAGCCAGTGGGTCGACGTATTCTCCCCTAAGTCCGCGCTGATCGCTCCCAACGATATGGTCGCTAC
>JBBRSC010000297.1:0-3604 GCA_038245795.1 Acidimicrobiales bacterium
AGTTGATGGGCAACCTCGTTCGCAGCGGTGCTCTGGGTGTTGTCTCCGGCCTCCGCACCGTGCGGGTACAGCCCGAGTCCCTCCACGACGATGTCGACGGCACCTGGATTTTGATACCGCATGACTTGGCGATCGCGCGTGAGGTTTTCGGTGCCTTTCCCACACCGGAGGCGGCGGTTGGTGTCCACGCTGTCATCGATGGTGAGTATCGATTCGAATCCATGTTCGGAATTCTCCGTTTCTCGGACAACACGTGGCACGCGCTCGACATGTCCACCGCTGCCACGTCCTACACCCGGACCGTTGAGGTGTTCGGTAGCGAAGGAACAGCCCGCCTGGCCGATGGCTGGGACGATCACCTCCAGATCACCCGCCCGGACGGGACCATCGAACGTCGGGAGGCTTCCTCGGTCGAACTCCCGCTGCTCGCCGAGCTGCGAGAGTTCGTGGGGTACCTCGAAGGTGGCCCCGCTCCACGATCGACTGGCGCTGACGGTCTGATTGTGGTTCGAACCATCGAGGAACTCCGTCGTTTGGCGGGAGCACGGGCATCATGACGTCTGGCGCGATCGTTCTCATCCCGACCCACGACCATGCTGCCTTGCTGGCGCACTCGATTGCGAGCGCCCGTCGCCAGACGATCGAAGATCTCGAGATCGTCGTCATCGGCGATGCGGTGGGCGACGACACGCGGGATCTTCTCGCATCGCTGATGCCAGAAGATGATCGGATCACGTTTCTCGATCTCCCGAAATCCGGTCGGACCGGCGAGCTGCATCGCCACCGCGTCCTCACCGAGTCGACTCGCCCCATCGTCGTCTACCTCAGCGATGACGATCTTCTCCTGGCGAATCACGTTGAATCTGTGACGGCGGCGCTGGTCGATCACGACGTGGTGTTCTCGCTCCCGATGTTGATCAACGAACACGGCAGCATCGCTGTCGAGCCGATCGATCTGTCCGACACGTCGTGGACCCGAATGGTGGCCGACGGGGACCGCTCGCTCCTGAGCCTGACCGGCTTCGCCCATACCCTCAAGGCCTACCTCCGCCTGCCGTTCGGATGGCGGGACACGCCGACCGGGCACTTCACCGACGAGTGGATGTACCGACAGGTGTTCAGTCAGAGTTGGGTGAGGGCCACGACTGCGGCTCCGACGGCGTTGCGGCTCCCGAGTGTGTTGCGTATCGGGGTCGGCATCGACGAGCGTCTCGCCGAGTTGGCGATCTGGTCGGAGCGGCTCTCGACGCTCAACGGCGTCGAATCGCTGTTGATGGAGGTCGATCAGGAGATCAGGTCGTCGGCATCGAACTGGCGTCGTTGGGCGCTCGACGCCAACGATCTCCTTGCGCTTGAACGCAACCACTCGGACAGTTTGGTGTCGCGGGTGGCGGATGCTGACGCCCGACACGCCATGGCCATCGCTGAGCGTGATCGGCTCGGCAGCGAGGCGGCGGAACTCCGTGCTCGTTTGACCTCGTCGGAATCCGATCGTGCGGAGCTCCGCGAGCATTACGTCGCCATGACCAACGAGCGGGATCGCGAGACTCGACGAGCCGAGGTTGCCGAGTCGCTGGTCGCCGCTGCGCCGTCGAGGCGACTCATCAGCTTGGTGAGGCGCGTCCGGAGATCGTGTCAGCGTTGGTTCGGCTCCTCAGGTCGAGGTACCTCGACCTGATCTCGTCGCGGAGTTCGGCCAGGGTTCCAGCCGATTGATCGCGTTCGGACAGCGCTGGTTCGCCGGTCATCGACCACTCGAATCCGAGCTCGGGGTCGTCCCAGCGGCAGCCGAGCACATCTTCGGGGTCGTAGGCCTTGGTGAAGGCGTAGATCATCGAGGTGTCCTTGGCGAAGAAGAACCCGTGCGCTACGCCCACCGGGATCCGGACGATCTGCTGAAAGGCAGAGACCCGCATCGTCGCCGAGAGGCCTTCGGTCGGAGACCCAGGTCGGAGGTCGTGGAGACCCAGCTCGAACGACCCGTGGGCGGCCGCCATCAGATCGTCATGGTGCAGATGGCAATGAACGCCCCGCAAGGACCCAGCATTCGAATTCGACAGGTTGACCTGTTGGATCTCGACACCCAGCCTCGAACTCTTGAAGAGCTCCGTGAGCCGTCCACGCTCGTCGGCGTGGCACTCCAGGTTGTGAACCTCAACTCCGTCGGGCAGCAGCATGTGACAATTCTGCCATCGCGGCGCCCTACTTGAGAACCTTGTAGCTCCCGCTCCACGAGCCGTAGTCGGATGTGGTGACGCCGTTGGCCACCGTTCCCTGGTACGTAGGTTCACCGGGACTGATCTCGATCACGACCCGTCCGCCTCCCGCGACGGTGATCACGCCAGCGTGGACACCGGCGGTGCACACTGATGAATCGTCGGTATACGGGCCAGATCCCCAGACGGTCGAGGGGGTTCCGGCGGCGCTGCAGGAATAAGCGAACCGCTTTCCGTCCTGCCCGCGGAGATCAGCGGCGTTGGTTGACCACGTCACGTCACCAGGTGCGGTGGTGGCATCAGTTCCGTTTCCACCCGACGAGAGGACCGTGGTCGTTGGGTCCGTTGCGAGCCCAGTGGTCGTCGTCGTCGTTGACGTTTTCCGGGTGGTGGTCGTGTCTGGGGACGCCTCGGTCGTGGTGGTTGCCTCGGTTTTGGAGGTGGACGCCGTGACCGTGTCGCTCCCGCAAGCTCCTCCGATCAGAACAGTGCCAGCGGCCAGAAGGGCCAGGCCCCAATGGGTCCATCGATGTTGCTGAGTCATCACGCACATCCTCCTCGGTGTCGACCTCGTGATCGTAGGCGGGAAGAACGATCGGCGCGCCGAGGTGAGTCAACAACTCATCAACGTCGTCGATACTCCAACAGACACGGTGACTGGCTACGGGCGACCCCGCCGATCTGTGCTCGCGCTGGCTCGGCGCCAACGAATTGCGGGTGGAGTTCACAGGTCTCGAACAGGGCGGTCGCACTCGCGCACATGGCGTGCAGCGAAAAGGGCTGGGCAGGACAGGTGTGCCGACCGTGGCCGAAGGCCGTCACCAACTCACGCGCCGGAAGATCGTTCGTCAGCCGGCGTCGTGACCAACGCGTCGGGTCGTACTGATCGAGACCGTCGGCTGCGCTCGTATTGAGCAGCGGCAATAGCGTGGCGATGGTGGTTCCGCGATCGAGTTCGTAGATCATTTCGCCAGTATCGAAGGCCACGCGATCGGCGATGACCTCTCGCAGCATGATTGACCGTTGAGCCAGGCGGGTTGATTCGAGGGCGCATCCCTCGAGGAGCGCGGGGTCCTTGAACGCCGCGGCGCGGAGTGCATCGTGGCTGAGGAGGTCGACGATCATCCAGCCCGTCGCCGCGAACAGATTCGACATCGATCCAAGATGCACGAGGATCAGATCCAATGCAGCGCCGCGCTGGGCGATCTCGGCGGGTTCGTCGAGCCATCGGTCGGCAATGTCGTCCCACCCGGTGCGAGCGGCGGCTCTCGTTGGAACGGGTCTGGTCGGAACGGATGCGGTCGGGTCAGAGAACGCACCCTGAATGGTCGTCACCGCTTGTTCCAATGCCTCGGCAACATCGCGAGGGTTCGCCACGGCTTTCGGAC
>JBBRSC010000298.1:0-3579 GCA_038245795.1 Acidimicrobiales bacterium
GTTCCTTGGTGCGGTCGTGATACCCCGGAGCGCCGTGATCCATGTCTCAACTATACCCCTAGGGGGTACCCGATGGACCACAACCCCGAGAATTTCTTTTGGGTGCGGGTCAGAGCATGGACTGGACGAGGTCGAGCGTTCGTTCGCGATTCGAGTACGGCACCACGACGAACTCCGTGGCACCCGCCTCGAGGACCGCTTCGATCCCGGCGCGTACCTCAGCTTCAGATCCGACCAGTGCGACATCTGCGGGGCCGGCCACGCCCTCACGATCGAGCATTGCGCGATAACTCGGCAGGAAGCCGTACATCTCGAACATCTGCCCGGCCGTCGCCCGAGCCGCAGCTGCATCATCGGTCACGCACGTGGGCAACGCGGCCACGATGCGCGGCGCCGGACGCCCCGCCTCGGTGGCCGCTGTCGAGATGGTCGGCACGATGTGATCGCGAATGGTCGTCGGGCCCGTCATCCACGTCACGGTGCCCTCGGTTCGCCGACCGGCCATCGTCAACATCTGGGTGCCGAGCGCTGCCACGAGCACGGGAACCGGATCGGTCTCCACCTCGAGCGCACCGTGGAATGACAGCGTCTCACCTGTGGCGTCGGCGGCCTCACCACGAACGAGGGGCAACAGCACATCGAGGTACTCGCGAAGATGGCGCACTGGTTTGTCGAAGCTCATGCCCAACATGTGCTCGATCACGATCTGATGTGAGAGCCCGATCCCGAGCGTGAACCGACCGTCGACGATCTGGTTCGTGGTTCGCGCTTGAGCTGCGAGCATCATGGGATGGCGGGGATACGTCGGCACCACGGCCGTCCCCAATCGCACGTCAGGCACTGCGCTCCCCACGATGGCCAATGCGGTGATGGCATCCAACCCGAAGATCTGTGGGGTCCAGATTGATTGGATCCCCCTCGCCACCGCAGCCTCCGACTGAACGATGAGCTCGTCGACGGTTGGGGTCTGGAGGAAGATTCCGAGCGGTGCTGACATGTCGGGGAGCGTAGACCTCAGGTCACGCCTCAGCTGGCCGATGTACAACACATGAACCGCACATCTCGCGTTGTTGCACTCACAGTCCTGATTGCCGTTGGGGCCTCCGCCTGCGTCCCGGGCGTACGTGCCGGCGCCCGCTGTCGAACCACCGATTTCGGTGACGACGGCACCTACGTACTCCGCTGCCAGAACGGCCGATGGGTTCGGGCTGCCACCAAGGAACAGGTCGCCCAGCTGATCGTTTCCATACTTCGGGCCCGCACAACGACGTCAACGACTCCGCCAACGACGACGACCGCCGTGCCCTACGGGCGAGATGGCACCGTCCGCCCCGTGTCCGTGACTGACTCGGGTATTGCGGGCGACGGTCGATCCGACGTCGGCGACATTTCCGACGACGGCCGCTACGTCGTCTTCATGACCCGCTCCACCAACCTGCCCGCCGGATCGGACACCTACGGACACATTGTTCTCAAAGACATGGTCACCGGCACGATCACCCGCGTGAGCCACGTGGCCGGGGACACGACCATCGAATCCAACGGCTTCTCCACCTCGCCTCAGATGACACCCGATGGCCGCTACGTCGTCTACGGGTCCAGTTCGTCCGACATTGTGACACCTGACCTGAATGGCTTCGACGACATCTTCCGCTGGGATCGCCTGACCGGGCTCAATGAACTCATCAGCAAAACGAATGGGGGCCTCAAGGCCGACGATCACAGCCAACGACCATCCATCAGCGATGACGGCTCAAAGGTGGTCTTCGGATCTGCCGCGAGCAACCTTGTGGTCGGAGATACCAACGGAGCCCAGGACGTCTTTCTCCGGGAAGGTATGTCCACGACGTTGGTGTCATCGGACAGCGTCGGTGTATTGGGGAACGATTCCTCCTCCAAGGCGATGATCGCTGGCGACGGAACCGTCGTTGTCTTTGAGTCGAACGCCACGAACCTTGTTGCTGATGACACCAACGCGTCAGGGGATGTTTTCGTGAAACGCCTGTCCGACGGCACGGTTCAGCGGATCTCTGTGAGAGCTAACGGTTCCCAGGTGGAGGCTTCGTCCTATGACTCGTCCATTTCCGCCGACGGCTCCAAGGTGGCGTTCGTGAGCCAGGACAACTTCATCGTCGCCGGAGATTCGGGCGATACGTCCGACGTCTTCGTTCGCAACGTCGCTGCCGGCACCAACACGCTGGCCGGCGTCACCAGCAGTGGCGGTCGACTGTCAGCGAGAGGTGGCCAAGGGCTCATCTCAGCCAGCGGGCGTTTCGTGACGTTCCTGTCGGGTTCACCTGAGATCTCCACTGGAGTCGTATCTCAAGCATTCGTGCGCGATCTCACGGGGGGTACGACATTCCGAGCGTCACGAACGTCGACCGGTGGCGAAACACCTGAGGTAGGTGCCGCCGCGATCTCGGCCAACGGGCGCTATGTCACCTTCACCGTCATGGCGGCGAGCTTGATCTCATCGGTCGATCCAACCAATCAGATGTACGTCTTCGACCGAGGCCCCATCAGCTGAGCCCAGCGCGGCTACCCGGCGTGACAGGCGCCGCCACTCGTCGGCGGTACATCGAGCGCCGGGTTGCGATCGAAGAAGCCAACCGGCAGCAGCAGGAAGCCGGTGACCTCCACCGGCATGACGGGCCAGTCCTCCGGCCGCGGAATGTGCGTCACGCCGAAGCAGTACCAGAGCACGATGTCGGTGTCGCTCAGATCCCGATCCTGTGCGGTCCATGCCGGCAGGCCCGCTCCCCCGACGTGTTGATTGGGAAACTCACCCGCTGCTCGACGTTCGTCGGCTCGATACGGCGTGACCCACAGATTGTGCTGCGCAAAGGCTGCGCGTCGCCCGATCGGTGAGTCCGGGTGCGCCAGCAACGTGGGCGTCGCCATGGTGGGCATCAGTTTGTACCCGGTCGGTTGACCGAGGCGATTGCGCGCCGTCGAGCTCAGCACCTTCCACGATCGCGAGGTCGCCGCATTGGTGGTGCGCTGCGCAACCCGCTCGGTGGCCAGCACCGTGGGCTCCGGCCGAAAGGCGTTTCCCCACGGATTGGCGGGACCCATCGGCATTGCTTCAACGTTGGTTTCGACCACGATGTTGTCCGGGCCGTCAACATCGAGATCGAGACGCACGCAGAACAGGTGCTGGTGAACCGGCGCGGCAACGCCAGGTGCGACGACCACTGCGTACGGTGGTTCGCTCCCCGGCTCGATGGCCATCGGCGACATGATGCCCGTGAGCTTCACCTCGAGCTGCACGGTTCCGTCGAGATGCAACGCCCAATAAAAGGCGTACTCGTAGTTCCCGACCGTGGCGATGTGGCTGATGACGAGTCTTCGCCCCCGCCTGGTTTCATGACCCCCCGACCACAGATCGACGTGCTTCCAGCCGATGCCCGTGTCCTCCTCGTGGATACAGATGGCGTTGCGGACCACCCACGGGTCCCCTTGCTCGTTGGCCATCACGGCATCCAGGTACGTAATCTCCCCGAGACAGTCACATCCGAGCTCCAGCGACTGCGTCATCCGCCCGAGTCCCCATTCGCCAGCGTCGAAGGCGTTCTTCCA
>JBBRSC010000299.1:0-3578 GCA_038245795.1 Acidimicrobiales bacterium
CGGCGGAGCGTCTGGCCGGAACTCAACCCCAGTGATCGGGCTGCCTCGGTCTGACCCCGGGGAACTGCCTGGAGGCCGGCGCG
The DNA here is from genome assembly GCA_038245795.1 of Acidimicrobiales bacterium. Lineage (GTDB taxonomy): Bacteria > Actinomycetota > Acidimicrobiia > Acidimicrobiales > Microtrichaceae > JBBRSC01. The sequence continues at coordinate 84 of JBBRSC010000299.1, forward strand.
GATGTTCTCGGCCATGTATGCCCCGGCGACGAGCGCGAGTGCCAACCCGCCCTTGCCGTAGTTCTGATTGAAGAACGCTGGAATCTCGTAGTCGCTGAAGGCGATCTTGATGCCGTAGCCGACGAGCAGAATGGTGAGCAACGCCGGCAATGCGCGGAGCACTTCGACGTAGGTCGTTGCCAGCCAACGCGCGGGAACCACCTGCGATTGCCGCATGGTGGCGGCGATCAGCGCGAACACCAGGCCGCCGGTGAAGGCAATGAACGTATAGACGAGGGTGTTGACGACGCCCTCGGTGATCATCACCGGAAACTGGGCCTTGAAAACGTCCCACCGGAAGTAGGCGTCGCCCAGCTTCGCCCAGCTGACCGTGGAGTAGAGAACGAGCGACACCACGCCCAAGCCGACCGCAAACACTCCCCACTGGATCGCGATCGTCTTGGTGCGCTTGCTCATGTCGGCTACTTGGCGACCGTCAGGTACTGGTCGAACAGCTTCTTGTACGTGTCGTCCGCCTTGGCAGCGGCGATACCGTCATTGACGAGCTTCAATGTCTTCGCGTCGTTCTTACGGATACCGAAGCCGTACTGCTCGCCGGTCTTGAACTCCTGCAGATAGAGGTACTTGGGGTTCTGCTTGACGCCATACGCGTTGACCGGACCGTCCTGGAGGATGGCGTCGATGTCGCTGGTGCCCAGCGCCGTGAAGAGCTCATCGGACTGGCCGAATTCCTTGATGGTGGCGTCCTTGGCATTGTCCTTGGCGTAGGAGGCGCCAGTCGTGCCGGTCTGGACACCGATGATCTTGCCCTTGAGGCTCGCCAGATCCTTAATGGTGTCCTTTTCGTCGGCTCGTATGACCAGCGATTGCGCTGAGTCGTAGTACGCATCGGAGTAGGCGATGGACTGCTTGCGCTCATCAGTGATGCTGAGTGCAGAGGCGATCACGTCGCACGAACTCGAGTTGAGTGCATCGATGATTCCGTTGAAGGGCGTCACCTTGACGTCGATCGACATGTCCTTCTGAGCAGCCACGTAGGTCATCATGTCGATGTCGAAGCCGGTGTACTTGCCGGCCTTGTTCGGGTTCTCGAATTCGAGCGGCGGGTAGGGGATGTCGGAGCAGACAACGAGCTTGCCGCCCGCGCCGCTGCCCTCGGTGACCAACGAACCGAATGGAATCGTGGTGGTGGAGGCCGTCGCCTTGTCGGCAGTGGTCGTCGTGTTGGTGGTCGACGAGACATCCGCCTTCTTGGAGCAGCCGGTGATTGCGAGACCGATCGCCAACCCAGTGGCGGCGAGTCGGAGGGAACGTGAGCGCTGGTGTCTCCATGGATTGAGAGGGGTGAAACTCGCAGAGCTCTAAACCAGCCCCGACGGCGTACGCTTCGCCGTGATGAAATTGAGGACATTGGCGCTGGCGATGATGGTGGGATCACTGATGGTTGGAGGTGCATGCAAGGCAGATGAGGTCACGGCCACAGGTGTTGCTGGGGAGGGGCAGCAGGTCGCGCAGAACAAGGGCTGCACCGCGTGTCACTCCTCGGACGGCACGAGAGCGGCGGGCCCGACATGGAAGGGACTCTGGGAATCGCAGGTGACACTGGAAGATGGCTCCACCGTGACCGCCGATCGGGCGTACATCATCGAGTCGATCCGACAGCCACAGGCCAAGATCGTCAAGGGCTCGGTGGGTGTCATGGCGAAAGGTGACCTGACGAACGAAGAGATTGACACGTTGATCGAGTACCTCAAAACCCTGAAGTAGCGCTGTGTCCGATTTCCGCTAGCCGATGCCCCCGGAGCGAGTCAGGATGACCTAGTGAACGACGACGACCGCTTCCGGATCTGCGAGCGGGGCGATCGCCGCTTCGATGGTGTGTTCATCGTGGGTGTGGTCACCACGGGCATCTACTGCCGGCCGTCGTGTCCGGCCCGGACACCGAAGCGCCAAAGTGTCCGCTTCTTTCCAACCGCGGCTGCCGCCCAGGGAGCGAATCTCCGGGCGTGCAAACGATGTCGACCGGATGCGTCGCCGGGTTCACCGGAATGGAACGCCCGCCAAGACGTCGTTGCCCGCGCCATGCGTCTGATCGCTGATGGCGAAGTGGACCGTGTTGGAGTCCCGGGCCTGGCGTCTGGGCTTGGCTACAGCCCACGGCATCTCACCAGACTCATGACTGCCGAGCTCGGAGCTGGGCCATTGGCCATTGCCCGGGCACAGCGGGTGCGCACGGCCCGCACGCTGATCGAATCAACCACGATGTCCTTCACCCACGTGTCGTTCGCGGCCGGCTTCGACAGCATCCGCCAATTCAACGATGACGTCCGCGCCACCTATGCCCTGACGCCGACCGACCTGCGGATCCGAGCGAGCCGGGGAGCACGGTCCAGCGCGGGTGAGTCACGTGCGGGGGTCGTGCGAATTCGGGTTGCCCATCGGGAGCCCTACGACCGGGCGGCGATGATCGGGTTTCTTCGGGCGCGTTGCATCGACGGCGCCGAGTCGATGAGCGACGACGGTTGGTACACCCGAAGCCTTCGACTGCCGAACGGCCCAGCGGTCGTGTCGTTGAGCTTCGATGACGGGGCGGTGGAGACCCGTTGGTGGTTGTCGGATCTGGCCGATCTGGCAGCGGGCGTCGCGCGTCTTCGACGCATGTTCGATCTCGATGGTGATCCTGAAGAAGTCGATCGCGTCCTTGGTGCGCAACCACCCCTGGCCCAGATGGTCGATCGCCATCCCGGCCTTCGGATTCCCGGGACGGTCGACGGGTTCGAGCTGACCGTGCGCGCGATCGTCGGCCAACAGATCTCGGTGTGCGGCGCGCGGACCCTGCTCGGTCGCGTCGTCGCAGAACACGGCACGCCATTGCCCGAGGCGATTGTCGTGCCAGATGCAGCCAACATCACGCGGCTTTTCCCAACCGCCGAGGTGATGGCTGGTCTGGTGCCGTCCCAGTTCCCACTGCCGAGGCGACGAGCGATGACCATCATTGCGTTGGCGCAGGCAGTCATCGATGGCGATGTCCGTTTCGGCGTGGCAGAGGATCTCGCCGAGCTTCGATCGTCGTTGTTGGCGCGAGCTGGCATCGGCCCCTGGACCGCCGACTACGTCGTGATGCGCTCAGGTCACCCTGACATCTTGTTGACGACCGACCTGATCGTGCGCCGAGCCCTCGAGCGCGCCGGCAATGGTCCCCATGACACCGACCGCTGGGCCCCCTGGCGATCCACCGCCACCATGCATCTCTGGAGAGCTGACCAATGACTGACACACTTCGATCGGCCACACTTCGATCAGCACAAATGCCAAGCCCGGTCGGGATACTGACCCTTGTGGCGTCCGATGTCGGACTCCGGGCCATGTTGTTCGAGGTCGAACACAGCGGACATCACGAGTTCGATACGGTCGCGAGCGCGACCGACCCGACGCTGACGGCGGCGCAACAGCAGCTCGAGGAGTACTTCGCCAAAGAACGCACCATCTTCGATC
>JBBRSC010000300.1:0-3571 GCA_038245795.1 Acidimicrobiales bacterium
CGAAGCCCACATATCGCGCACGCTCTAGTCTGACCAGGGTGCGGACAAGCCGAGCTTTCCCGAGCATCGCTGCTCGAAACCTTCAAGGTCACGATGTCACGCTGCCCGAGGCGTTCGACGGCGACCGCAACATCGTCCTCATTGCGTTCAACCGCAACCACCAAGACCTCGTCGATTCATGGGTGCCATGGATCGAGAAACGCGCCTTGACTGATCCTGGCATCCGCTTCTACGAACTCCCCACGATCGGTCGGATCTGGGCACCCGTGCGCAACTTCATCGACGGCGGCATGGCCGCGTCGATCCGCGAGCCGGTCATCCTGCAACGAACACTCACCATCTACGGCGACATCAACCGATTGACACGGCCCCTCGGGATCGAGGACCGATCGACCATCACGCTGCTCCTCGTCGACCGCACCGGAACGGTGAGGTGGCAGGACGTCGGCGGGTTCGACCCCAACGTCGCTCGGGGTCTCGGCAATGCTCTCCGAGCGTCGCGTCGTCGTGAGAAGCAAACGAATGCGGACAACGCGTCGGTACAGGCGCCGGGTGGCCCACAAGACGCTGGATGAAGCGCGATCTTCAAGGCCACCGTGGGCGGCCGACTGCGATCATGACGGAGCGACACCCGGGTGACGACGGGCGAGGACATTCGGCGGCTCGTGATGCGGCCGTGCGACCGGACCCGCCGGCACGCCGATCACGATGGGGAGCGCAGTGAGGTAGTCAGTGGGGACTTCCAGCTCCGCCTTCACGTCGGGGCGGTCGAAACACGGTATCGCCAAACCGATCGGACATGTCCCGAGACCGAGCGCGCCAGCGGCGAGCAGGATGTTCTCCGCCGCCAGGAAACAGTCGTGAACGCCACCCGCGCTGGTGGCGTAGATGACAATCAGTGCGGGCGCACCGTGGAAGATGGCGAAAACAGTGTGAAGTGGTGCGAGTGATCGGTCACCGCCCGATCCTGCTCGGTTGCCGACCACACGGCCAGGGTCGATCGACACTTCGGCGGCAATGAGAAGCCCGGGAGCAGGCTTCCCGCCAGGTCGATTGCCTCGATCTCGCGGAGCGCCGTCTGCGTCGAGAGCGATTGACCCGGGTCGAGGAACCGGGAGCCGACGAGAGGCGTTTGGCAGACATCGCCCCCAAGCGCCGGATCTGGTGAACTTCGCTGGTGAGTTCATTTCTTCTGATCCCCACGCCCCGCTCGGCAACGTTGACAGGGACGCACTCGCCTCTCGGGCCATTTTCGATTCTCGGGAACCCCACCCCCGCCGTCCGAGCGCGACTACTCAACGCTTGGCCGGTGGGTTCCGCTGGCGATCCGATGCGCATCACGATCGACATCGGTGAGGTGCTGCCAGTCACACCTGAGATGGGTACCGACGAGTCGTACACCCTCCACATTGATTCCACAGGTGTGACACTGACCGCCGCAACCAATATCGGAGCGCGTCGCGGAGCCGAGACGCTGTTGCAGCTGGCTCATGATCCCGACTCCGCCGGCCAACTCCCCCATGTCCTGATCGACGACACGCCGGCGTTCGGATGGCGCGGCCTGCTGATCGATCCGTGCCGACACTGGCTGGGAGTGGACGCCATCGTCGACACGCTCGACGCGATGGCCGCCGCCAAGTTCAACGTCTTGCACCTGCATCTCTCCGACGATCAGGCGTTCCGAATCGAGAGCCGGCGATGGCCCGACCTGCACCGCCTCGGCACCGACGGCCGATACTTCACGCGCGATGACATCTCACGAATCGTCGACCACGCCTCCGACGCAGGCATCCGTGTCGTGCCCGAGCTCGACATGCCCGGCCATGTCACCTCGTGGCTGGTCGGCTATCCCCATCTCGCCGCCACCCCGGGACCATTCGAACTGCGAACGACCCTGGGGATCGCCACCGTCGCGCTGGACCCGGCGTCCCCCGTCGTCGCGGAGTTCATCGAGCAACTGTTGCGCGAAGTGGTCGAGCTGTTTCCCGATCGATACATCCACATCGGCGGCGATGAAGTGGCCCCCGAAGCGTGGCCGACCCACGATGTCGCGATCGTCCAGCGTCAGTTCACTCAACGCGTCACCGACCTGGTGTTGGGTCTCGGACGAACCCCGGTCGTGTGGGACGAGGCGTGGCATCCTGATCTGTCGACCGAGGTGGTGACCCAGGTCTGGCGAGGCCATCGACGACTCCGTTCGGCGGCCGCCGCGCATCAACCGGTCATGTTCTCGACGCCGTACTACCTCGATCTCGGCTACGACCCGGCGCATCATCATGTGAATCCCCTTGTCGATGCGGCCGGTTGGATCGAGAACCGGCAACGCGTCTACGCCGATTCCCGACTGGGCTCCTGGGGCCCGATCGCCGCCGCGTTCGACAACCATGCTGACGACAATGACGCCGGGGGGAAGGAGGCCGACGGGAACGGCGCCACGCCCGAGTTCGTGGATCCGTCGACCGTGCTGGGCGGTGAGGCCTGCATGTGGTCCGAATTGGTGACGGAACAGAACTTGTCGATGCGATTGTGGCCGACCGGAGCGGCCGTCGCAGACGTACTGTGGAGCGGAACCACCGCTGTTGATCCGACTCTCGGACAGCGACTGAGCTGGTTCGCCGACTTCCTGGCGGCGTCGACGTCGATTGACGTCGAAGCACTGCGAACGGCGCGATGGCTCGAACTGGCCGGAGGTGATCAGGATGTTGCCGAGGCAATCGCCGTGCTGGCCGGTTGCTGCGAACCGTCGAAGTGGTACAGCCGACATGCGCTGTTGCCCGGTGGACGGCTCGCTCAGCCCTTCGACGGATTCGTCGACGCGCTCGGACCCGTCGCCGTCACCCCGAGCGCATCGGACCCCACCCCATGGCGAGCCGCCGCAGATCTGATCCTGGCGACTGATACGCCTGCCCCGATCCAGCAGCTGTGGCCGATTGCCGAGGAATTGCTCGCCGTCTGCGACGGTCACCCGACCGACCTCAGCGATGTTCGAGGCGAGGTTCTCGTCACGGCACGACTGGCCCGGTCCGAGTAGCCAACGGCACTCAGCTACGGCGTGCGCTGCGAGCCCTGGTTGTTCCCGTCGGAGCAGGCACCGTGTATCCGGCGGAGATCGCCGCCAACGACAACTCGACGATTCGATCGAGCCCGTGAGGCTCCGTCGACTCGGGTAGCGATGGCGATCGACGCGAGCCCGTGCACGGTCGGCTAGTTAGCCCGCCCTTCCCGGTGGGGTGTTATCGGCCCCGATCAGCCGATGTCCTCCCAAAGATCGTCGGGAACCGGCACGCTGGCCCACTTCAGATCCTGAGCGAGTTCGTGGGGGGATCGAGCGCCAACGACGACTGATGTGATGCCGGGGAAGCGGAACGGAAACTGAAGCGCAGCGGCCCCGAGCGCAACGCCGGCCACCGTGCATGCTCGCTCGATCCGAGCGACTTGGCGTTGGACGTCGTGGGGTACCGGCCCGTACTCGAACGTGCGCGAGCCGATCGCTGGCCCGGGAACACCGTGCGGCCCACCGGCGGCGAGCACACCGCTGTTGAAGACACCACCGACCACCACCGCAACGCCA
>JBBRSC010000301.1:0-3570 GCA_038245795.1 Acidimicrobiales bacterium
ACGCCCACGATCCAATGGGTGACCGCGAATGACTACATCTATTGGCTGAACGGGGTCAACGATCGAATCTTCCACAACTCCAGCTCACACAGCGCATCGCTGATCGCTGTGAACCCGGCGGACGTCACCATCACCGATGACACGGTGTGGGCACCGTTGGTCACCCCGACGCCGGCGCACGTGCTCGTCTATCTCGAGAAGATCCAGTTCCTCATCAGCCCCTGGTGGAATGTCTCCGAGCCTGACGGTCGGGTCGCGTCGGGAACGTTGGCGTCTTTGTCCAGCCTCAAGAAGTCGCTGTACGGGGGCCTGACCAACGTTCAGGCGTACCAGGTACTGACTGGCGCGGCCGAGCCGGTGGTTTCGTCGACCACGGAGGCTTCGCCACCGTCGGTTTCGTGGCATTGGAAGATCGCTGCCGGTGACCTTGCGGCCTTTGCTGCTGCGGCGAATATTCCGGCAGGACTCAACCTCGCTCCGAGCCTCCTCCAGGACGGCGACGCGACCGCCGGACAGTGGCTGACCCTCACCATGAGACGAGTCACCGGGTCCATCAACGGTGTCCGGGCCGAATGGAGTACCACGGTTTCCGATGGCACAGCACTGCGAACAGCACTGCTCGAGGTGCGTTCAAGTGTGCCCTCGCTCGACCCAGTGGGCATCACCAACGAGTCGGCTCCGTACGCCGCCGCAACCCCCGCCAGCCTGACTGAGGTTGGTTCAACGGTGACGGCGTCAATCGGCTCCGGACCCACAGCGTTCTCTTCGTCGTTCATCATCCCGCCGAGCCCGCCAACAATCCTTGCGGCACGATCGTGGATCGGGGCCGGCGACCTCCGGTACTGGAGCAATGGCGTGAACGACCGTGTGTTCTATGAGAGCAGCGTGTTCGGACCGCGGACGTCGGTCACTCCAGGGTCCGTCACCGTGGCCACGACGGGTACGTGGGCGCCATTTACATCTGCTGCCCCCGACCGGGTCTGGGTGGATCAGTCGGCGGCCGACTTCGCGACGAACCCCTGGTGGAACGTCCGCTAGTCGCCCCCTGGGGTGCGTAGTTCCGTCGACGCCATCGTGACCTGGGTTGCCTTGTAACAAACAACTTCGTACAATGCAGTCGTGTCTCCAACAGCAACTGCCAAAGTCTCTCAGCGAGGTCAAACGAGCCTGCCCGCCGAGCTGCGTCACCGATGGGGTATCGATGCCGGTGGCGAAATCGGGATCATCGATCTTGGTGATGCAGCCTTGATCGTGCCCGGCGGAGTTGATGTCGCCCGTCAGGAACTGCGCAACGTCCTGCGCGAGCGATACGAGGATGCGGTCGCGGCCCTGACTGATCCGGACCTCTCCGACCAATAAGTGGGTGACTCGCCGGGCCGGCTGCTGATCGACGACCGGCTGCTGATCGAATACCTCCTCGTCGGTCTCAAAGAACGGGGCGACCTCCACACCACGTCGTATTGGTACTACCGCGCTTGCCGTGCGGCGGTCGCAGGGGCCGGCGGTCATCTGTCGGGTCCGTTCGCGAAGCTCGGTGAAGCCCATCAGCGCGTGGCAATCCGAAGCCTTCTCGTGTTGCCGAGTGAGATCGTCCTACCCGAGGCAAGATCGATCGTTCCGATCATGGCCAGGCTGGCCGAACGCCACCCGAGACTCAACGTCCTGAACCTCGAGGCAACCGCCGCCGCTGTGTCGCTCGATGCAACGGTGCTCCTGTCCGCCGAAGCCATCCGGGGCGTCCTGCCACGTGTGCTCGATGCTGAGCACATTCCGTGGCGCGCCGTGGACCTGGACTGAGAAGGCTGAGCGCAGTCCGACCTCGCTTTAGGCGAGGGCGGACTCGATGGCACCGACGAGCGCGGCGTCATCGGGTGCGGTCATCGGGCCGAAACGCGCAATGACATCGCCGTCGGCGCCAACCAGGAACTTCTCGAAGTTCCACGAGATGTCGCCATCCTTGCCCTCGGCGTCAGCAGCCTTGGTGAGCTCGGCGTAGAGCGGATGACGATCGTCGCCGTTGACGTCGAGCTTCTCGGAGAGAGGAAACGTCACGCCGTAGTTGAGCGAACAGAACTCGCTGATTTCTTCGGCGGTGCCGGGCTCCTGCGCGCCGAACTGGTTGCAGGGAAAGCCGACAACGGTGAACTTGTCGGAGCCGAACTTTTCGTACAGCTCCTGGAGGCCCGTGTAGTGAGGGGTCAGGCCGCATTTCGAAGCGACGTTGACGAACAGGCCGACCTTGCCGCGGGCATTGTCGAGGACGGCGGGCGTGCCATCGAGGGCGTTCAGTTCCAGATCAAAGATGCTCATGGCCGGCAACCTAGCGCCCCGATGTGAGTACCGCTTTGCCGGTGAGGCGTCGATCGAGGAGATCCCGCAGTGCCTCGCCCGCTGCCTCGAGGGGATACATCGACGGTTGAATTGGTTTCAGTGACCCTGCCGCCACCGCAACCAGGACCTCATCAGCGAGCGACGCGTTGTCGTCAGGGTTTGCCATCGCCCAGGCGCCCCAGTCGACGCCAACGACTCGTCGGTTCCTCAACAGGATCTGGTTGGCCGACAGTTTCGGAATCGCACCCGACGCGAAGCCGATGATGAGGAGTTCGCCGTCGAAGCCGAGCGCGCGAAGCGCCTGATCGGACAGATCTCCGCCCACGGGATCGATGGCGATGTCGACCCCGCCACCGCTGATCTCGCGAGCGCGGTCCTTCACCGATTCGGCCGCGGGGTCGATGACCGCATCGGCGCCCCGGTCGAGACAGAGTTGCCGCTTGTCGGCCGTTGAGGCCACGGCGATCACTCGGGCCCCGAGCATCTTGGCGACGTCGATGGATGCGAGGCCGACGCCACCCGCGGCGCCGAGCACGAGGACCCAGTCGCCTTCGGTCACGGTGACCCGGCGAGTCAGCGAAAACCATGCTGTGCAGTAGCTCTGACCGATTGCCGCGGCGGTAACGAGGTCGACCCCGGCGGGAACACGGATCGCCTGCTGGGCGCCGATCACGATCTCGTCGCAGTAGCCGCCGAGACCAACGTTCGCCATCAGCGTGTCGCCGATTGACCAACCGACAACGTCGGTGCCGATCTCGGTCACGGTTCCTGCCAGCTCGGACCCGGGCACAAACGGGACGGGCGGCTTGATCTGGTAGAGCCCTTGGACGAAGAGGCCGTCGACATAGTTCACTCCCGCCGCTGCGACGGCGACTCGAAGTGATCGCGGACCACAGGGTGATGACGGTTGTTCGACGACCGCCAACAGCTCCGGCGGACCAATTTCTGAACAGACCACAGTGCGCATACGGCGAACGGTAGCCTGGGCACTTCATCGTCAATGGAGTGGGTGATACCCGTGTCACCGATGGATGCCCTGTCACAGGCACGTCCTGAGGTTTTCTGGTTGGATCGAGCTGAGCGTCCCGACGCGGGCCAGGCATTGACCAGCACCATCACGGCCGATCTGGTGGTGGTCGGCGCGGGCTACACGGGATTGTGGGCGGCGCTGCAGGCGGTCGAACGAGAGCCCGGTCGAGACGTCGTCGTCATCGATGCCGGCCGCGTTGCCGAGCAGGC
>JBBRSC010000302.1:0-3550 GCA_038245795.1 Acidimicrobiales bacterium
AAGTAGTTCGCAGCGAGGCGACATCCGGGCCGCCGCGCAAGCCGCCGCCCAAGCGGCACAGGACTTAACAAGCGGTGCGCTCCGTGTCCCCATGGCGTCTGCCCACATCGTCGCGCAACTACCCGACCTCATCGAGAACTTGGCAGCCGCGACCGAGCGCCTCAATACCAACCTCGACAGGCTCGAAAGGTACATGGCGCTCGCTGATCCGACCTTTGAAGCCGTCGATCGGCTGCTGCCACAGCTAGAGGGCCTGGTGGCGCGGGGTGATCAAGCCTTCCGAGCTGTCCGCGACATCCCTGGGGTGGGCACATTCGGGCGCATTACTGGACTCTCCCATGATGACTCGGGCGCGGCAAAAGCAGATTCACCCGAGGAGGTCGTTGGACGGAAGCGGCGCTCCGAGCCTCGTCGGCGCAAGAACTGAGCGCAGCGAGAGGCTTGCGTTGCGCTGCCCTTTACTAAGAACACCAAGATTCCGTCCTCGACGCTAATGACCGCCGCGCCGGGGCGATGGAGTCCAAAGTCCGACCCCTCGCCGTAGGTCCCCCGACCGCGGCCCCACCGACCGGCCCACCACCGCCCAACCGAGAACACCGTGTTCTGACAGAGACGCCTTGCCCAGGCCCCCTGGGGACTCCGTACCCCCATCTTTAGTCAGCCGAGTATTCACATTTCATTGTGTAACAACAGAATTGGTGTAGTCAAAATGGTGCTGGAAGGTTTGGTAAGAGCTGTTACAGGGGTTTCGGTCAAGCATGGGAGGATCAGACCGGTCGTACGGAAATCGCAGCCACCTGTCCTCCTCTGTCACTTGGGTCAGCGGAACCTGCAAGCCGGGGAGGGATTGGCAGGAGAGTTTTGATCAACTGCTGCCTTAGGACCGGCGCTCATGGAACACTCCAGGGATGTACTTCGCCGTGAAATGGGCCGCCGGAGTGCCGGCATCGACGCTTCCGCAGCAGGGGCCGCCGCAATGGGATGGCGACGCGCTCGTCGTCGACGGAACGCACTACGTAGAGGCGGAATGGGAGTCCATCACCATCATGTCGGAAGCGTCCGCCGGGGCAACGGCACCGCCCACCCGAGACGGAGAGTAGTCGGCTCGCGCTTTCCGACGTGCACCCTTTGCTCGGGCTCCGCCGATCGATGTGCCCATCACTGCAAGATTCAAAGCTCTTTTATTCGACCGACAGTGTCCACGCGGGCTCAGCGGGCTGACTATGCCGATGCCCCGATGGCGATGGCATCGGATTCCCGCTTCTCTTCCAAGCCGAGGCGGAACACTTCGTTGCTCGTCCTCCAGAACACCAGTTGCCGCTCCGCCGGGTCCGGAACTACGTCTTCGACGATCTGTACATGCTCTTTGATCCCGTATGGCACTGCACCGTAGTCGGAGCCGAATACCACTCGGTCCACGCCGCACATCTCGATCGCGGCGCGCAGTCCGATGGGGTTGAACCCCATGCAGTCGACCATGATGTTGGTCTTGAAGTATGTCGATGGCTGCCGCAAGTTCGTGTACGGCCTGCCGACCGGCGGGTTGTCGACTCCGTGGTAGTTGAGGTGCCAGGTGAAGTCCAGGCGACCAAGGATGGATGCGAGTTCGCCGCCCATGTGGACGATCAACACCTGGAGCTTCGGGTGGCGGTCGAACACGCCGGAGCCGATCATCCGGGCGACGGTGACTGTCGAGTCGAAGGGACGGCCCACCGCCTCGTTGAGCCGGTACTGCATGAGCACCTCGTTGCCGACCGACAGCATGGGTGGATGAACGTGGACCACGATGTCGTTGGCTTCGGCGAACTCCCACAACCATTCGGCCTTGGGGCTGTCGAGAAAGGTGCGTTCCGAGCCGTTACCGTAACTGGAAGCCACCGCGATCGCCTTGGCGTCGCCCTGGCTGATCATCTCTTCGACGACCGGGCGGCAATCCCCTTCGAGCGCATGTGCGTTGGCCATCAGCGCGAACTCGCCGGGATAGCGATCCTTGATCTCTAGGTACTCGTCATTCAAGAACTTGAGGGCATCGCCGGTGCTGACGTGAAGCAGGTCCCGCGCAATCCAGTCCACCTCGCCGCCGTTGCTGGCTAGGCTGAGGGTGACGCCGCCAGCGCGTTGCTTGGGCATGGCGTAGTCCAGATCAAAGAAGTCGCGATAGACGACGAAGTCCTGCGTATTGGTCTGCGGGAATTCTCGGTTCGGGTCGAACAGACCTACCTCCGCCATCTTGGCTGCGAGTTTGGGTCCGACCGGATGTCGATGGGTGTCGACGATTGCCCGGTAGGCCGTTCCGTTTTGTGCCGCCATGGATGGCCCTTTGTGGTCTTGTCCTAACCCTTGACCGAAACGTGTTGTAGTCCGGCCCCTTTAGCCTTACGCGACAGCCGGTCACGTCGGAAGAGCCGAAGGTCACCTCGAAGAGGGTCAATAGGCGGGCGCGCCGTCAGGCTCTCCCGGCGTGCCGTTGTCGGCAGGCCGCCGAGCAGTAGACGGCATATGCGCGGCCATGAAACTCTGTGGAGCATCCGGCGCACAGGCCGGATGGTGGCTGGCGTTCTGGCCTCGCTGGCCGAGCTTGAATAGATGTGGGCCGTGACCGCCGCCTAGCGGCCCGTGACGCCACCGATCATGCCGTCGAAGATGGGCGGCAGCACATCCCGGCGATCTTCAAGAACCCGACCGACCAAACGGCACGCTAGTACCAGTTTGGCCTCGGCCTTAGACCGGTCAGCAAGCCTCTGACCTGCCCCCTAGAAGTCCCAGTCCTCGTCGGTGGTGTTGACGGCCTTGCCGATGACGTAGCTTGAGCCCGACCCAGAGAAGAAGTCGTGGTTCTCGTCGGCATTGGGCGAAAGTGCCGACAGGATCGCCGGGTTGACGTCGGTCTCGTCCTTCGGGAAAAGCGCCTCGTAGCCGAGATTCATCAGCGCCTTGTTGGCGTTGTAGCGCAGGAACTTCTTGACGTCCTCGGTGAGCCCGACCCCGTCGTAGAGGTCCTGGGTGTACTCGACCTCGTTGTCGTAGAGCTCGAAGAGCAGTTCGTAGGTGTAGTCCTTGAGCTCGGCCTTGCGTGCCTCGTCCTCGAGCGCGAGGCCCTTCTGGAACTTGTAGCCGATGTAGTAGCCGTGGACGGCCTCGTCGCGAATGATCAACCGGATCATGTCGGCGGTGTTGGTGAGCTTGGCCCGACTGCTCCAGTACATCGGGAGATAGAACCCCGAGTAGAACAGGAAGCTCTCCAGCAGCGTCGAGGCCACCTTGCGCTTAAGGGGGTCGTCACCCTTGTAGAAGTTCATGACGATCTCGGCCTTGCGCTGAAGGTTGGGGTTCTCCTCCGACCAGCGGAACGCCTCGTCGATCTCCACCGTCGAGCACAAGGTGGAGAAGATGTTGCTGTAGCTCTTGGCGTGCACCGACTCCATGAACGCGATGTTGGTGTAGACCGCTTCTTCGTGCGGCGTCAGCGCATCGGGGATCAAGGCGACGGCGCCGACGGTGCCCTGGATGGTGTCGAGCAGCGTCAGACCGGTGAAGACCCGCATGGTGA
>JBBRSC010000303.1:0-3515 GCA_038245795.1 Acidimicrobiales bacterium
GAACCGCCGCACACCCGCTGTGTCGCCGACATTGAAGAACTGCAGGCCAAGACGACGCAACTCATCGGCGAAGGGGTAGTCGCCCACCATCGCCGGTCGGCGATACAGCGATGCCTCGAGCGGCGGATTGCCGAACCCCTCCCAGGTACTGGGAAATGCCACGACATCGGCAGCGGCATAGATGTCAGCGGTCACGTCACAGCGCTGATGCACGACCCGGCACCGGGCGGCCCGGAGCAGCTCGGTCATCACCCCGTCGTATCCCTCTTCGGGTGGCCCCAACAACCAGTAGACGGCACCGAGTTCCTCGGCGAGCGCAATGGCGGCCGGCAGGTTCTTGCGTTCGATGGCGCGGACCGGATGCGCGACGAGCAACTCGTCCGGTCCCACGCCGAGGAGCGCTCGCTGTCCCTCGCGGTCACCCACTTCGGGTGGTGGGAACCCGTTGTAGATCACGTCGACGTCGAAGCCACGGGATCGCATTTCAGCCGCCGTGATGTCGTTGATGGCGACGTGTTTCCAGCGGTCAGTTCGACCCGATGGATCCCGGGAGGGAAGATCAGTGATGTGTTCAAAACGCGGCCGATGCCACGGCGGATCGTGATGATGCAGGATCGTGGCTCGCCCACTCAGTTCGGCAGCGACGGCGTGGGCGGCCGGACGATTCAGCGGAATGGTGCACAGGTTCTCGACGACCGTCAGATCGACATCGGACAGCGCCGTCTGCAACTGGGCGGCATCGGGTGCCAGGTCCTCAGTCAACCCGAGCCCGGCGACGATCCGATCCGCCTCGCCCTCGCCAGCAATGGTCACCACGTCGAACCCGAGGTCGTCGAAAATGTCCATCCAGGACCTCGCCACCAACGAGACGCCGTCGGTCGGACCGAAACGGAACGAGACGACGGCGCAGGTCGGGCGGCTCGACTTGGTCATGTCTCCCAGGATGGCCGATAGCTTGGCGAACATGTCAACCGAGGATGTGCATCAACGGTGCCGTGACATCCTCGGTTCGCATTGGCGGGCACCCGGGTTCAGCGTTCCCAACGCCCAGATCTATCCGTGGCAATGGCTGTGGGACTCGTGCTTCCACGCCATGGTCTGGGCGGAACTCGGTGACCCCGAACGGGCACTGACGGAGTTGACGAACGCGCTGGCCTCTCAGGACCCGATCTCCGGTTTCGTCCCGCACGTGACCTATTGGGGCGACCCGGGGTTCCTGGGTGACTTCTGGGGTCGTACTCACACCTCGTGTATTACCCAGCCGCCCATGTACGGCCACGCGCTTGCGGAGCTCGTGCAAGGCGAGGTTGTGGTGCCGGCTGAGCTCGTTGACCAGGCGGCAGCGGGGCTCGGGTTCCTCCTCCGTTCCCGGCGACGAAGCGAGCACGGGTTGGTCGAGGTGGTGCATCCCTGGGAGACGGGAGCCGATGACAGCCCCCGTTGGGATGCGCTGATACCGGCGCCCTACGACCTGGCGGCATGGCGTCGACGAAAGGGTGATCTGGTGTCGTCGATCGCCTTCTCGCCATCCGCGGCGCCGTCGTTCAACGACGAGTGCGCGATCGGATCGGTCGGATTCTCAGCGCTGATCGCGTTCAACGCGATCGAGCTCTGCGCGATCCGACCAGATGAGCGACTCATGAGGGAAGCACTCGAGCTGGCACAGGCCATCGGTCGACGTTGGGATGCAGCCCTCGGAACGTGGGTCGACGACGGCCCGACGGCGACCACCTCAGGACGAATCCGCACCCTCGACGCCATGGTCGCAGCCCTGGTTGATCCCGATCGATCCCACGTCGAAACGGCGATCGACCAGCTGGTCGACCCGGGGGCCTTTGGAGGTCAGTTTGGCCCGACAGGCGTTCATCGACAGGAGCCCACCTTCGATCCCACGGTGTATTGGCGCGGGCCGGCATGGCCCCAGCTCAGCTACCTGTGCTGGGTCGCAGCCGTCCGCGCCGGTCGGCTCGCGATCGCTCATCAGCTGGCTCGGAGCATGCTCGCTGGCGCCTCGATCTCGTCATGGGCCGAGTACTGGAATCCCGACACGGGCGCGGGGGGCGGAGCGGCGCCCCAGTCGTGGACGACGCTGGCGGTGTTGGTCGGCAACGAGTGAAGTTGCGGTCGTCACTCCGGGGGGAGGCGCTTGACGGCGTTCGTGCCGTAGTCGTCCGTCGTCGGGGGAGGGGACGTGAACTTCGAGGGATGGGTGGCGGGTCCACGACGCGGTGCTGGACCGTCGCCGAGTGAACGGATGGCCTCCCGATAAGGGATCCCTGTGCCAGCAGCGCCGGGGATCCGGCGGCGTCGAAGAATCGCCGCGATCGTCAGCACATAGCCGAGGTGCAGAACGATGTCGCCGACAGACCAGACCTGACCGGTCGGAACCGCGATGGTCTCGCCGAGAAACCCGAACCAGTCGCCGTTCTCGAGATGACGGGGACCATCGAGCTTGGTCTGATCGATGCTGCCTGTCACCAGACCTGCCGTCACCACGGCAGATCTACTCACCGGCGTGCCCCAGTTGAGCAACGTCGGGACGGCGTTGAGGATGAGGCCGGCGACGATCACGACCATCCCCGCGGTCCGGATGTTCATGATGGTGAACCACAGCAACAACCCGGTGGCGATCAGGTCGAGAACGACGGCAGCGGAGCCGCTCAGCCCAGTGACGCGGACCAGCAGATTGAGGGCGATTCCTGCGACGGCGGTCCACCAGTGTCGCGGCCGCCAGAGCAGCACGTTGCTGAGCGCACCGCCGCCCGCCAGGCCGAGCCCGACACCTGCGATGATCGCGATCACGGTGGGGATCCAAGCGAGCATCGGTCGATCGTACCGACGATCGGTCGGGTGCATTGGGCACCTGGGGTCGGGCACGTCCCGATAGCTTGGCCCGATGGCTGAATCCCCGATCAACGCCAACGAGTTGCTCGTCGACATCGCTGGCGGAGTCGCGACCTTCACCATCAACCGGCCCGAACGACGAAATGCACTGAGCTGGTCGGTTATTACGGGGCTCCGCAACGCCGTAGCGCAGGCGCGGGCCGACCGGACCGTGCACGTGGTGGTCATCACGGGCGCCGGCGACAAGGCGTTCTGTGCGGGCGCTGATCTGGGGGGCATGGCCGCCGACGCCTCCCACGCCGACGTGCACGCGTCACGGGGCGAACTGGCGGCGCTCTTCGAGGACCTGTACGACCTCGGCAAACCCACGATCGCCAAGGTGCGCGGCTTCTGTCTGGCCGGTGGGTTCGGACTGGCACTGGCGTGCGATCTGGTGCTCGCCTCCGACGACGCCGTCTTCGGCACCCCCGAAATCAATGTAGGACTGTGGCCCTTCATGATCACCGTGCCACTCTGCCGGTCGATGCCCCCCAAACGGGCGCTCGAGCTCATGATGACCGGCCGTCGCATCGACGCTGCGGAGGCCGACCGCTGCGGATTTCTGACCCGTGTGATGCCAGCCACCGAACTCGACGCGGCGACCGAGGAATTGGCCTTCACGCTCGCCTCGA
>JBBRSC010000304.1:0-3508 GCA_038245795.1 Acidimicrobiales bacterium
CATCTACGAGCAGGTGATCGCCGCCAACGTCTGACCGCCTCTACACTCGGGTGCTGGTGGGGCGACCCACAGATTGGAGAGCACCCCGTGATCGTCGTGTTCATCATCCTCGGCCTTGTGGTCCTCATCGGGATCTGGTTGGCCGTGACCTACAACGGACTTGTGTCGAGGAAGACCAAAGTCGAAAACGCCTTCGCTCAGATCGACGTGCAGCTCAACCGTCGCCACGATCTCATTCCCAACCTCGTCGAGACCGTCAAGGGCTATGCCAGCCACGAGCGGGAAACACTCGATGCGGTCATCTCGGCTCGGAACATGGCTACGCAAGCGGTGTCGATCGGCGACAAGGCGCAGGCCGAGAACGCGCTATCCGGCACATTGAAGTCCCTGTTCGCCCTCTCCGAGGCATATCCGGACCTGAAAGCCAACGCGAACTTTCAACAGCTCCAGGCCGAGCTGTCCAGTACCGAGGACCGCATTGCATTCTCTCGTCAGTACTTCAACGACAACGTGAGGATCTTCAACGAGAAGATTCTCACCTTCCCGACAGTGCTGATTGCCGACCGTCTGCATTTCAGCAAGCAGGAGTACTTCGAGGCGGACGAAGTGCAACGCCAGAATGTGGACGTGAAGTTCTCCGACGGGACGCCGTAACCCACACCCATGAGCACCACTCCCACCAACGCGGCGCCGACGAGCCCGGATCACGCCATCCCACACTTCGATCGCACGTCGGAGAATGCTTCCGCCGCCACTCGGGTCGTGTGGCAGACCGCCATTCCCTGGATGATCATTCCCGCAGTCGTGATTGCCATCGTGCTCGGCCTGGTCATCAACTGGGTGATCGGGCCAATCCTCGGAGTGCTGATCGGTATCAGCGTCGGTGTCGTCCGTACCGCGATGCTGCGTACAGCGTCGACCGTCGGCATCCGTCAGATCCTCGGCGGCCGACCCATCGACAGCACGGATGGCGACGGCCGCGACGATGCCCGTCACCAGGCCCGTTTCGTGAATCTGGTCGAGGGCCTCTGCGTGTCGACTGGCACCCAGGAGCCAACGATGCTGATCGTCGATGAGCCCCATCTCAACATCGCCGTCTTCGGACCAGCCGACGATGCAACGCTGGTGGCAACCGCTGGCCTGCTCTCCGAGCTCACCCGAGTCGAACTCGAGGGAGTGGTGGCCGCCGCGTTGTGGCGTATCCGGACCGGCGACGCCGAGTTGGCGGGTCTGGTCTCGACGTTCCGTGCTGGCTCGACAATGAAACAACGAGTCGACGCACCCGCACCGACCGGGGTGCAATCTGCCCGACTGGTGGCCCCATTCGACGAATACCGCCACGTGCTCTGCGATCTCGGCGCGGTGTCGATCACCCGGTACCCGCCGGGCCTGTTGTCAGCTCTCGGACGGATGAGCGAAACGGGTACCTCCGTGGCGACCGCCACGTGGGGAACGGCTGGACTCTGGATGTGCGATCCGTCGCCCTCCGTCTCGAGTCCAATGCACGCCTCGGTGGGCCTCCGCGTCGGAGTGCTCGCAGAGCTTTAACCTCGGGGACTTCACCCCGAGCGAACTGAATGGAAAGCGAGACCGGTGGGACCTTTCTCCACTCGACATGCCGCTGTAGCGAGCCTGGTGGCCGTCAGCCTTCTTGGCGGCTGCAGCAACGACGCGAAGGCAGCGGCTCCTGCCACGACCACCTCGTCGACCTCGACCAGCGAAGCAACGACGACCACGGGGTCCACTGTCGCCCCCGTGGTTGCACCGTCCGCGCCGCTGACAGGCCAGCCGGCGCCTGATGCCGCCAAACTCAGCCGCCCGGCGCTGGCGCTCAAGATCGACAACTCTCCTGAGGCGCTCCCGCAGTCGGGGATCAACAACACTGATCTGGTCCTGGAGATTCAAGTCGAGGGCATCAGCCGATTGATGGCGGTGTTCCACTCCCAAGATGCCGAGAAGGTCGGACCCACGCGCTCGGCGCGCTACTCCGACCCGGACCTGTTGGCGTTGTTCGTCAAGCCGCTCTTCGGATGGTCGGGGGCGAACGAAGGGGTGACCGCCACAGTGGAGCGGACGCCGTGGGTCAAGAACGTGAACTGGAACGTGGTGCCGAAGCTCTACTACCGGTCGAGCGAAAAGAAGATTCCGCACAACCTGTTCACGAACACGAATTCGTTGTTCCCGCTCGCCGATGCCGGTGAGCCTGCGCCCGTGCCGATCTTCGATTACCTCGCGCCGGGTGAGGCCAACCCGGGTTCGTCGCCGCTGGCGGGTTTCGGGGAATCCGTGGGGTCGACCAACTCCAAGTGGGTGTGGAATGCGTCACAGAATCGCTATGTGCGTTGGCAGTACGACCGTGTCCATGCCACCGATTCGGGCCAGGCGTGGGCCGACAATGTGGTGATTCTGCAGACGAGATATCTGAAGGGGCCGATCGCGATCTCGACCGGCACCGGCTCGGCATGGGTCATGACCGGCGGAACAGTGGTGCAGGGCTCCTGGAAACGCGATGACCGGACCCAGCGCTACACGCTGACAACCGCCGACGGGGCACCCTTGAAGGTGGCACCCGGTCGGACGTGGATCGAACTCCCGGAGAGCCCTCCGTTCCCGCTGACTCCCGAAGCTGCTTCGGGACTCCTCGCAGGTGCGAAGTAACCTGGAAGGGCACGGTTGTCCCACGACGGGATGATCATTTCGCAGCACAGGAGCATCATGAGCGAGTCGCACGACACCGGGACCATGCGGGTCAAGCGGGGGCTGGCAGAAATGTTGAAGGGCGGCGTCATCATGGACGTCGTCAACGCCGAGCAGGCCAAGATCGCCGAAGACGCTGGCGCCTGCGCCGTGATGGCGTTGGAGCGCGTTCCCGCCGACATCCGCGCCGACGGCGGGGTGGCGCGCATGAGCGACCCGGAGATGATCGAAGGCATCCAATCCGTCGTCACCATCCCGGTCATGGCCAAAGCGCGCATCGGTCATTTCGTTGAGGCGCAGATCCTCGAGGCGCTCGGCGTCGATTACGTCGACGAGTCGGAAGTTCTCACCCCCGCCGATGAGGCACACCACATCGACAAGTGGGCGTTTACCGTCCCCTTCGTGTGCGGCGCCACCAACTTGGGCGAAGCGCTCCGACGGATCTCCGAGGGCGCATGCATGATTCGATCAAAGGGCGAAGCCGGGACCGGTAACGTCGTCGAGGCAGTGCGCCATCTGCGTTCGATTCTCGGTGACATCCGCAAGATTGGCCAGGCCGATCAGGCGGAACTGTTCGAGTGGGCCAAGCGACTCCAGGCGCCGTTGCCACTCGTGCAGGAGATCGCCGAGACCGGCGAACTCCAGGTGCCGATTTTCTGCGCAGGGGGCCTGGCGACTCCGGCCGACGCGGCGCTTGCTATGCAGCTCGGCGCGCAGGCCGTGTTTGTTGGCTCGGGAATCTTCAAGAGCGACAATCCGGCGCCTCGGGCCCGTGCCATCGTCGAGGCCACCACCAACTTCCGCGATGCAC
>JBBRSC010000305.1:0-3492 GCA_038245795.1 Acidimicrobiales bacterium
AGATCAAGGAGTGGCAGCGCAGGACGTGGGTGTCGCTCCGCATCACGAACGACGGATCGATCGTCTGATTGGTGACGGTCGTGACGTCGAGTGCCGCGAAGGCCGTCACTCCGAGGATCGCCGGATCCCCCCACCCAGAGCCGTCATTGATCCGCAGTCGGAGATCCGGGATGGCGATCACCGCTTGCCATTTGTTGGGATTGCCCGGGTCGACCGGCACGTCGACGAGCGCCGGAGCGACGTCGGGTGACATCCGGACGGCAATGTTCTGGCCGAGCAGGGTGAAGTTGAATTCCTGATCGAGGATGCCATTCGGTGGGAGGGCGGGATTGGCAGGATCAGGTCCTGCCGATCCCTCCGTCACCGATCTCAACAGCTGGTTCACGAACCCGTTGTTCAGCACGACGCCGAGACTGAATGGCTGACCGTTGGCATCGGTATGGGTGCGAATGAGTTGATCGACGCCGATCGAAGAACTGGCGTTGTACACCTGCGGGAACCGGAACGGGAGGTTGGCGCCTTTGCGGTCGGCAGCGTTCAACGCCAGCGCCGCCTCGATGCCGTCGGCGGAGATGGCGACTCCGCCACCCTGGCACCCTCGCGGCACGCACGTCCGCATCCATCCGGCACCGGCAACTGTCGGGAAGGTCACGCCGTTGCCGTTGGGGAACTGGGCACCCGCCTGCATGGCGGACGTGAGGTCGATTCCGCGCAGGATCTCGTCGATCTTGCTCTTGGGTCCGGCATTGAAGGCTTCATTGAGGCCCTCCTTGATCGACTTCGCAATCCCCTTCTTCATGGCGGGCCGAACGAGCGCTCCGATGATGTGACATCTCGGTCGCGCCCAGGAACCATTGGTGAGTCCCCACTGCCGCGTGTTGATGTCAGCCCACGTGTCACTCGCTGTCCGCGGATGCAAGACACGCGGATTCGAAACATCGGGATCGATGACGAATTCGACGCCGGCGTTCGGCGAGTACCAGGTATGGCGGTAATAGCAGGGGATGTACTTCGTCAGGAGGCCGTTGAAGGAACCACGGAACGTCGCCTCGCCGATGGTCATGTTGGCGGTCACCTTGCGTTCGTCGTCCCCGGCGACAACTGGTTGCAGGCTCAGGTCGGTGGTGACGGGCTGCGTCACGGCCGAGGTTCTCACGGTGATCCAGCCGTAGAACGGAAATCCGCTCCAGGTGACAGCGTTGGGGCCGCTCGATGTGCCGTTGATCGAGTTCGTGATCGAGTCCGACAGTTGCGGAGCAAGGATGCCTTCGAGATCGTTTCCAGGATTGTTGTCCGTGTCCACAATGAGGCTGTCGTCGATCTGCAGACCAACGGCGTGCTGGACGACCTGGCGGGCCCCGAGGGGTTGGGGTGCGATGTGCACGACCGCCATGTCGCCGCCGAAGAAGAGCACGTGCGGCGGGATGAACGGCGGGAAGGCGCGGTTACCGACATCGGCTCGAACCTGGATGCCCGGTTCGACAAGGAGCGAAGCTGGCAGCCATGCCCGGACGTAGCCGCGGTAGGGAAAGATGATCCCCGCGTCCTGGGCGTAACACACCACGTCGACATCGGTATTCGAAGGATCGAAGAGCTGTTCGGGCTGGCCGAGGATACCCACGTGGATTTCGGGCCAGAAGAACGCCAGATTCGAACCGGGTGAACTCGTGACGTTGGCTTCGACGAGAAACTGCTCGACGCCCCCCACCCAGCGGGTGGTGAAGGTTCCACCGGCGGAGGCCCCTCCGTTCGTCCACACCTGGCGGCTCTGTCCGACCACGGGAGTCTTCGAGGCGAAGGTATCGGTGGTCGGGGTGAAGATCGCCCCGGGTCGGGTGGCCACTATTGGTGCCGAGCGTGCGCCCAACCGGACACCGGTGCACGTATCGAACGGATCAAAGGGTCGGTGGGGATCTGGTTCGACCGGCAAGGGTTTGGCGGTTGCGGGGGTGGCGTTCACGGCGGCCCACCACTGGTCGTAGATCGTCCGGAAGGTTCGGTAGGACGCTGCGTCGCTGCGGTCCTGATACACCCAGTCGGCGCCGGTGGAGACGGGTGGTTTGATCGGTCTGGCCAGCTGTCCGGGAAGTTCTGTGGACGGATCTGCGGCCGCTGCTGATGACTCGACCGGCGCCGCGTCGACCGATGGCACCGGATCGACCGACGGCAACTTCGACG
The DNA here is from genome assembly GCA_038245795.1 of Acidimicrobiales bacterium. Taxonomy (GTDB): domain Bacteria; phylum Actinomycetota; class Acidimicrobiia; order Acidimicrobiales; family Microtrichaceae; genus JBBRSC01. The sequence continues at coordinate 2,179 of JBBRSC010000305.1, forward strand.
GGATCGTCACGACCGGGCTCGGCGCGGGTGCCGGAAGCGGGTCAGATGCTGGGACGCCCGGAAGATCGACTCGTGGATCCTCCGGGTCGATCATGCCTGCGGGGTCGCCCTCCGTCCCGGGCATCACACCCGTGGCCGGATCGACCTCGTTGGCAATCGACTCCGGCGAGGCCGAGCGGATGGAGGCGATCATGTCCTTGCGGTCTGCGGGGTCCTGCATCTGCGCGATCGCATCACGCAACCCGTCGATCTCACCTTTCGGCGTCTCCGGATCGTCGAATGCAGCGGCCACTTGGGCGGTGGCGTCGATCACCGCCTGATCGATCAGTGCGTTCAACTCGTCGTCAGACATCTTCGACAACGCCGCGGTGAGCTCGTCGGGGGACGGATCCGCGCCGAGCTGATCAACCGCGGCGGCGACGAGGTCGCTCACCGATCGGGGCCCGACCAGTGCCTGGTCATCCAACACTCGGGCGCCAGCCGGAGCGCTGAGCGCCACCAGCCCTCCGACCAGTGCGAGCGTCAGCCCTGTGCAGATCAGTCGTCGGCGAACGAACCTCGACATGTCACCCCTCCCCCTGCGCCAACGGCGCTTGACGAGGACAGTACCGATCGGGTCTGGACTCCGCAGTCCAGACACGCATCATTTCCTGATCGGCGGCGGTTCACCGGCGGCGTCCCGGAGGTAGGCCGCCATCATCGCGACGATCTCACCGACCAACGCATCGTCGTCCAGCTTCATGCCGCGGGAGAAGAACTGCGGCGGACCCACCGCGCACAACAGCACAGCTCCGGCCGCTCGCGCTGCGAACTCAACGCGCATCGCCAACAAGGTGTCGTCGCCGCGGTCCACTGCCTGGAGGTACATGGCCACCACGCCGTTGACCACGTCATCCTGAAGGCGATCGTGGCGCGTTCCCAACGTGGGGCCCTCGAAGGTCGTGTTCGCCGTCTGGAATCGCCGTAAGAATCCAAGGTGCGCTCGCACCAGTTGCTCGATGAGCACCGATGGGTCGATCTCGGAGACCTCAACTGCGACGGCGGCCAGGAACGCCACCCGCGCCTGTTCGGTGAATCGCTCGAAGAGCACCGGGAGGAGCGCCTCCTTGCTCGGGAACCGGGCGTAGAAGCTGCTTCTCGAGACGTCGGCTTCGTTGATGATGTCGTCGATGGAAACGCTGTCGAACGGTCGGCCATCGATGAGCAACTCCGCAGCTTCGACGATGCGATCGAGCGTCTCGCGGCTTCGTTCCTGTTGCGGAGGGCGGACATCGCCTGATCGGGCCATGGCGCCAGTGAATCACGCCACGGTCA
>JBBRSC010000306.1:0-3478 GCA_038245795.1 Acidimicrobiales bacterium
CGCGTCGCCGGCGTGCCGAGGCCGCGACCGGCCATCGCCGCCTTCAACTCCTCGTCGTCGACCATCTTTCCCGCACCTTCCATCGCCGAGAGCAGCGTCGCTTCGGAGTATCGGGGCTGCGGCTTGGTCTGATTCGCGTTGAGTACGATGCGTTCGCTCTGCACCCGCTCGCCAGCCGCAACGCTGAATTCGGCGACACTGCGACGCCCGTCACCTTCCCCCTCGCCGCGCAGGTCAATGGGGGTGACGAGCCGCAACGAGTCAGGCCCGGCGACAGCGACCCAGTCGCCCTCGACCATATGGACCCACGGCGCCACAGCGCCGTAACCGAATCGCACCACCAACTCGACGCGCATCGCCACACGACCGGATCGACCCTCGACCAATCGCACCACGTCGAGCTGATCACCACGTATCGGCATGCAGTCGATGACCGCGACTTCGCCGTCGGCGCAGGAGAACACCGTTTCGAGGACCAGCGAGTCGCCCCGATAGGAGCGGCGAACGTGGCTCGGCGTTCCGGCTGGAGCGATGAGCCATCGTCCGTTGCTCGGCTCGCCGAGGAGGCCTGCGAAGCAGGCATCGGAATCGAAGCGCGGGAACGTCAACCAGTCGATCGACCCGTCACGGCCCACTAACGCAGCCGACGCCAGATCCGACAGTAAGGCGTAGTCCTCGATCTTCGACGCCATCACGGTCCTTCGGGTGGGTGACAGGCTTGAAGCTACTCGTCGCCCTCCTCAGGCGAGCCATGGGTGGCGTTGCACGAGGTCGGTGTTGGTCCATTGGCGCCCGAAACCGAAGGTGTTTCCAGCGCCGACGACGGCGAGGCCGATGAGGACAATCGCGTAGATCAGGTGATCGTCCATGAAGGGGTTGTTCGCCGGTGGCAGCGAGGCGCTCCACATCAGTACGAGGAGCAGGGCGCCGGAGACTGAGGCGATGCGGGTGCCGATCCCCAGCAGGAGCGCAACACCGATGAGGAGGAGTCCGATCATGAAGCCCCAGTCGGCCGCTTGTACGCCTGAGAGGCTGTGGTAAATCCCAGCGAACGGGCCGACGGCGCCCTTGAGGAACCCGGTGGTCGGGGACCCGCCATGGATCCACGCTTTGGCTGAGGGGGTCTCGTGGCCAAGACCGAACAGTTTGTCGAGGAACGGCCAGAGAAATGTCCACCCGAGAAATAACCGGGTGACCCCCCAGATGTAGCGGGCGGAGTCGTTCGGCGCCGCAAGGTGAGCGGGCGGGCGGTCCGCTTCAGGAGGTGAGCTCGGCCCGGATGTTGGGTTGAGAACGCTGGTCATGACGGTGCTCCAATGTGTATGGGGACGTCGAACCCGTGTCTGGCCAGATGCCGGAGCAACCGTCGTAGCGGGCTGGCGCCTCGAGGGTCTGCCAATGCCGGCGCCACCGGGGTCCGGAGCAACGCTCCCAGCCAGTACCCAATAGTGAGCGGCGTCATACGCCCCAAAGAATGAACTCGTCCTGTCTGCCAGCAACGCGCCCTTCAGCCCTGCGAACGCCTCGCTGTCGCCTGGTCCGGTCTGCTTAGTCGTTGTCTGGGTGTCGGACGACGAGTACCGGGCACGGGGAGTGATGCACGGTGTACTCCATCACTGATCCGTGAACAAGACGCTGGAACCAACCCTTGTCGCTTCCCCCGACGACGAGCAGGTCGATGCCGCGTTCGGCGGCGGCGCGACAGAGCGCCGGTCCGGCGTTGGGTGCCTCGATCATCTCCGATGTCGCTGGCGCTCCAACCGCGTCCAGCGTCGACCGGAGCGCATCGCGTCCATATTGCTCGTCGATCAGGTGCTTTTGGTCGGCCTCCTCAATGGTGATCAATGGGCCCTCGAATCCACCGGCCATGTCCATCGGGTCCTCCGTCTCGGGAATCACGGTCATCACGTCGATCTCCACGTTTGGGTGGAGGAGGCGCAGCACGTTGTGTGCCGCCTCGATTGCACCGGGGCTTCCGTCTGTTGCGAGTAATGCCTTCATGTGCAGTTCCTTTCGTCTATCTAAATGAGAGCGCGAGGCCAAGCAACGCGAGAATGGCAGCGACGATGATGGCTATTCGCCACAACGACGAGCCGAAGACCTGGTTGAAGCGGGTCCGGTGGCGCCATTCCAGGTTCGCTGGGGTGCCAACCTTCGGGAGGTGGCCGGGACGTTTGCGGCCCTTGCGGGATTTGCTTCTGTTCTTTCCCATGCCGTTACTCCCCGCTCGGCATGAGGTCGTCGAGGTCAGCGGCGCTCAACGTGAGTCGAACTCCGTCTTCGTCGATCGACTCGACACTCGATGCGTCGACCAACATGCGATGTCTATGCAGTAGTGGGTGAGCTGCGAACAGAAGGCTGGCGAGGTGTCCGTCCTCAGGGTGGAAGTTCCATCCCTCGACTGAACCGGCCCGGTGTCCCGACGCGTCGAGGACGTGCATCCCGCGGCGAATAGACACGTCGCTGCTCGGCACGTTCTCATGCACGGCAAAGAGGAACGTGGCGGGGCGAATCAGCCAGACGTCGGACCACGCCGGGACATCCGGAGCGGGATCGTCTGCGCTCACCGAAGCTGATCGGTTCGGCACCAGGAACCGATCCAGCGTGAAGAACTCGCTACGACTGAAGCTCACGTCCACTCGCTCCGGGGTTGCAGAGAGCACGTGATTGACCGGGATCATTCGCCCGGTGCCAGCGACGTCGCCGTTGCGAACAGCGATCTCGGTTGCAGTGTTCGTTGCTGGGTCGACCACGATTGCGAGCATGGGCCCGAGTTCGCCGTCGGTGCCCCAGACGGCGGCTCCGTTCTTCATCATCAGGAGCGCGGCGTGCACGCCCCCGGGTGAAGCCGGGTCGTTCGAGGATCCAAAAGCGGTCTCGATGTCGGGGCTGTCAGTGTTCATGTTGTTCTCCTGTTCGAAGGTTGTAGCGCAGCTCACGACCATCGACGGCGCGTGCGTCGCCAGATCAGCGAGCATCCGAGCCAGGTCATGTGGTGGCGCTCACGGCTGCGCCATTCGCCGAGGCGGCTCCACCCGCAACCGGACCGCGTCCGGACACGACCTCGGCGGCCGCTGTTTCGCGGGAGAGGAACGCTCCGAGTTCACCGATGGTGCTCATGAGCGGCGCCGGGAACACGACCGTGGTGTTCTTGTCGACACCGATCTCGACGAGGCTCTGCAGGTTCCGCAGCTGCAACGCGAGGGGGTGGGCCATCATCGTGTCCGACGCGTCGCCGAGCGCCGCGGCCGCCAACGACTCACCTTCGGCGGCGATGATCTTGGCGCGCTTTTCGCGCTCGGCCTCGGCCTGGCGGGCCATCGCCCGCTTCATAGAGTCGGGCAACTGGATGTCCTTCAGCTCGACCAAGGTGACGACCACACCCCAGTCCTCAGTCTGCACGTCGAGGATCTCGCGGATATTCACATTGATGCGATCCGTCTCCGCAAGGGTCTCATCGAGCGTGTGCTGGCCGACG
>JBBRSC010000307.1:0-3476 GCA_038245795.1 Acidimicrobiales bacterium
CGTGCGCTCGCGCCGCTGCCGCGAGAAGCTGACGATCCAGCGGATGGCCAGCGTGTTGGCTCGCCGGGGACGGACCTCGACGGGCACCTGGTAGGTGGCGCCACCAACGCGTCGGCTTCGGACCTCGAGCTGCGGCTTGATGTTCTCGATGGCGCGCTTGAGCGTCGCTACCGGATCTGAACCGGTCTTGGTCTCGATGATCTCGAGCGCGTCGTACACGATGCGTTCGGCGGTGGAACGCTTGCCCTGCAGGAGGACCTTGTTCACGATCTGTGTCACGAGCAACGATCCGAACTTGGGATCGGGCATGAGTTCACGGCGGGGTGCTGGGCCCTTGCGAGGCATGTCCTACTTCTCTTTCTTCGCGCCGTAGAGGCTGCGTGCTTGCTTGCGGTCGCGGACCCCGGAGGTGTCACGCGTGCCACGGATGATCTTGTAGCGGACGCCGGGAAGGTCCTTCACACGCCCACCACGAACCAACACGATGCTGTGTTCCTGGAGATTGTGTCCCTCGCCGGGGATGTAGGCGGTGATCTCGACACCGGAAGTCAGGCGGACACGAGCCACCTTCCGCAGTGCCGAGTTCGGCTTCTTGGGGGTATTGGTGTACACGCGCGTGCACACTCCACGCCGCTGGGGCGCTCCCTTCAAAGCCGGCGTCGACTCCTTGCGACGCTTCGACTGGCGGCCCTTACGGACCAACTGCTCAATGGTGGGCACGACGATTCCTCTCGAATCCCTGTTCTGGGGGTGGTCACTGGCGCGTAGTGACGCACACAACCGTTCAAATGTATCGATGTGGCGAGAGGGGGCGCAAAGCCGCCCCCCGCCAGCTTGGTCAGACGGCGGATTCTCCGCCGGTCATCAGGTCAATGATTTCGGCACTGGGCTCGTCGCTCGTACCGATCTTGGCCAACCATTCAGCCGGGCTCTGCCCGGTATCGGAGGACCAATAGTCCAGTGGCTGGTAGTCCGGCGCAGACACACCCACGTTGCGATACGAGGACATACCCGTACCGGCGGGGATCAGCTTGCCGATGATGATGTTTTCCTTCAGACCCAGGAGTCCGTCAGAACGACCCTCGATCGCAGCTTCGGTCAGAACACGGGTTGTCTCCTGGAACGACGCTGCCGACAACCACGAATCCGTGGCGAGGGAGGCCTTGGTGATGCCCATCAGTTCCGGGCGACCATCGGCAGGCTTGCTGCCCTCCTGGACCAGGCGACGGTTGGTTTCCGCAAAGACGCGGGCATCAACACGTTCACCGGGCAGGAAATCACTGTCGCCCGGCTCCTGCACGCCGACCCGACGAGTCATCTGCCGGACGATGAGCTCGATGTGCTTGTCGTGAATCGACACACCCTGATCTCGGTAGACCTTCTGGACGGAATCCACGAGGTACTGCTGAGTGGCTCGGACACCCTGGATCTCGAGGATCTCCTTGGGATCGCGTCGGCCTTCGACCAACGCATCACCCGCAACGAGCTCCTGACCGTCGACGACCTCGAGGCGAGCCTCACGGACGATCGAGTAGGCCTCTTCGGTACCGTCGTCAGCCACCACCAACACGACACGACCCTTGGCGTCGTCGTCGGCCATGCGAACCACACCCGACGTCCGAGCGAGAATCGCCCGGTTGCGGGGAGTACGTGCTTCGAACAGTTCGACGACCCGGGGAAGACCACCGGTGATGTCGCCTGCCGCCGCAGCGATACCACCCGTATGGAAGGTACGCATTGTGAGCTGGGTCCCCGGCTCACCAATGGACTGCGCCGCAATAACGCCGACGGCTTCGCCCTGTTCGATCATTCCGCCGGTTGCCAGCGACAGGCCGTAGCAGGCCGCCGACACGCCGAGTTCACTCTCGTCGGTGAGGGGCGAAAGCACACGAACCCGGTTGACGCCCGGGTCATCGCGCATCAGCGCCATCTCGTCGAAGCCGACGACGGTGCTGGCTGCGATGACGGTGCCATCGGTCAACGTCACGTCGTCAGCGAGCGTGCGGCTATAGAGCCGGGTCTCGAGGTACGTGCGCTTGGACGACGAGTCGGGCTCGATGTCCTCGAGCCAAATGCCCCGGACCGGGCCACCCGATGCGAACGGATCCTCGTTGTTGATGATCAGTTCCTGTGCAACGTCGACGAGGCGACGGGTGAGGTAGCCGGAGTCAGCAGTCCGCAGCGCCGTATCCACGAGGCCCTTTCGGGCCCCCGGGGTGGCGATGAAGTACTCGAGGACCGACAGACCCTCACGGAAGTTGGACTTGATGGGGCGGGGAATCATGTCGCCACGAGGGTTGGCGACCAACCCGCGCATACCGGCGATCTGACGCACCTGCATCATGTTTCCGCGAGCGCCCGAGCCGACCATCATGTCGATCGGGTTGAACTGTTGGGTCTTGAGGCTCGCTTCCATGGCGTGGAGCACTTCAGTGGTGGCCTTGGCCCAGATCTCCACCTCGAGGCTGATGCGTTCGCCGTCGGTGATGATGCCGCGTTTGAACTGCTTCTCGACCTTGTCCGCCTCGGCTTCGTGGGCTTCAAGGATGCCGGCCTTGGCCGTTGGGGTCTTGACGTCGTTGATCGAGATCGTGAGACCGGATCGCATGGCAAACCCGAAGCACAGTGACTTGATGGCGTCGAGCGATTCCGCCGCGACAGCCTTGGGGAAGTCAGCCGCCAGGATGTCGACCAGGCCGGTCATATCACCCTTCTTGATCGAACGATTGACGTATTCGAAGCCCTCGGGGAGCGCCGAGTTGAAGAAGAGTCGGCCGGGGGTGGTGCGGATGTAGGTCGCCGCCACGCCGTTGGCCGGGGTCTTGATCAGATCGGGGAACTCGGGACCTCGGTACTCGATCGGTTCGTGCAGCGTGAGGTCGCCCTGTTCATAGGCTCGCTCCACCTGCTCCATCCGTCGGTACACCTTGACCTGCTGCTCGGGGTCGCCCACGAGCTCGGTCAGATAGAAGGCACCGATGATCATGTCCTGGGTCGGGGTGACCAAGGGACGACCGTGCGCCGGCGACAACATGTTGTTCGCCGACAGCATCAGCACTCGAGCTTCGGCCTGGGCCTCCGCGGAGAGCGGAAGGTGAACTGCCATCTGATCGCCGTCGAAGTCGGCGTTGAACGCTGCGCACACCAAGGGGTGGACCTGAATGGCCTTGCCCTCGACCAGCACGGGCTCGAACGCCTGAATGCCGAGACGGTGAAGCGTCGGAGCACGGTTCAGGAGAACCGGATGTTCCTTGATGACGTCTTCGAGCACATCCCACACCTGGGGACGACGGCGCTCGACCATGCGCTTGGCCGACTTGATGTTCTGGGCCAGTTCACGATCGACGAGGGTTTTCATGACGAACGGCTTGAAGAGCTCCAACGCCATCAGCTTGGGAAGACCACACTGATGAAGCTTGAGCGTCGGGCCGACCACGATGACCGAACGGCCGGAGTAGTCGACGCGCTTGCCGAGC
>JBBRSC010000308.1:0-3469 GCA_038245795.1 Acidimicrobiales bacterium
ATCCCGCTGACGAGGCGGCCGTCGTTGGCGAGTTCGTGGCGCCGACCGCCGACGGCGACTATGTCGATGAGCTTCCTGCGGATCTCGACCTCGAGAACTTCGCCATCCCCGTCACCTTTCCTAACAACAATCGGCGTCGGATCCCTGCCGTGCTCTACGCGATGCTTGGCGCAGTGTGTGTGGCCCTGGGCCTCAGCCGACCCGACAGCCCGCTGCTGAACCGGGGTGTGGTGATCGCCGGTGGATTGCTCATCGTGTTCGCCGTGTACGGCTTCGTCGCTGGCCGAACGCTCGAGGTCGACGAATCCGAGGCCCTGGTGGCCGCCAACGGCGCGGTCGGCTTCCCCGTCGGCCACGCGTCCGCGCAGATGTCGTGGCGTGGCCTCGCGTCGAAACCAGTGTGGCGGCTCCTCGTGTATTCGGCGGAGAATCCGCCGACGACGCGAGCCATGGTCATCGTCGACGCCACTTCCGGTTCGGTCGTCGAATGGTTTTCGGAAGAGAATCCCGAGGAGTGGACCGAGCGCTGACAACACTCGAGGGATGGGAGAACCCCGCGCGGGGTACCGATGGTCCTTTACGCTGGCATGAGCAGTCCTCTATGCTTGCAGAAGTACGCAAACGCTTGCAGGAAGTGATCTGCAAGCGAGATCTTTCGAACAGGAGGCAGACGTGCTCGACGGACAGTTCCGATCGAACATCGAGACGTGGGTGAAGCCCATTGGCCAGAGCGTCAAGCGAACTGGCATCTCGGCCGACATGATCACCGTCGTCGGTGTCCTGATGGCGACAGCGTGTGCGATCGCCATCGGCGCCGGTGCGCTGCAACTCGGGCTGCTGTTGTTGATTCTCTGCGGCGTCCCTGATCTCCTCGACGGAGCTGTGGCCAAGGCCTCCGGCACCTCGAACCCGCGTGGAGCGTTCTTCGACTCGGTCACCGATCGTGTCACCGATGGTCTGCTGTTCGGAGGGGTCGCCTGGTATTTCACCACCATCTCGAATGGTCCGCTACCGCTCCTTCCCTTTGCGGTCTACGTCACGGCGTCGGTCGTCAGCTACATCCGCGCCAAGGCCGACGCGCTCGGCTTCGATGCTCACGTGGGCCTGATCGAGCGGGCGGAACGGTTCATTCTGTTGGGGCTGGGACTGCTCTTCCCGTACCTGCTCGTCCCCGTGTTGTGGATCCTCGTGGTCCTCAATGTCGTCACGGCCGCCCAACGTTTCATGACCGTCTGGAAGCAGGCCTCGGCGCCGCTTCCGCACACCACCACGCGGTCGCGCCGCCAGGCGGCCCGCGTCGGCGAGACCACGGCCGCCGATCGATGGCGGACACGACGCGAGGCATCGCGCGAGCGCAACGGTCAGCGCCGCGGCCCAGCGAGGTGACCGCATCGCCGTCCTCCCGGTCATGACGGAACCAGTCGACGAGCGATCGGGCATCGATCGGGCCCGCGCCCAGGCCGTCCTCTCGGCGTACCGGGCGGGTGGGCTCCTGGCCCGATTCACTCCGACGTTCCTCGGACACCGTGCGATGGGTGCAGCGGGCTACGGCGCATCCTTGATGTCGCGCGAGCGGCGGATCATCGTCGAACGAAATCTGCGCCGGATCTACGGTCGTGACCTCGGACGGATTGAGCTCGCGCAGAAGGCCGCCCAGACGTTCGAGAGCTACGGCCGCTACAACTACGACTCGTACCGACACCCCTCGTTGAGTCGCGCTGATGTCGAGCGGGGATGTTCCGTCGACGGCATCGAGCATCTCGAAACTGCGATGGCTGAGGATGAGGTGGGCCCGATTCTGGCGCTGCCACATCTCGGTGGATGGGAATGGGCGGCCGCGTGGATCACCCGAAGCAAGGGGTGGCCGCTTGCGGCGGTGGTCGAAGCCCTGGAGCCCCCCGAGGTCTTCGAATGGTTCCGCGGCTTCCGCCAATCACTCGGCATGAACATCATCAGCCTCGGTCCCACAGCGGTCGCGCAGGTCTCCGCAGCCGCTGCCAATCAAGAGGTCGTGTGCCTCTTGTGCGACCGGGACATCGGCAACAACGGGATCGAGGTCGAATTCTTCGGCGAGCGGACCACACTCCCGGCGGGCCCGGCGGTCATGGCGATCCGCATGGGGTGCCGGGTCCTCCCAACAGCGGTCTACTTCGACGGCGACGGGGTGAAAGGGGTGGTGCGGCCACCGATCGACACCTCCCGTCAGGGCAGCGTGCGCGAGGACGTAACCCGTATCACCCAGGCGTTGGCGACCGAGCTTGAGGGGCTGATCCGTCGGGCACCCGAGCAGTGGCACCTGATGCAGCCGAATTGGCCGAGCGACTACCTGGCCCTCGGCCGCGATCTGCCTCGACCGTGATCTGACCGTGACCCGAGTGAGGGTCGACCGGTAAGGTCACGCGGTGCGCATCGGCATCATCTGTCCTTACAGCCTGAGCATCCCGGGCGGCGTGCAGGGCCAGGTGCTCGGACTCGCTCGCGTCCTCCGCGTCCGTGGTCACGAAGTGAAGGTATTGGCGCCGTGCGACGGTCCACCGCCCGATGTGCAGGTGATCTCGCTGGGCCAAACCGTGCTGAATCAGGCCAACGGGTCCATGGCGCCCGTAGCGCCCGATGCGTCCACGCAACTCCGCACGATCCGAACCCTCTGGGAAGAGGACTTCGACGTCATCCATGTCCACGAACCCCTCTGTCCGGGCCCGACGGTCACCGCGCTGTTGCTGAAACCGTCGCCGCTGGTGGGCACGTTTCACGCCGCCGGTCATCAACCTGCCTACGACAACCTCGGCTGGCTGGCCCATCGATTCGGTCGTCGCCTCGACGCGCAAGTGGCGGTCTCCGAGGCAGCCAAGAACCTCGCTGGCCCCGCCCTCAGAGGCGAGTGGACGGTGCTGTTCAATGGCGTCGAGGTTCAGCGATTCGCCGATGCGCAACCATGGGAACGCGCCGAGGACGAACGGGTCGTGCTGTTCGTGGGACGACACGAGGAGCGCAAGGGACTGGCGGTGCTCCTGCAGGCGGTCGCGCAGATCGACGACCCGTTGTTGCGGGTATGGGTTGCGGGGAGTGGGCCCGAGACCGACACGCTCCGGTTCGGATCCTCCCATGATCGTCGGATCGAGTGGTTGGGTCGGATCAGCGACACCGAGCGTGATCGCCGCATGGCCGCCGCCGACGTGTTCTGCGCGCCGTCCTTGGGGGGCGAATCATTTGGTGTGATTCTCTTGGAGGCGATGGCTGCCGGAACGCCTGTGGTGGCCAGCGCGATCGACGGCTATGTGGGTGTTGCGGGTCAGCTCGAGGGAACGCCCGAAGCCGCCGAGCTGGTTCCGCCCGGTGATCCGGGCGCCCTAGCGTTGGCGCTGTCGTCGCTCCTGGCGGATCCGGAACGCGGCAATGAACTCGTCGGGCGCGGGCGCGTCCGGGCGGCACGCTTCTCGATGGTCGCCCTCGCTGAGGCATATGAGGC
>JBBRSC010000309.1:0-3453 GCA_038245795.1 Acidimicrobiales bacterium
ACGAGCTACGCCGAGGTCGCTGACTTCCAGGAGCTCTTGGTCCGGACCGACACGAGCGTGCCCAAACACAAGGGCATCAGCTGGGTCATCTGTGACATGACGTTGCCCGGCATCGACATCCGTCCGATTCAAACCATGGCGCACACCACCGATTTCGCCGAGGTCTTCTACGACGAAGTTCGTATTCCGCTGTCGAACGTCGTCGGTGACCTCAACGATGGCTGGCGTGTGGCGATGAGCACGCTGAGTTTCGAACGCGGCACGGCCTTCATGGCCGATCAGATCGAGCTGGTCGCGGTGGTCGAGGAACTCATTGCCGAAGCCAGAGTTCGCACCGGCCCCGATGGCAAGCGCCGGGCCATTGCCGATGACGACATTGCACGACGACTGGCCACGGCGCGCGCCGAAGTCACCGCGCTCGGCGCCATGACCATCGCTGGAATCTCCCGCAATCGCACGACCGACATGCCTGGCCCCGAAGGCTCCATGATCCGCCTGTTCCATGGCGAACTCCATCAGCGGATCTATCAACTGGCACTCGACATCATCGGATCCGATGCCTACGTACTGACCGGCATCGACGGCGACGGGGTGTGGACCGGCCCGTATCTGCAGAGCTTCGCCTACACGATCGGTGGCGGGACCTCAGATATCCAACGCAACATCGTGGGCGAGCGCGTCCTCGGTCTCCCCAGGAACAAGTGACGGAACCATGGATCTTCTCCCCACAACTGAACAGAACGAGATCGCCGCCAGCGTGGCGTCGATCGTGGCCAACCATCAGGCTGCCGACGAGGGAGTGACCGACGCGCTGTGGTCGGCGGCATCGGAACAGGGCTGGTTCGGTCTGGGTTTATCCGAGCACGCTGGGGGCGTGGGGTACGGACTGGCTGAGGAGTCGTTGGTGGCGTTCGAGTTGGGGCGGGCGTGCGCTCCCGGTCCCTTTGTCTCGACGATGCTGGCATCGCACATCGCCAGCGCAGCGGGCAACGACGAGCTTGCGGCCCAGTTCATCAGCGGCACCGAGCGTGCCGCATGGGTCGAGCTCACCGAGAGCGGCGCCATGGTGTTCGACGGACTGGGCGCAGAATTCGGTGTGGTGCTCGATCCGCATCCAATGTTGGTCGCCCTCAACATGGACACCGCCACCACGCTTGAGTCGATCGATGTCCTCGTGCCGTTGCATCGTGTGAACGGCGCCCCGCACCCCGTCGCCACACCCGGCGATGGCGACGCCTCGGAGCGAATCCGTTGGCAGGCCGATGTGCTGATCGCGGCGCTCTGCGCGGGGATGGCGGCGGGCACCACGGCGCAGTCCGTCGAGTACGCCAAAGATCGCCAGCAATTTGGTCAGCCGATAGGTTCCTTCCAGGGACCGAAGCACCGCTGCGCTGACATGGCGGTGCGGGCCGAGGCGGCGCTCACCCAGACCCGCTATGCGGCCGTGGCGGTGCAGACGCACCGACCCGACGCCGCCTTCCACGCGTCCGCGGCTCGGGCCGTCGCTGTTTCGGCAGCGATCACCAACGCTCAGATCAACGTGCAGAACCATGGTGGCATCGGCTTCACCTGGGAGCACACAGCGCACCGATTCGTCACGCGGTCACGAATTGTTGGCGGCTGGATGGGCGGGCGGTTCAGTGCGCTGGCATCGCTCCTGGAACAACCTCCTGCTGCCTAGTTTGGATCGGATGCGGGTCACGGATCCAAGCGTCCAGCACCACGATCAACTCGACGGTCATCCGCTGAGCGAGCCTCACCGCCTCATCGATCCACACCAAACTGCCGCGTGTGACGCGCTCCGGATTCGTCGTCAGCTCGGCGTGACCGATCGTTGGTTGAAGGGTCCGGTCTTGTCGAGGCGTTGCTCAGCGGGGAGCCCCAGTACGCGTTCGCCGACGATGTTGCGTTGCACCTGGTCGGTGCCACCACCGATACGCGGCGCCCACTGCGACAAGAAGATCCCTTGGAAGAACCCATGGTAGGGAGCGTCATCGCCGATCAACATCCCGTCCGCCCCCATCAGCGACTCGACCACGTTGCCGCCCATCTCGTACTGCCGAGAGATGTGGAGCTTCAGAACCGACGACTCAGGACCGGGGAGATCCCCCCGGTCCAGTGAGGTCTGCACCCGGTAGCCGAGAAAGCGGGTGATCTCGAACATGGTGTACAGCCCGATGAGTTCCTGTCGAGCAACCGGTTCGGTGGTGCGACCCATCTCGTTCGCAAGCATCAGGATCTCGTTGAACTGAACCATCCCACCACCGCCGATGGCCGACCGCTCATTGGTGAGTGTGGTCATCGTGACACCCCAGCCACCGCCAGGTTCGCCCACGGTGTTGGACACTGGGATGCGCACTTCGTCGAAGAACACCTCGTTGAAGTGGATTGCTCCGTCGATCTGACGCAGCGGACGAATCTCGATCCCGGGCGACGCCATGTCGACCAACAGGTACGTGATGCCGCGGTGTTTCGGGAGTTCGGGGTGCGAGCGGACCAGAAGGATTCCCCAGTCGGCGTAGTGCGCACCCGAAGTCCAGACCTTTTGTCCGGTGACCACCCATTCGTCGCCGTCGAGCACCGCTTTCGTTGACAGTCCTGCCAGATCCGATCCGGCTCCGGGTTCACTGAAGAGCTGGCACCACACCTGATCGCCACGACGGATGGCGTCGAGATGTTGAGCGCGTTGAGCGTCGGTTCCGTGAGCGATCAGTGTCGGTCCGACCATGTCGACCCCCACCTGGAAGGCGTTGCCGGGCACGTCGAAGCGGGATTCCTCGGTCTTGTAGAGCCCTGCGAAATGCGGCGACATCCCGCGGCCACCGTCGCCCATCGGCCATTGGATCCCGGTGAAGCCGGCGTCGGCCTTGGTGGCCTGCCAGACCTTCGCTGATGCCAAGGCGGCCCGGTCAGCTTCGTCTGTGTGGGTACGTAGCGTCGACCACATCTCGGCTGCGCCGTCCCGACGAGTCGCATTCGAGTCGAGCCACGCAATGCACTCCGCTCGGAACGCTGCTTCGGTTGGCGAGTCGTCGAAATCCATGGTCACCTTTGGCACCGGTCCTCCGGCCGAGGGTCGAAGTGCACAGTGTGCCAGAGGATCTGACGACCCGTCAGATCCTCGACACGCTACGAAGTCGTTGCGCGTGGTTGCGCCCAGCGCAAGATTTGGTGCCGAGAACGATCCACGTTTGCGACGCAAACGAAGCTGTTGAGGTCAGGACGCTGGGCGGGGCGCTGCGAGGAAGTCGTAGGCCTTTTGCAGATCCAGCGTGGCAGGGGAAGCCGACGTTCCAACACTGAGCGACACGCGCACGTCGTCGAGATAGTCGTTCGGGTAGACCGCGTATCCAACTGATTTGAACTCGGCTGTCTTGGCCGTGGCGTCGTACGCACCGATCCCAACGACATCCTGATTGCAGGCGCCCGTGGTTCTGAAGGCGGTCACCGCCA
>JBBRSC010000310.1:0-3451 GCA_038245795.1 Acidimicrobiales bacterium
GCAGAACGAGCCTTCATCTACGTTGGATCCGTGACGAGGCACAACTCAACTCGCTCAGCTTGGATGACCTGCGCTCTGTCCGCCCTGCTCTTCGGTGCCGCTACGCCGATCGCGAAGCTGATCCTCGACCACATTCCGCCGGTCACGCTGGCCGGACTCCTCTACCTCGGCGCCGCTGTTGTCGCCGGGCCTGCCGTTGCCATCCAGCCGATCCGCCGGCCGGCACGACGTGACGTCGCGAAGGTCGCCGGTGCGGTCGTATTCGGCGGAGCACTCGCGCCCGTGCTCCTGCTGGTCGGGCTCGATCGCACGCCGGCGTCGACGGCGTCGCTGTTGCTGAACCTCGAACTCGTGGCGACAGCAGTTCTCGCCTGGCTGTTCTTCGGTGAGCACATCGGGCGCCGTGCCGGCATCGGACTCGCCGCGTTGGCCAGCGCCGGAATGCTGCTCGCCGGATCCGGTGGGGCGCTCGGAATCGGATCGGTGCTGATCATCGGGGCGTGCGTCTGTTGGGTACTCGACAACAACCTGACTGCCACCGCCACCGGAGTGACGCCGGCCCAGATCACGCTCGCAAAAGGGGCGGTAGCTGGAACGGTCAATCTGGGGATCGGCCTCGCCACCGAACATCCGACGCTTGCGGTCGGACCGGTCGGGTGGGCGTTGGTCGTGGGGGCCGTTGGCTACGGCGCGTCGATCATGTTGTGGGTGACCAGCGCCCGTCACCTCGGCGCAGCGCGTAGCCAGGGCGTGTTCGCGACGGCTCCGTTCATCGGGATGGCCCTCGGGTGGATCATCACCAGCGATCCTGTCCTCGGTTCACAGATCGCCGCCCTCGCCGTCATGGCAGCGGGGGTCACGTTGGTGGTGTCATCATCTCACCACCACGAGCACCGTCACCCCGCCGAGACCCACGAGCATCCGCACCGCCACGACGACCTTCACCACGACCACGTTCACGCCGAGGCGATCAGTGGACCGCACAGCCATCTCCATGACCATCTCGAGATAATCCACTCGCATCGTCACTTGCCCGACTCATCCCATCGTCACGACCACGAATCTCTATAGCTGGACGCTCGGCTACTTGGAAACGCGACGGAACGAGGACCCGTCATCACCATCGCCTCCCTGTAACGGCCGAGCTACCCGCGTGGGCTCGAATCATCTTCTATTAGATATGTATCACGCGTGATACACTCACCACAATGACGTCCGTTTCGATTCGAGAACTCCGAAACCACGGCGGCGACGTCGTCGACCGCGTTGCCGCCGGGGAGATCCTGGTCATCACCAGATCGGGCAAGCCCGTGGCCGAACTTCGACCGGTGCGGCCCCACGCGCTCGACGCTGCAGGCCTGCTCGCCCGCTGGAGCAACGTCCCACACGTTGACCCGTCATCGCTCCGCCGCGACCTCGACGAGGTCATGGATACATCGTTGTGAGGATCGAGCGTCCACTTTCGGGGCTGCTCGACACCAACACCGTGATCCTGCTCCCCCAACTCTCCGATCCCGAACAGCTCCCCGTCGAACCGCTGATCTCGGCCATCACCCTGGCCGAATAGTCGGTGGGCCCGTTGCTCGCCATTGACCACTCGGTTCGGGCGGCCCGGCAAGCTCAGCTGCAACAAGCTGAGGCCGACTTCAATCCGCTGCCATTCGATTCGGCCGCAGCACGCGCCTTCGCCCGAGTCGCCGCTGACCTTCGAGGCGCTGGACGAAAACCTGCCGCACGGGCATTCGACGCGCTCATCGCCGCTGTTGCAATTGCCAACGATGTTCCGCTCTACACGGTGAACCCCGACGATTTCGCATCAATCAATGAACTCCAACTCGTCGCCGTGCCTCACCCAGACCACCACTAGCCGGCGGCCAAGGGCTTGCGGTGGAACTCCGATTCATCATCCATCGGCTCGGGTCCTGCAGGTCCGCGCTTCAAAATCATATGAGTTGATATTCATGATTCATATTTCGCATGTTAGCCTCCCAAACGTGATGAATGATCGCCATCCCGGCCCTGCGGTTGCATGAGTCATTCATCGATCCCCAGCAACCCGAACCGAACCATCGCGTTCGCGACCAAACATGGCAAGGAGCGCCAGTTCGGACCTGTCCTCAGCCGATCGCTCGGAGTCGACGTCGCTGTTGCCGGACTTGACACGGATCTGTTCGGGACCTTCACCGGTGAGGTACCGCGACCAGCGGACCAACTCGAGACAGCGAGACGAAAGGCCCGCTGGGCCATCGACCACACCGGCGCTCGCTACGGGCTCTCCAGCGAGGGTGCGTTCGGACCGCATCCTCAGATCCCGTTCGTGTCCGTTGGGCTCGAGCTTGCGGTGTTCATCGACAGCCAGGAATGCGTCGAGGTCGTCGAACGGCTGTGGTGCACGGACACCAACTTCGCGCATCTCACGATCTCGGAGCCATTGTTTCCCGAGGCGTTCCTCGATCGGGTCGGATTCCCCTCACACGCGGTGGTCGTCTCCCCAGCCCGTGACCAAGGGCCATTCCTCAAAGGAATCCAGGAGCGGGACGAACTACTCGCCGCCATCGTCATGTCGATCGATGTCAGCGACTCAGCACTCGTGCAGACCGACATGCGCGCCCATCTCAACCCCACTCGACAGCGTTGCCTTCGCCAACTCGCCGAGCGACTCTCGGAACGTCTCGTCACGCGGTGTCCGCGATGCGCGGCCCGAGGATGGGGCGTCGTTAGCCGCCGAATCGGCCTGCCATGCGAATGGTGCGGATCGCCGACCGACCTGATTGACTCCGATGTCTTCGGTTGCGCCCGAAGCGGTTGCACCGACGAGGAAACGGCGCCTCGCGAAGAACGTTCTTCTCCGGCAAACTGCCCGCGGTGCAATCCCTAGTCGACATCACGGTCGAAGCTCATCGGAGGATGGCCATGGAATATCTCACGATCCCCGAGTCGGGATCTAGTCGAGAGCAGATCGACCGTGCTGCTCAAGTCGTGAGGGATGGAGGGCTCGTAGCCTTCCCGACCGAGACCGTCTATGGACTTGGGTGCAACGCATTCGATGAGGGAGCAGTTCGGCGGGTCTTTGCCGCCAAGCGCCGCCCGTTGGACAATCCCTTGATCGTCCACGTCACTCCAGATTGGCCGATGGTGAAACTCACCGATTGCGAGTCTCGCCAGATGGTCGATGACCTCGTGCGGGATTTCTGGCCGGGGCCGTTGACGATCGTGACGCCCGGTGGTGCAGAGTTTGCTCCATCGGTGCGCGGCGGGTTGAGCACCGTCGCAATCAGGTGTCCGGACCACCCGGTCGCGCTCGCCCTTCTGGATGCGGCGGGAGTACCGATCGCGGCACCCAGTGCCAACTCGTTCAACTACATCAGCCCGACATCAGCGCGTCATGTGGCAGAGGACCTGGGCGACAGGTGCGATCTGATCCTCGATGCTGGCAGGACCAGATACGGAC
>JBBRSC010000311.1:0-3438 GCA_038245795.1 Acidimicrobiales bacterium
GATCTGGCGGCCTCAGGCGAGACCCTCGAGCTCATGGAACGCAAGCAGTTGGAGCGGGTTCAACGCGATGGCGACCGTGCCAAACAGGATCTCACCCAGGCCAACCTCCGCCTCGTCGTCTCCATCGCCAAGCGCTATGTGGGCCGCGGCATGGCCCTGCTCGACCTCATCCAGGAGGGCAATCTCGGGTTGATGCGAGCGGTCGAGAAGTTCGACTACACCAAGGGCTTCAAATTCTCGACGTACGCAACGTGGTGGATCCGCCAGGCCATCACGCGTGCCATCGCGGATCAGGCTCGTACGATTCGGATTCCCGTCCACATGGTCGAGTCCATGCACAAGGTCCATCGTCTTCAACGGCAGATGATGCAGGAGCTGGAACGCGAACCGACTGTTGACGAGCTGGCGGAGAAGGTGGGGATGACCCCTGCCCGTGTCCGTGACATCCTGCGCATCTCCCTGGACCCACTGTCGCTCGATTCCCCAGTGGGCGAGGAAGAAGACAGCCATCTCGCGGACTTCATCGAGGATTCCCAGGCCATCGCTCCCGCCGACGCGGCAGCCCAGCGAATGCTGGGCCAGGCGCTGAGAGAAGCGCTCGACGAGCTGAACGAACGCGAGCGAGCCGTGGTACGCCTTCGTTTCGGCCTCGAGGACGGTCAAGCCCATACCCTCGAAGAGGTCGGCAAGACCTTCGGCGTGACACGGGAACGCATTCGCCAGATCGAGTCGAAGACATTGGCCAAGCTCCGTCATCCCAACAAGCGACAGAAGCTCCAGGACTATCTGGACAACAGCTGATCGGTCGCTGCGCCGCACGTGGGTCACGTTCGGAGGCGACTGTCGATACCCATGTCGGACTGGGATGCTCATCCTGCTAATGTCCGACCCGCATTCCGGGGTAGCTCAGCTGGCAGAGCATCCGACTGTTAATCGGCAGGTCGTGGGTTCGATCCCCACCCCCGGAGCTCACACACGCCGCCAAGACAACCTGGCGAGGCCTACGGCACGATGAGGTCGGATTGCCCGTCAGTTGAGAAGAGCGGCGAATCGATCGAGAGTCGGGCAACGACGTCGCCGACGGCCACCAACCGCCCGTTCCCGTCAGCGACACCACTATGAAGGTCGAGTGCAGCGCCCAACTCGGCCAAGGCGAGCACGTCGAGGTGGAGGTCATCGATGAGCTGGAGATCTTCGGGTCGATCGTGGTCGGCCAACACGAGTTGACCAGGATCGTTCGTGAAGTGCCTGAGCAGTGCGGAGAGCACTCGCCGTGGCGGGCGATCGACTGGCGGAGACGGCGACACTGACGATTCTGGCACCGGTGATGACATTGGTGACGACGCGGTCGTCAGTCGGATCGCCGCTGCGAGCGACTCGGCCAGCGACACACAATCGGGACGTGAGTTCCATCGCGACCTCGAGATTCCCAACACATGGAGATCGAGGTAGCCGGCGTCCCAGAAGACGTGGCCCCGAAGTGTGCCCTCGACCTCGAAGACTCGCCCGGCTCCGCTGCTGATCTGGCTGAGTTGGTGGTCAAGGACCTCGGCGTAGAGCTTGTGGAAGGGATAGGCCTCAAAGAGGTGGTCGACCAGGCGGTACCAACCCTCGTAGGTCCGCTGTTGGCTGACCGGGTCGGGCCAACTGGCAGTTCGAATGTGGGCGTGGCCGTGTCGTAGGTCGGCCTGGTAGGCGCTGACCACGCCATGGGTGTCTCCGGTGACGGTGTCGACAACGCAGTAGGACAGAAAGGAATCACCCCACACAACGTGGTGTGGGTCGGCCCCGGGTGACCATCGAGCGACGGTCACCGGATCGCCGATGAGTTCGTCGACGAGACCAGCGTCGGCGCTGGTCACTGGGCGAAGTGACACCCGTCGCGTGAGCGTTGGTGCTGGCGCGAGATCAAGGATGATCCGGCGTTCCGAGAAGTGGCCGTCGAAATCATGCGACAGCCGGACTTGTTGATCGTGGCGTCGACGCGCCGTCGTTACTGCATTCCGTGATCTTCCCACCGAAGGTGCTCCAAATTCTGTTTCGGGCAGTCTCGCAACGGGTGTGGTGAGTGTCGATGGGGAGCGCTCTCCCCTCACAGTTCGGGGCCCGAGCGGCCACCGGTAAGGTGTGGCGTGCATAGGGGCCTGTAGCTCAGTGGTTAGAGCAGGGGACTCATAATCCCTCGGTCGCTGGTTCGATCCCAGCCGGGCCCACCATATATTTCCCGGGTTTCGGGCTCGCTGGGCACGGTCGCCCGCATCGAATTCCAACATTTCCCGCTCGATTCCAACATTTCACGGGTACTGTCGCCTCATGGCGAAGCTGCGAACAGCACCTGGGATGCGGGAACGGGCTCCCGACGTATGGGAACTCATCGTCGAGGCGGGGCGCGATCCGGTCACCGGCCGGCGACGGCAGCTGAGCAGCACCTTCCGAGGAAACCTGAGCAGTGCGAAGAAGGAGCGAGCCCGTCTCCTGACCGAGGCGAGCAAGGGGCGCCACGACGGAACCAACGCGAAGTTGGGGGAGCTGTTCGACGAGTGGGTACTCGAACTTCAGCGCAAGGGCCGGTCACCCAACACGATTGACGGGTACCAGCGGACGTACCACCGGAACATCGAGCCCACGATGGCCGCACTGCGAGTGACGAAGGTGACGACCAAGGACCTGACCGACCTCTACCGGGCCCACCAGGATCGAGGGCTCGGGCCGCGCAGCGTCTACCAAATTCACGCGGTCCTTTCCTCGATGTTTACCCAGGCATGTCGGTGGGGTTGGCGAGACGCGAATCCGGCGCAGTGGGCCGAGCCGCCAGCCCGTCCGAATCCAGCGCCGGTCGTGCCAACTCCGGGGGAGGTGCAAAAGCTGATCGAAGAGGCCCGTCAGTCGCGCCGGCCGGAGCTCGCCGACGTGATTTTCCTGCTCGCGACAACGGGCCTTCGCCGCGCTGAGCTGTGCGGGCTCCGCACCGGGCGAGACATCGACCTAGAGGCTCGAGTGCTGGCTGTCGGTTGGAGCGTCGCCGTCTTCCCGGGAAAGCCGATTGCGGAGATCCCAACCAAGAACCGTCGCGTACGTCAGGTTGCGCTTGATCAGCGGTCAGTCGAAATCATCAGTCGGCAAATCGACTCGATGGTGCATCGCGCCGCCGACTTGAGAGTCGACCTGGTGCCGGACTTCTTCTTGTTCTCGGACGCCGCGGATGGCTCGATCCCGTGGAAGCCGGATTCGGTGACTCAGTACTTTGTGCGCTTGCGCGAACGATGCGACCTCAAGCAGTTCGACCTGCACTCGCTTCGGAAGTTCATGGAGACCTACGGGCAGGATCAAGGCTTCTCGGGCGCGCAGGTAGCTATGCGCGCTGGGCACGATCCATCGGTGGCGGCGCGGCACTACACGGGCAACGTCGCCGAGGCTGATCGGGCTCTGGCTTCCGCA
>JBBRSC010000312.1:0-3401 GCA_038245795.1 Acidimicrobiales bacterium
CGCGCGGAGCGGGCAAGACGTTTGCCCGTCTCGCTGCTCGGTCCGCTGATTGTGTGCATCCTCCCCGCGGTGTGCCTGATGGTGATCGTCCCCATGTTGGTCCGACTGGTCTCACCGACATGAGATGCCCCCGAGTGAAGATCTTCGGCGACGCCGGGTCGCCGACAGTCCCATCGAATATCCCTGATCGTGCGCCCCGTGCGCACCCACCCACTTCGTGATCGTGAGGATTCCATGCCGCAACTCCGTGTGTTCCATCTCTGGCTCTTCGGTGCACTCCACCGGTCGTCACCCAGCCCGACGCTCGCACCGGTCCGTCCAGAGCGAGGACAGTCGACCGTTGAGTACGCCCTGGTCCTCGTCGGGGTCGGTGCCCTCGCAACGTTTGTGTTCAAATGGCTTGCCGGTTCGGGGCTGCTCGAGGAGCTGTTCGGCTCGATCATCAACAAGCTGATTGCGCGGTGACCCGTGATCGTGGGCAGGCCACCGTCGAGATGGCGTTGCTGCTGCCGTTCGTTGTGCTGACGTTGGGCCTGATCTTGCAGGTGGTGTCGTTGTCACGGGATCGGATCGCGCTGGTCCATGCGGCGGGAGTGGGAATTCGGACGGCTGTGGTCGAACCCACCGTCGGGGCCGTTCGGCGCGACGTGCTCGCGTCGAGCGGCCTCGATGCAACCCGTCTCACGATCGAGGTCCAGGGCGACGTCGTGCCAGGAGGAATGGTGCGGGTCCGAGTTCGCTACGTGGCGCCTTTGTCGTTTCCCCTGCTCGCGAAGGTGATGGACGACCCGCGGTTCGAGGAGACGTTCAGCGCCATCGTCGAGTGAGCGTTGGGGTCGAGGCGCGTGGCACTCGGTCAGAGATGGGGCGACAGGGTCGCCCGGAGGAGCGCAACGGCGCCCGCTTTGTCGAGTGGGTCGTTGCCGTTCCCGCACTTTGGCGATTGGACACACGAGGGACATCCACTGCCGCACGGACACGCCGAAATGGTTTCCAGAGTGCTCGTGAGATGTTTCAATGAGGCCTCGAACGCGAGCGGCGCTACGCCGGCCCCTCCTTCGTAGGCATCGTGGATGAACACTGTGGGGAGCCCAGTGTGGGTGGCCCGGGCGGTGGACAATCCCCCGACATCCCATCGATCACAGATGGCGAACAACGGCAGTATGCCGATGGCTGCGTGTTCGAGTGCATGTAGGGCGCCCGGCAACTGCGTCGGACCGACGCCCGACCGTCCAATGAGCGCGTCCTCGAACTCGTACCAGACGGCCGTGGTGCGGATGGAGGTGACGGGTAGTTCGAGATCTACTCGAGCGACGACTCGATGGTCGGACACCCGCTTCTCCTGATACCCGGTCACTTGGCGGCTGACCTGAACGGTCCCGAGGTGACAGACAACGTTGCCGACAGTCGCCGTGTCGGCAACGTCGATCACCTCGATATCGCCCGCCGTGCGGACCTGGGTGTAGGTCGTCCCGTCGGCGGGGGAGACCCTCACTAAGCGTTCCTCGAGCACCAATTCGTCGACTCGCCATGGGCGACCCTGGTGCAGGTAGATCGCACCGGTGTGGCCTTGGCTGAACACCCGGGCACCGTCCATGGTCCCGATGAGGTCATGTCCGTCGGTCACGAAGTCGGTCGTCACGATCCGGAACTCGCCACCAGCGGATGATCTGAGCGATACACCAGCGGTGGGCCAGCCGTTGCCCGACCACACCGCCACCGGCTCCCCGCGACGGGGACGGAGCATCAGCCAATCGTCGCAGACCCCGCGGCGCACGCCTTCGTCGAGCAACCCACCCCAGATGGGGTCGTCGCCCCGGGTGAGGGGGAGCTCGTGGGCGGCACAGGCGATCTGAGCGTCGAGTACGAATGGGTTGGCGAGGTTCACAACCGACTGCTCGGGAGCCCGTGTCAGGGCTGCCCGGGGATGATGCATCATCCACTGATCGAGCTGATCGTCGCCGGCCACCACGACGGCGATCGACGGCCCACCTCGTCGGCCTGCCCGGCCGATCTGTTGCCACATCGATGCGGTGGTTCCGGGATATCCGCACAACACCGCCGCGTCGAGACCGGCGATGTCCACGCCGAGCTCCAGGGCGGAGGTGGCGACGACCGCATCGACGCTTCCGTCGACGAGGGCGGCCTCGATGGCGCGGCGTTCCTCGGGGAGGTACCCCGACCGGTAGGCCTGGATCCGGTCGGCGAACCCCGGCCCGAGGCGATCGCGAATCTGTGCGGCGACCGTCTCGGTGAGGCGTCGCGATCGACAGAAGACGATGGTGGACAGACCTGCCTCGATCAACGAGGCAGCGAGCCGGGCTGATTCGCCGGGGGCAGTCGATCGCAACGCGCTCGGTTCGTCGGGGTTCGGGTTGGGTTGCCACAACACGATGTTTCGTTCGCCGCGACCCGAGCCGTCTTCGGTGATCGAACGAACGGGGAGACCAACGAGCGAGCTGGCGAGATGGTCTGGCCTGCCGATGGTCGCCGAGCAGAAGATGAACGTCGGATCGCCGCCGTGGATGCGACTCAACCGCATGATGCGACGGAGGACATGTCCCACGTGACTTCCGAAGATCCCGCGCAGGGTGTGCAACTCGTCGACCACGATGTACTTCAGTCGGGCGAGAAACCTCATCCACTTCTTGTGGTTTGGTGCCAACCCGTAGTGCAGCATCTCGGGGTTCGTCAGAATCACCTGGCCATGTGATCGCACCCACGCTCGCTCCTCGGGTCCGGCGTCGCCGTCGTAGGTGCCGATGGCGAGGTCGGGGGCGAGGTCGATGAAGCCTCGGAGCTGGTCGTGAGCCAGCGCTTTGGTCGGGAACACCACGAGCGATGTCCATCGCTCGGCCGCGGCTTCGATGATGGGGATCTGGTAACTCAGCGACTTGCCGGAACCGGTTCCGCTCGACAACACAACGGATTCGCCCGCACGCACGGCGTCGATGGCCTGGGCCTGATGGGTGTAGAGCCGTCGGGCCCCGAGGCGCTGACGGACGAGTGCGGACAAGGGTTCGATCGTCTCGGACCAGCGTGGCAGCGTGGCAGGTTGACGAAGCACGTGCACAAGCCGACCATCGATCGCCACATGATCCAACCAGCGATCGATCGCGGGGCCGGACCGGGTGGCAGTCACGCGAACATCGGCCGGGCGCGGCGGCGCTTCGGCAAGGTCGAGATCAGGTAGCGATTCGATGGACATGGTGATACCGGGAGCCTAGGCGGGGGGTCTGACAGCTTCCGGGGCGACATCTTCCGCAGCCGGTAGCGTTGCGGGGATGTTGTTCTCCGTGGTCGAGATCGCCGACGGGGGCGGATCCATTGTCTCTGTCACGGGCGAGATCGACTTGGCGAGCATTGGAGAGTTCCGCTCGGCGCTCCGTCGGGTGCCTGAG
>JBBRSC010000313.1:0-3392 GCA_038245795.1 Acidimicrobiales bacterium
CGGCGTCGTCGTCCCCGACGTCGTGAACGGCGTCGAGCAACTCCCCTTGGCTGGCGCCTCGATCGCTGCTTCCTTCGGCGACGACGCTGCCCCCGGTCGATCCGTGCAGTACTACGAGCAGTTCGGTTGCCGTGCCCTCTACCGCGACGGGTGGAAAGCCGTGGCCTTCCACCCGTTGTTCCCCTACGAACCCGGCGACGATCCCTTCCGGCCGTTCGACGACGACCGGTGGGAGCTCTACGACGTCGAAGCCGATCCGTCCGAATGCAACGATCTCGCCGACGAACAGCCCGAGCGTCTCGCCGACATGCAGGACATGTGGTGGAGCGAAGCGGCCGCGCACGGAGCGCTCCCCCTCCAAGGCTTCCGTGGTGCGATCGGAGCGCGCCTTCCGAAGGCCCAACGGGTCGAACTCCGCGTCGGTGCGCTGGGGTTGCCCGAATCCACCGCGCCCGACACAAAGCTCGTCAACCACGTCATCGATGCGGTCATCGACATCAACGGCTTCTCGCCTCGACCAGCCGAAGGTGTGCTGGTGGCGCAGGGCGGACGGTTCGGGGGCTACTCGCTTTATCTGCTCAACGGTCGACTCAGCTACACGTACAACTACTTCGGCACCGATCACACCAACGTCGATGCCAGCGGACCGATCGCGCCGGGACGCCATCACGTGCGCGCGGCGATGACCCCGATCGCCGGGTCGATGGGCGTGTCGTTGCTCGTCGACGGTGTCGAGGTCGGCTCCGGAGTCGTAGCGAAACTGATTCCGCTCCGGTTCTCTCTGGCGGGGGAAAACCTCTGCTGCGGCTTCGACGATGCCACCGCCGTCAGCCCCCGTTACACCAGCCCATTCCCCGCCACGTTCAGTATTGAGCACGCGGTTGTCGATGCAACAGGAGCGGTACCGCCGCTTGATGAGGACGAGGTCCGGCGAGCGCTGCTCAGTCAGTAACTACTGCCTCGCCCGGAACCGCGAGTACCTCACCAGGTGCTCGAGTGCGGTGACGGCGCGGTTGGCAGATCCGTAACAGAGACGACCCGTCGCTCGCACCGCAGCCGGACCCGCGTTGTCGCGATCGGCGACCGCCAACTCCGTGGCCGTCAGGATCGGCTTGCCCGTCGCCACCGAGATGTCGTGGGCGGCCTGAGCGAACCGGGCATCCTGGCGCTCGTGATACTCGACGATGCGTTCGAGGCCGTGATCCGGATAGAAGCGTCCGGCCCGCATCATCGCCGCCTGGTTCGATTGAATTCCAAGACCCAGATAGACGATGGCGTCAACACCTGGGTGAGTGGCGATCATCTCCATGACTGCCGGAATGGTGTCGCGGGTCTCGCCACCGGCCAGATCGACCGGATTGTTGCGACTCCAGCGGGGCGGCAACATCGTGTCGATCTGCACGAGGAGATCCTCGGGCAGCGACGCCAGTTCCAGAACCGAACTGGCACTCACGGCGTCAGCCGTAACGACTCCCCATCCGCCTGCCGTCGTCATGACGACCACCCGATTACCGCTCGGCAACGGTTGCGTTGCCAGGGTCGCAGCGGCCTCGAAGGCCTCCTCGATAGTCGACGCGCGGAGCGCACCGACCTGACGACAGGCCCCGTCGAACACCCGATCATCGGTGGCCAGCGAGCCGGTGTGGCTCGAGGCGGCTCGCGCTCCGCCAGCGGTCGAGCCTCCCTTCACCAACACCACCGGCATCTGCGGCGTGATGGCGGCGAGGCGGTCCATGAAACGACGCCCGTCGGTGAGCCCTTCGACATAGGCGAGACCGACCAACGTCTCGGGATCCGCTGCGTAGTAAGTCAGGTAGTCAGCGACATCGGTGGCCGCAGCGTTGCCTGCCGAAACCGCACGACTGATGCCGATATCGGTGGCGCAGGACCAGTTGAGAAAAGACGACACAAAGTTGCCTGATTGTGACGCCACCCCGATACCACCACGTGGAGGGAAGGGAGCAACGATCTGGGCGCACAGCGAGGCCGGCGTCGAGATCACGCCCTGCCCGTTCGGTCCAGCCAACAAGATGCCGAGCTCGTCGCACAGCGCCACCAGTTCGGCTTCGTCCGCGATGCCCTGCGGGCCCGCCTCGCCGTAGCCCGCCGAGGTCAGGAACGCCGCGGTGATGCCCTTGGCGGCGCACTGTCGCAGTAGCTCATTGTTGGCTGCCTTGGGGGTACACACGAAGACCAGATCGCACACACCCTCGGGGAGAGCCTCGATCGACGCGATCGTCTCGACCCCCAGGACGGTGGCCCCTTCAAGGTTCGTTGCGTACACCGCGCCCGCGTAGCCGTTGGCCAGGACGTTGTGGAGGCTCACGAACCCGAACTTGCCCGGATGGGTCGAAGCGCCGGCAATCAGAATGCCCTTGGGCTCGAAAAGCGCCGCAAAGCGGGGATCGACATCGTTGGTGAGGTCCGTCATGACTGGGCCTCGATCTCGACGAGGGCATCAACGGCGATGGGCATGCCCTTGCTGATGATGAGCGGATTCAGATCAGCCGACACCAGCCCGGGCGTCTCAACTGCGAAGCGACTCAACGCCAGGAGGATCGCCACCACGGCATCGCGGTCAACGGCGGGTTCACCGCGGAACTCGTTCAGCAACGCCCGGGTGCGCAGATCGTCGAGCATTCCCTGGGCATCGGCTTCGCCGATCGGTACCAGACGAATCGAGACATCCGCCAGAACCTCAGCGAAAATGCCGCCGATCCCGACCATGATCGTCATGCCGAACTGCGGATCGAGCGACAGGCCCGCGATCAGCTCACGGGTCCCGCTGATCATCGGGGCGATCAGCACCTCAACCGCTCCGTCCGCCGGGGTCGCAGCCCCCAGGAGTTCGTTGGCGGCAGCCTCGACCGCAGCCCGATCGTTCAATCCCAGCCGCACCAGTCCCCGCTCGGTCTTGTGGGCGATGGCATCGCCGCACAGCTTCGCAACGACAGGGAAGCCGATGAGTTCCGCGGCGTCAGCCGCCGCTGCGGCGTCGGCGGCGAGAATCTCGGGAGCAGTGGGAACACCGAACGGGGCAAGCGCCGCCTTCGATTCAGACTCGGACAGAGTGGGCATGGAAGGGGATCGTATGTCCGCCGCCATGTATCTTCCGAAGCGACGGATCGAAAGGTGACCATGCACATTCTGTCGGCTCTCTTCATCGACGGCATCGAGGCACGACAGGTGCCCGGCCCCTCCACACGGCTCGATCTCTCGGGCGTGCAGTTCTCTGCGCCCGCTCCCGAGCCTTTTCCCTTCACCTGGGCGCCCCATCTGGCCGTCATCGTTCACTGTGCTGACGGTGAGTCCGCAAATGCCGCACTCGAAGTCGTCTTCATGCGCGACGGCGAACAGATCGCGCGCAACGCCCAACCGCTCACGGTGGAGCC
>JBBRSC010000314.1:0-3338 GCA_038245795.1 Acidimicrobiales bacterium
AGGAAATACAGCGGGAAGACCAGCAGCGCCGACAGTGAAATGCCGACGGTGAGTGCGGACACGGCGATGGTCCGGCCCGCAGTTTCGACGGTGCGAACCACCGCGGCATGAGGGTCGAGGCCGGCTTCGAGTTCCTCGCGGAAACGGGACACGACGAAGAGGGAATAGTCGACGGCGAGGCCGAGGCCGAGTGCCGTCACCAAGTTGATCGAGAAGATGGAGACGTCGGTGAACTGCGTGATGATCCACAGGGTCAGAAAGGTTCCCATGACGGACATCATCCCGACGATCAGTGGGAGGCCGGCGGCGATGAGTCCCCCGAACACGATGATCAGCAGGATGACAGTCAACGGGACGGCGATTGCTTCGGCACCCGCCAGATCATCCTGGATGGTTGTGGAGATGGCCTCGAAGACGGGTCCCTGACCAGAGGCGGTGACGGTGATCGGCCCGCGACTTCCGGCCACCGCATCGGTGATGGCCTCAACTTCTTTTGTGGCGTCGTCCTGGCCCGTGGTCCGGACCACGACCAGCGCAGTGGTTCCCGTGTTGGAACGGAGTGGAGCGACCTTGCCGAGTCCCCAATAGCTGACGACCTCGGCGACGTCGGGCCGGGCCTTCAACTGATCGACCAACGCTGTGCCGGCCGCCTCGACAGTTGGTGAGTCGACGAGCATGGTGGAATCGGCGGCGTCGGAGGCGCGGGTCGAGTCGGTGTCGACCAACAGGACCAAATTGGGGCTCCCGGTCTTGAACGTGTCTGCCAACAAACGAGCTGCCGTCGAGGACTCCGAGGAGGGATCGTTGAAACCACCACCAGCGAGGCGGTCGAAGAGACCGAGCCCCAGTCCGGCAGCGATCGCGACGAAGGCCAGGGACAAGACAAGGATGCTTCGTCGGCGGCGAACGGCAAGGTGTCCAAGAGCGGTGAACATGTGCGACTCCTCAGTGGGTCTGGTTGACACTCGTCAACTCACGTGAGTACATGTACGTACGTCAACTTACATATGTCAACCCCTTAGCTAGGATTGCCCGATGACTCCCGTCACACCAGTGCACGAGCACGCTCCACGCCAGCGCAATCCTCGCGGACAAGGCGACCGGCTACGTGCTGAACTCATCGGGGCGGCGCTCGGGTTATTGGGCGACACGGGCGATCCCGAGCAGGTGTCGATCCGCGGCGTGGCGAAGGCCGCGGGGGTCTCGGCGACAGCGGCGTATCGGCATTTCGAGGACCGTGATGCACTGCTGACGGCAGCCTGCGCTCAATGCTTCGAGGAGTTTGCGATCTCGATGCTCGAAGCCACCGAACCATTGGACGATCCGTTCGACCGGCTTCAAGCAGCGGGGTTGTCCTATCTGAACTACGCCCTCGCCGACCATGGGCATTACCGCGTGCTCTTCTCGAACCCCATGCCCATCGATCCCGACTGGGCAGAATTTTCGTTGGTTCCCGACGCCGCTGGCTCCGCCTTCCAGCAATTGATCGCCCTCGTTCAAGGTTGCCTCGACGCTGGGGCGACCCCGACCTGTGGAAACGACCCGACCTATCTGGCGTTCCAGGTGTGGTCCTGGATGCACGGAATCTGCGATCTGGCAGCGACGCACGCGGCACTGCCGTGGCCCGATCTCGAACGCATGGTGGGCGACGTGCAACGCGCTGTCGGCCTAGTGCGGCCAGACTCTCGCTCATGAATCTTGTCGAACACTTTTCGCTGACCGATCAGGTCGCCATCATCACTGGTGCGGGCCGGGGCATCGGACGTCAGACCGCGTTGACGATGGCCGACGCCGGCGCGGCCGTCGTGGTGTCATCGCGCACCACCGAGGAGATCGACGCCGTCGTGGCCGAGGTGATCGCGGCCGGCGGCCGGGCAATCGCGGTAGTCGCCGATGCCAATGATGTGACGACGTTGCCAGGTTTGGTCGATCGGGCGGTCGCCGAATTCGGTCGGCTCGACGTGGTGGTCAACAACGTCGGCGGGAGCTTCCCCAGGCCGTTGTTGGAGACGAGCACTGCAATGTTCGAGCGGGCGTTCCACTTCAATGTGACGACGGCGTTGGAGCTGTCGAAGGCGGCAATCCCGGCGATGTTGGCTGGCGAACACGCTGGCGGAAGCATCGTGAACATCAGCTCATTGGCGGGACGGCTCGCCGACCGCGGATTCGCTGCCTACGGAACGGCGAAAGCAGCGTTGACACATCTGACGCGCATCATGGCCGCGGATTGCGCGCCGCGGATCCGGGTGAACGCCATCGCTGTCGGCTCGGTGGAGACGTCAGCACTGGAGACGGTGATGACCGATGAGTTCAAAGCGAAGATGGAGGAGAGCACGCCGCTGCGTCGACTGGGACAACCACTCGACATTGCGTTGGCGGCGTTGTATCTGGCGTCACCCGCCGGGAGCTTCATCACGGGCAAGATCCTCGAGGTCGATGGTGGGCTCGAGGCGCCGAACCTGCCGTTGGGTCTCGCCGACCTCTAGGGCTTGGCAGGCATTCGCTGGTCACTGGCAGCGTTCGGCTTTCCGGCGCTCTGCGGCGGGGCACTAACGTGACCCCGGGCCGCTAGCTCACCAGGTTAGAGCAGGGGACTTTTAATCCTCAGGTACTGGGTTCGAGTCCCAGGCGGCCCACTCCAAAAACCCGTAATTACAAGGGTTTTCAGGCCTCAGTGTCACACCGCTTTCGTACGATTCACTCCGCGTCTCACGAAAATCTCACGGTGTCTCACGGAGGAAAGCATGCGAGGAAGCAAACGACGGGGTCGGCGAACCGGAAGTTGGGAACTCAGACTCGAGGTCGGATTCGACCCGTTGACTGGTCGACGGATCCAACGAAGTCGCACCATCGAGGGCACGGCGAAGGAAGCCGACGCTGCCTTGGCGGAGTGGATCACCGAGGCGAATCGAGGCCACGTCGGCACCGGGAGTCGCACCGTCGCGCAGCTGCTCACCGAAGGCATCGATCAAGCGGCCAGCGAGGGGCTCGAACGGTCGACGATTCAGGGGTATCGACGGGTTGCCCGGTGCCAGATCGAACCTGCGCTCGGCAAGCGGAAGGTTCACGCCGTGACGGCCGAGGAGCTCGACCGTTTCTACCGGGCGCTCGCGGCCCAGGGGTACGCAGCAGGAACGATCAAGCAGTGTCACGCCGTTCTCCGACGCGTCTTCAGGACCGCCGAGCGATGGGGTTGGGTGTCGAGGAGCCCGGTTCCCCAGGCGCGCCCGCCGATGGTGAAGTCGATCGACCCGATACCGGTTCCCGTGGTGATGATCCCGCGGCTGATCGAGTGCGCCCGCGAGACCGATCCGATCTTGGCGATGATCGTGGTGATG
>JBBRSC010000315.1:0-3330 GCA_038245795.1 Acidimicrobiales bacterium
GGCGAAGAACCCGCTCATCGGGTCCGTCACGGGAACCCGCAGCAGGATCCGTGCGATCAGGGTCGCATCCCACGAGACGAATCGCCTCGACGAGGACCATTCGCCGTAGCTGCCGCCCTCTCCGGCGCGGGTCCCGACGACCACGTCCGCATGGCCGCTCAGGATCTTCTCGACCATCTGCGGCAGGATCCGCTCGTCGTGTTGCATGTCGGCGTCGATCACTGCCAGCACGCTGCCCCGCGCCGCCGCCATGCCGGCCATTACTGCTTGGCTCAGGCCGGGGTCGCCGAAGCGACGGATCACGGTGACGTTGCTGACCCGCTCGCCGACCTTTTCGGCCACCTCCCACGTGCGATCGGGACTGTCGTCGTCGACGATGATGATTTCGTGCGGGATGTCGCCAAGAGCCGCAACGAGCGCATCAATGAGCGGCTCGACGTTGTCTGATTCGCAGAACGTGGGGCTGATGACCGACAGCACCGGCATTGACGCCTGAGCCATGACGTCGACGGTAGCGTTCGCGGATATGTGCGGACGATTCGTCTCGGCTTCCCCTCCTGCAGAGATTGCGGCCTACTTCGGCGCCGACGTCGTGGCTGACCTCGAACCGAGGCCGAACTTCAATGTCGCTCCGACGACCGACATCATGGTCGTCTACGACGCCGACGGGGAGCGTCGCCTCGATGCTTTCCGGTGGGGCCTGGTGCCAACGTGGGCGAAGGATTTGTCGATCGGATCGAAGATGATCAACGCCCGGGCCGAAACGGTCGCGGAGAAGAACGCGTTCAAATCGAGCTTCGCCAAACGACGCTGCATCGTGCCTGCCACCGGTTTCTACGAATGGAAGGCGACGGCCGGCGAGAAACGCAAGCAGCCCTTCTTCATCCATCGCCCCGACGGCGACCCCTATGCGTTCGCGGGCCTGTGGGCACAGTGGAAGGGAACAGACGCAGGCGGAAGCCCGATCGTCGTCCGTTCCACGACCATCATCACCTGCGCGGCGAATGACGCGATGTCAGTGCTGCACGACCGGATGCCCGTCATCTTGGCGCCGGCTGACTGGTCGCGTTGGCTGAACCCGGACGAGCACAACATCGACTTCCTGACGCCGTTGCTCGTTCCTGCTCCGTCGGAATTGATCGCCGCGTACGAGGTGTCGACGGACGTGAACAGCGTCCGGAACAACCGGCCCGAGCTCATCGAGGAGTCTGAGCCCGTCACGCTCTTCTGATCCATCGCGCCGGTCAGTCCGCTTCGCGTGCTCATTCCGCTTCGCCGTTGTCAGTCCGCTTCGCCGTGGCCCGCTGCCCGCAACGCCCCGCGGATGCGTTCGGCCGCGTCGTCGAGATCGCCGGCGCTGGCGTGGTGGTCGGCGATCGCAAAGTTCAGATCCGCCTCGGATCGGATCGGGATCAGATGCACGTGGCAGTGGGGAACCTCGAGGCCCGCGACGATCAACCCGACCCGCTGACACTCGAAGAGCGGCTCGATGGCAGCGGCGATGATCTGGCTGACACTGGACAGTTCTGACCAGAGCTCCGGTTCGAGGTCGGTCCATGTGTCGACCTCCGCCACGGGGACCACCAGGACGTGGCCCGGTCGGATCGGAGCGATGGTCAGAAAGGCGACCACCTTCTCCGATCGCCAGACGAAGCGGCCCGGGAGGGCGCCCGTGATGATCTTCGAAAACAGCGTCGGTTCGGACATGGCCGCATCGTAGACAGCGCTGGCTTCTAACATGGGTCCCGTGCCAGAGCTGTTCGAACATCCCGAGGGGACCAGCCTCGGCGACATGGAAGTCGACCGGATCCTCACAGCTCCGAACGCCATCACCACCGTTCGCCTGCTCTGTGTGCCGTTGTTCCTCGTGCTGCTGTTCCACTACGAGAGCCGTGGCTGGGCGGCGTTCCTTCTGGGATGCCTGGCGTCGACGGATTGGATCGACGGCTACGTGGCACGGCGCTTCAACCAGACGTCCACCTTCGGCAAGATGTACGACCCGACCGTCGACCGATTCATGATGGTCGTCTCCATCGTGGCGATCATCATCGACGGCTCAGTTCCGTTGTGGTTCGCGTGGACAATCCTGACCCGCGAGGTGCTCGTGTCGCTATGGGTCGTCTACATCACGTTCAACAGCGGCAAGCGCATGAACGTCACCTGGTACGGCAAGGTCGGCACCTTTTTCAACATGATGGCCTTCCCGTATTTCTTGTTCGCCAACGAGACCTCGTGGACGGACAGCTGGAGAACGTTCTGGGAGGTCACCGCGTATGCCGCCGCCATTCCCGGGGTCATTTTCTCGTTGCTCGCTGCGTGGCAATACGTCGGGCTCGGCCGATCGGCATTGGCTGAAGGTCGCGCCGAGAGAGCCGACACGACCACCTGACGCATCGCTTGGCCGTGTGAGATTGCGGTGTCGAATGGAAGCGTCAGATGGGCCGAATGGCCCTGAATCGTCACGAACGTGGCTCGGCGGTCAAGTATCAGCTGGACTCATCCCGATGAAGGGTGGTGCGTCGCCCCATCGTCCTCATGAGTTGTGCCCTGCTGTGTGGGCTCGCGTTGCTGGCGGACCCGGTCGCCGCTGATGTGTCCGACCAGAGTTCCGCGTCGAACTCGACGCCCGTCACCCTCGTGGTGACCGTTGCACCGGGCTCGTCGACGACCGCCGTGAAGGATCGGGCAGCGACGGTTGCGAGTGTCGTCGGAGACGATCTGTCGGGCCTGCACGCCACCACCATCACCGTCGCCGCCTCCGACGTCGCCGACGTGGCGTCGGCGCTGAAGACGGCTGGCATCGCGTCCCGGATCGAAGTCGATCAGCCGGCGTCGATCATGGCGACACCCAACGATCCGGCCTGGTCGAGCCAATGGGGATCGCAGTCGAGCCATCTGCCCGGTGCATGGGACACCACGACGGGCACCGCCTCGACGGTGATCGCCGTCGTCGACACGGGCGTGAACTCGTCTCCCGATATCGCCGGTCGCCTCCTGCCGGGCATCGACATCGTCAACGCTGACACCGATGCCTCAGACGACAACGGCCACGGATCGAACGTTGCTACCGTCGCGGCCGGTCGTGGCAATGACTCCTTTGGGATCGCGGGCGGTTGCTGGGGATGCTCGATTCTCCCGGTGAAGGTGCTCGGCGCCGACGGATCCGGCTACCTGTCCAACGTGGCCGAGGGCATCGTGTGGGCCACCGATCACGGTGCCGACGTCATCAACCTCAGTCTGGGCGGCGCCAGCAACCTCACGATCCTTGACCAGGCAGTGGACTACGCAGTTGTTCACGGCGTGCTCGTTCTCGCTGCAGCGGGCAACAAC
>JBBRSC010000316.1:0-3323 GCA_038245795.1 Acidimicrobiales bacterium
GGCCTTCGTGCGGCAGATCTTTCGTGGTGAGGTCAGTAGCGAGTTGACCGACAACATCAGCCGACACATCCAGCAGCTCACCGGGCCGGCGCGGGCCAAGGGATGCGAGGACACCGCCTGGTATCGGCTCGTGACGCTGCTGAGCCGGTGCGAGGTCGGATCAGATCCGTTCCAATGGGGAATCGAACTCGAGGACTTCCACGCCCGGATGCAACAACGTCACGCCCAGACACCGCTCGGCCTCACAGCCCTGAGTACCCACGACAGCAAACGGTCGTCCGATGTGCGGGTACGGCTGGACGTCGCCAGTCAATGGGCCGATGACTATGTGGAGATCGTCGAGCGATGGCTCCTCCGGTCTGACCCCGGACCGGATCCGACGATGGATCCGCTGATCATCCAGACGCTGATCGCAGTTCCCGAACTCGACATCGATCGGCTCCAGAGATACCTGGTGAAGGCGTCGCGCGAGGCCAAGACGATCACGAGTTGGCTGGATCCGAACCCCGAGCACGAAGCAGCGCTGTGCGCTCATGCTGCTCGTATGGCGGTGGACCCGGAGCTGAGCGCTGATCTCCACTCCTTCAATGATCTCATCGCCGTCACCAGTCGGAACGCGATGTTGGCTCGAACCCTGCTCCATCTCACGCTTCCCGGAATCCCCGACATCTATCAGGGCACCGAAGCACCGATGTTCGCGCTGGTCGATCCCGACAATCGTGCACGTGTCGACCCGCTCCGTACCCAAGCGGTGCTCGCCAGCCTGGCCGACGTGTCGACGGCGATGCCGATCGGACCAGAGAACGTGGCAGCCAAGACCGCTCTGACGCGTCTCGTGCTCACGGTCCGTCGCCGTCATCTCGACGCCTTCGGACCGTCGGGGACCTACGTACCGATATGGGCGACCGGCCCACGGTCCGATCACGTCGTCGCGTTCAGTCGGGGCAGCAGTGTGATCGTCGTGGTGCCGCGTCTCGGCCGGCGACTCCTCGACGGATGGAACGGAACCCGACTGGATCTGGGCGACGGAACGTGGGCCGATCGCTGCGGCGGACAACTATGGTCGGGAACCGTCAAGCTCGACGATCTGCTCAGCTCATGGCCCGTTGCCTTGCTGGAACGGGAACCCGACGCATGATCGACCACGACACGGGGACCGTCTGGGCTCCACGAGCGGCGTCGATGGCGCTCCTGGTGGGCGGCGACACCTTCGATCTCGGCCAGACACCCGACGGCTGGTGGGGCCGACCGGACGGTCAGACCGTTGACCTCACACCAGGCCAGGACTACAGCTTCTCGATAGATGGCTCAGAGCCGCTGGCCGACCCGAGATCGCGGTGGCTTCCCCAGGGTCCGTCGGGTCCGAGTCGGGTGGACGATCCAGACGCCTTCCGATGGTCGATGGATCTCCCAGCCCGCGCGTCCTGGCCCAACGCGGTGATCTATGAACTGCATGTCGGGACGTTCAGCCGCGACGGCACGTTCCTCGCCGCCGTCGAACACCTCGACCATCTGGTGGAACTTGGCGTCACCCATGTCGAGCTGATGCCGATCGCCGCATGGTCGGGTCGATTCGGGTGGGGATACGACGGCGTTGCCTGGTGGGCTCCCCACCACGTCTACGGGACCCCGGACGAGCTCCGGCAACTGGTCGACGAGTGTCATCAGCGCGGCCTTGCGGTACTCCTCGACCTGGTCGTCAATCATCTCGGTTCGATCGGCGCGGTCCTTGATCGTTTCGGGCCGTACACCATCGAAGCCGAAACCCCTTGGGGGCGGGCGGTGAATCTCGACGGGCCCGACTCGTTCGAGGTTCGACAGTTCATACTTGCCTGCGCCCACTGGTGGATCGCCGAGTACCGGTTCGACGGGCTGCGACTCGACGCCGTCCACGCCCTGATCGATACCTCGCCGATCCACATCATCGAACACATGCAGCAGACAGTGTCCGCTGAGTCGGAGCGCACGAGCCGGGAGATTGTCCTCATCGCAGAGTGGGATCGGCACGATCCGACTCCGGTGCTTCCAACGCAGATCGGTGGGTGGGGAATTCGCGCTCACTGGGCAGACGATCTACATCACGCACTCCACGTCGCGCTGACGGGCGAACGTCAGGGCTACTACGCGGACGCTGCGGCCACCGACTGCCCGGTTCAGGAGGCGCTTCGCACGGTGTACCTCCCGCGCATCGTGACGGGAGATCCCGACCGCGAACGTTCGGTCGGCGGAATCACCCGGGACCACTTCGTGGTGTGTTCGCAGAACCATGACCAGATCGGAAACCGGGCTGGAGGAGACCGACTCGAGCATCTGGTATCGCCGGATGCCGCACTCGCTGCGGCGGCCGTGGCGCTGCTGTCGCCCGCCGTTCCGTTGCTCTTTCAGGGCCAGGAGTGGCACGCATCCACCCCGTTTCCGTATTTCGCTGATGCCGGCGACGCTGACCTGGCGTCGGCCATCATCGCTGGTCGGCGCGCTGGGTTCTCCCGTCGTGATTGGGATGACGTGCTCGACCCGTGCGCCGATTCGACGTTCCGTCGCGCAGTGCTCGAGTGGGACGAGCTCACCAGTGCGGACCATGCGTCGACGTGTGAGTGGTACCGCCAGCTGCTCGTTACGCGACGTGTCATCTGGCCGGACGCGTCGATGCGTCTCACGACGGTGGCCCGTGCAGATCGACGCTGCGTCACGTGGTTCGCTGCCGCTCACCGTATCGACGTCAATCTGTCGGATGAGCTGATCACGATCAACGTTGCCCGGACGGACATCATCTTGGATCGACACTCCATCGACGCGGGAGCGTCCCGCACCGAACTCGGAGCGTTCGGGGTGGTCGTCTCACGTCTTCCGACCGCCGAGATCGCCTGAGCGACCTTATGTCGGGGTCGTCGCAGTTCGTCGCCACGGACGCAACAGAATCGGCCGACGTTCTGACGCCTTGACGATCGCCTTCCGCTCTCCGATGACGAGCTCGTCGAGCACGGTCATGACGGCTGCCGCGACCGGCAGAGCGACCACGACTCCGATGAAGCCGGCCAGCTCGCTGCCCACCAGAACGGAAATCAAGACCGCTGCGACCGACATGTCGATGGCCCCCTTCATCACCTTGGGCACGATGACGAAGTTCTCGATCTGCTGATACAGCAGGAAGAAGATGGCGAGCCCGACGAACGCGCTGCCGCTGACGCCGTCGGCGAGTCCCGCGACCACCAGCGCGCCGGCCGCGCCCAGGATGGCTCCGATCGTGGGGATGAGGTCGGTGATTGCCACCCAGAACGCCAGCGCCGCGGCAAACGGGACGTCGAGCACCGTGAGCGCTGCGA
>JBBRSC010000317.1:0-3311 GCA_038245795.1 Acidimicrobiales bacterium
AAGAAGGCCGGCGGTGACGACACCGTCTCGGCGGGCAGCGCCGTGGCAGTCGCCGAGTCCGGCGGCGCAGTCGCCACGCTCACTGCGCCTCCGCTGGCCACTGGCCCCGGTGGCCACACCCAGCGCCTCCTGACGGTCGTGAAATCGGGTTCCATCCAGGACGTCAAGGCCAAGCCGCAGGACAAGGTGCATGTCTGGCCCCATCTGTTGATCATCGAATTCGGTGCGGCACTGTTCATTACGGCCTTCACCACGATCTTCTCGATCTTCGTGAACGCACCCCTGCTCGAGTTGGCGAACGTCAACAAGACACCGAATCCCTCCAAGGCGCCGTGGTACTTCCTCGGTCTGCAGGAACTCCTGACCATGTTCCACCCGATGGTCGCCGGCGTGACGATCCCCGGGATGGGCCTGTTCCTGCTGATCCTGGCGCCGTACCTCGACAAGAATCCGTCGAACAAGCCAGAAGACCGCAAGTTCGCGATCTCACTGATGACCGTGCATCTCATGTTCTGGGGTGTGCTCGTGATCATCGGATCCTTCTTCCGAGGCCCAGGCTTCAACTTCACCCTCCCGTGGCGCGACGGCATCTACTTCGACCTGTGATGCCCGAACGCCTGATGAGCCAACAAGTCCGAATGAACCGAGGTACCCGATGAGCTTTCTCGTTGTGATCGCCATCTTGTTGATCGTTGCCGCTGCGGCCGCGGCGATCCTGTCCAGTGTCCGCCGACGGGACACTGGTCGCGCCACGGGCGCTCTCACCCGTGAGACAGTTCGACGCGACGCCAAACGCCGATCCGCTGTGGCCGCCGAAGAAGCCACCCCCGGACTCAAAGGTCGCGAGATCGAACGGGCAGCCGTCATTGCTCGTTCCGGCTCGGCGATCGTGCCCGCCACGTCGACCGCTCCCACCTTGTGGGTGCCACCGGATCCGTCCACCTACGGCGTGTCCCGTCGACAGTTCTTGAACCGTTCGATGGTGGGACTCATGGGACTGTCGATCACCACCTTCGCCGCAGCAGCGTTCACTGCCTTCCTGTGGCCCTCGGGCGGCGGCGGCTTCGGCGGGCAGATCCGCCTGGGCAAGATCTCCGACATCAAGGCTGATATCCAGAAGAACAAGGGCTTCCTCTACAAGCCCGAAGGTCGGATGTGGGTCACCGAGTTTCCAGCGTCAGCACTGCCCAAGGCTCGGGTTGCCTACGCAGGTCTGGCATGTCTGCCTGGTATGGAAGCCGGAATCGTGGCGATCTATCAGAAGTGCGTGCACCTCGGCTGTCGGGTCCCGAACTGCTCGACGTCCCAGTGGTTCGAATGCCCCTGCCACGGTTCGCAGTACAACCGGGTCGGCGAGAAGAAGGGTGGCCCCGCCCCTCGTGGCCTTGACCGTTTCCCCGTTGCCGTCGGCCCCGACGGCTCTGTCACCGTCGACACTGCCTCGGCGAAGATCATCCAGGGTCCGCCCATCGGGACCAACACCTCCGGCCAAGAGGCCGAAGGCCCCCACTGTGTGGGTGGCGAGTGAACGACCAGCACAACTCTGAACGAACGGTAGACCAGTGATTTCGGCAATGATCTCGCCAATGATCTCAGCAGTCATAACGCCCCAACGATCCGTCGGGTATGTCGTCATCGCGGTGGTCTTCATCGGCGGTTTCTTCTTTCTGTGGACGCAGATCCGCAAGGGTCGCAAGGAGGCCGGTTCGGAGATCGAGCTGGCCGCCAACCGCAAGGAGTACATCGACGACGAGGAACTCGAAGGCAAGAAACTCAACCTTGCGTTGTGGAGCGCCTTCGGTCTCCTGATCGTGATCGGCGTGACCCTGCCGCTCTATTGGCTGGCCGAGGGTGGCCGCCAGGCGGGTGCGCGAGAGGATTTCAAAGAGATCTTCGCCAAGCGTGGGAAGGCCATCTACGACAAAGAAGCCAAGTGCTCAGGCTGTCACGGTCCCGAGGGCGCTGGCGGTGCAGCCACGTTCGTCATCACCGATGAGAATGGCGGGTACAAGTCCACGGTCAACTGGAAGGCCCCGGCGCTCAATACGGTCCTGTGGCGCTACAGCGCGGCCGAGGTTCGCCAGGTGCTCTTCTACGGTCGGCCGGGTTCTCCGATGCAGGCGTGGGGTGTGATCGGTGGCGGTGCCCTCAGTGATCAGCAGATCGACAACGTCATCGACTACCTGTGGACCTTCCAGCTGACCCCCGAGGAGATGACTGCCGAAGTGAAGAAGGCGCTGACCGAAAAGGATTCGGCGCTGGCGGAACGGTTGGCCAAGGTCAAGGAACAGAACGTCGGCAAGCTCGTCGATCCGTTGGTCTATGAGTGCGACTCGAAACAGTTCGCGTGCCTCAGCAATGAGGACAATCTGCGGCTCGGCGAGATCCTCTTCGGCTTGGGCGATGTGGCTGCCGGTGGGTACTCGTGCGCCCGCTGCCACGTGCCCGGCGCCTCGTACAACCGACCATGGCTTCCCATCGATCAACTGGCCCGCGGTCGATTTGCCCCCAACTTGATCGGCATCGAGAACAACATGACGGTCCGTCAGCATTTCGACCTGATCATGAAGGGCAGCGAGTTCGGCAAAATCTATGGTGCCAACAGCCAAGGCTCTGGACGGATGCCTGGCTTCGGTACCAACGCGAACCTCAACGATCCCAAGGTTCCTCAGCTCGGAGCCACCGGAATGCTGTCTCCGGAAGAGGTATGGGCCATCGTGGTCTACGAGCGGGCGCTCTCCACCGAACGTCCCGACCTGGCCGCGGTCGGCAAGAGCCCACTCGCGACCGCTTCCCCCACCACAACCGTGAAGCCGACAGCCGCCACTCCGGCGTCGTCGACCAGCGGCAACTGACCCCGGCACTTCGCCTTCGACTCACGAAGAAGATTCCATGTCATCAACGCTGCTGAGCGCAATCCAATTCGATCCCAACATCCGCGGCCTGCTGGTCGTGGTGACGGCTGGGACGATTCTCATCGGGTCGATCTACCTGATCCTCGCTACCAACTCGGGGATGAGGAACGGTTTTCTCATTGCCGGCGCCGGGCTCTTCGGCTGGATGTTCCTGATGGGGTTGGTGTGGTGGATGTACGGCATCGGCCTCAAAGGTCGCGATCCGCTCTGGATGCCGGCAGAGATCAATTTCAGTCGTACCGCAGGGTTGGCGACTCCTGAGGTGAACTCGCTCCCCGCACCCGAGAACCTTCCCGATGCGGTAGAGACCATGAAGGGGTTCCCTCTGATCACCGCGATCGCGAAAGGCGCCGAAGGCAAGGATTGGCAGCCCACGACGCTCTCGAACGTGGTGAC
>JBBRSC010000318.1:0-3303 GCA_038245795.1 Acidimicrobiales bacterium
CTCTGCCAACTGAGCTACTCGGGCGTGTCGACCGCGTGGAGCACACGGAAGGCAGTGCCCAGTGTAGGCAACGCTCCACCCAGCGCTCGCCGTGTGCGAGCATGCCCACATGTCGCTGCATGCCAACGAACGCGACGGCAGTCGTCCCAGAGGACATCCCGCATGAAGGTTGCCATCCTCGGCTCCGGGCTCGTCGGCTCGGCCCTCGGCACCCGACTACTCGCCGCCGGTCACCACGTCACCGGCACCACGACTCGTCCCGAACGCATCGACGTGATCAAAGAATGCTTCTCAGAGGTCCGCATCCTTCGGGGATCCGATCGTGGAGCCGTCGCCGAACTGATGGACGCGTGCGACGCCGCCATCGTGACCGCTGGCCCCTCGGC
Organism: Acidimicrobiales bacterium; assembly: GCA_038245795.1. GTDB lineage: Bacteria > Actinomycetota > Acidimicrobiia > Acidimicrobiales > Microtrichaceae > JBBRSC01. The sequence goes on from JBBRSC010000318.1 coordinate 387, forward strand.
TGCGCAGGCAATGACCCGCGAAGACCGCGCCGCCAGCTACCACGACGTGCTGGTGACGACCGCCGAGAGCGTCTGCGCCACCGACAACACCGCACAACTGGTCATGCTCTCCGCCCTCACCGTGTACGGCGACGCGGCCGACGCCGACGGTCTCGTCACCGAGTCCTCACCACTGACCACCAGCGACGATCCCTCGCCGTCGATGTTCCAAGCCGCCGAACGCGTCTACCGTGATCGCGCTCCCGATCGATCCTGCATCTTCCGCTGCGCCGACATCTGGGGCGCCCACGATCCACCGATCGCCGACAAGGTCCGTTTCGCCCACGACATCCTCCACGGCAGCATCCCCTTCCAGGCCGAAGCGCTCTTCTATCGAGTCCACACCGATGACGTCGTCAACGCGATTCTGCACGCCATCGGCCGCCGACTCGTCGGCACCTTCAATTTGGCGCCATCTGATGTGCCACTGACGAACGCTTCGCTGTTCGACACCATCTCCGCCGATCTCGGTTACGGACCGCTCGAGTACCGCGGCGAGATTCGCGGCCCGTCGGTCCCGGTATCGGTCGCTGCCCTCGACGCCGCAGGATTCCGTTGCGCCCCAGCCGACTCGCACGGTCCGCAGTGAGTCGACTCGAAGATATCGCCGAACAGGATGGTTGGCGGTGTTGGCTCTGCGACGACTCGGTCGACCCCCACATGTCCGTGAACGACCCCCGCGGACCCAGCATCGACAGCGTCATCACCAAAGCAAAAAGCAAGACGAAGGGCCCCGCCCAGGAACGCCTGGCTCACCGGTCTTGCAACACCAAGAAGGTCGCGATTGCGCCCGTGGTCCCATGGCCCGACCACCTCTTCGTTGCTGATCCCGCCGTCATCATCGCCAGTGTTGATCGACTGCAACGCAAGGGCGGCCGCGAGATCATGGCCCGCTGCCCGACCCGGGACGACGGCGACGTAGCGGCCACCTGGCTCGTCGATCGAATCTCCCGTCTGGCACCTGACATGAAGGTCACTGCGCAGGTCGAGGCCGGGGGTGGGCAGTTCCTCCTCGTGCTCAGCGTCTGACCACGCTCCGGCCGAACACTCCTGTTGGGCACGCCCATCGAACGAACCCACCCAACCCATCCTCGAAGACAAGCGGCGCTAGGGTTTGCTCCCATGACACAGACCTCCAGTCGACAGAGTCGCGGCGCGCCCGCCGCGACGACCGCGACCCGGGGAATCATCCTCGTCATCTGCGCAGTGGTCGTCGGTGCCATGTTGCTCTGGAAGGGTGGCGGAAGCGCCACCGATTCGGTGCCTGGAGAACAGATCCTCAAGAACGAGTCGAACACCCCGGGCGGCGGCAGTGCCACTACTCCGACCGATCCCGCCGCTCCGCCCTCGACCTCGGTCCCCCAAGCCACCCTGCTGGTCGTCGTCGCCAACGGCTCCGGCGTCAAGGGCGCTGCCGGCGTGAAGAAAACCGAGTTGATCAGCAAGGGATACTCGGCCACCCAGGCAGGTGACGCCAACGGGAAATCCCCTCTCACCTCCGTCTTTCCAGTTCCGGGTGCCGAAGGGGATGCTGCCGCCGTTGCTGCCGCGCTCGGACTGCCCGCCACCGCCGTGGCAGCGATGCCAACCAAGTTCCCGGTAAAGGCCATCACCGGGGTGAACCAAGCGGACATCAAAGTCATCGTGTTGTTGGGCGAAGACTCGAAGAACGCGGCCCCCGCCGGCCAATGATTCGTCCGCAACATTTGGTGATCGAACGCCGAGCACCTATGGAATCAGACGGAGGCAACGCCGGCATCATGAAACCCATATCGTGACGATTGACGAGCCGACAGCGATCGAAGCTCTGCGCCATGCGCCCACCACGACGGGCATCATCGTCGACTACGACGGCACGTTGTCTCCCATCGTCGACGACCCGACGATGGCGGTTCCTGCCGACGGTGCGGCGTCACTCCTTGAAGCCCTGTCCGATCGCTACGGAGTCGTCATGATCGTTTCGGGTCGGCCACTGGCATATCTGCAGACCCGCTTGCCTCGCACGGTGTCGATGGTCGGTTTGTATGGTCTCGAGGGATCGACCGATGGCGACCGTTGGGAGCACCCGAATGGGGGAGCCTGGCGTGAATGCATGACGGATCTCGCGATGCGCGCCGAGGCACATGGACCCAAGGGCATGCGGGTCGAACTCAAGGATCTGTCGATCACACTCCACTACCGGGGGATCCCCGATCTGCAGCCAGCCGTCGAGGCGTATGCAATCGAACAGGCCCGCAGCGCAGGGCTGCACGCTCGCCCGGCACGAATGTCGATGGAGCTCCAGCCCCCGATCGGCACCGACAAGGGCACCGTCATCGAGACCTTCTGCGCCGAGTGCACTGCCGTTCTCTTTGCCGGCGATGACCTGGGCGACCTTCCGGCATTCGACGCCCTCGACCGGCTGGCCCGAAGGGGACTCACGACGGTGAAAGTTGCAGTGGGCAGCGATGAGGCACCCCCGTTGCTCCTGAGCCGAGCCGACCTCGTCGTGGGATCCCCTGCTGCCTTGGTGTCCACGCTGCAACAGCTTCTCTGACGAATCGACATCGTCGACGAGGCCGCCCCGCCCGCGCAACGACCACTTGACAATCCGCCCGATGAGGAGTCGTATGGCCCGTATCCATCCGATCGGGAGCGCGAGATGTCACGATCAACACGACCGAAACTCGTCGCGGTTGCCCTGCTCGCATCTGTCGCTGTGGTGGGGTGCGCCACACCGGGCGCTGCCGTCTCGGATCGGCAACAGGCCTGCGCTCAGGATGTGTCGATCTCGAAGGTCGAGGTCACCGTGCTGGCTGCGCCAGCAGGATCGACCATCCACATGGAGATACAGGGAGACTTCTTCGATATGTCCGAAACAGGGGTCCAGTATTTCCCC
>JBBRSC010000319.1:0-3302 GCA_038245795.1 Acidimicrobiales bacterium
ATGCAGCGCAGCGACTCCTCCATGACATCGAGTCGTTGTCCGACCCGATGGAACTCCATGCCGTAGGCGTCGAACTCGAACCCCGCCCAGCCCGCTCCGAGCCCGAACTCGCACCGGCCGCCACTGAGGTGATCAATGGTGGCCATCGCCTTGGCGAGCACCGCTGGATGGCGATACGCGGCGCAGTAGACGAGGGACCCAACTCGCACCCGTTGGGTCGACATGGCCAAGGCCGTGTGGATTGCGATGGCCTCGAGGTTCGTGGGCGAGGTTCCGTCGGCCGCGTAGAAATGGTCCCAGATCGAGATCCAATCGAACGGTCCCGATTCGATCCGTTGCCACAGAGCGATGAGCTCGCTGGTCGTTGTATTCGAAGGGCCGGTATGGACACCGAAACGAACCGGCTGTCCGGCGACCAGAGCAGGAACTGGGAGAGTGTGATCAGTCACGTCTGCATCGTGGCAGGTCGGTACGCTGCCGTGATGCAACTTCGTTGGAATCGTGTCGTCCACGGGTTGGCACACCATCCGACGGGTCGTCGACCATGACGGTCCGGGTGGGGTTTCTCGGGGCTGGTTTCATTGCGCAGGTGCACGCCTATCAACTGGGTCGCTGCGAGACCGATCACGAAGTGGTCGGCGTCTACGACCCTGACGCCGACAAGGCAGCGGCGCTGGCGTCGTGGCAGAAGTGCCCGGCCATGTCGAGTTCCGATGAGGTGATTGCAGCCTCGGATGCCGTGATCATCTGCACGTGGACATCGGAGCACCCCGCAATGCTCGGCGCAGTGGTCAACGCGGGAAGGGCAGTTCTCTGTGAGAAACCCCTAGCCGTCGATCTGGCGACCGCAACTGAGATGGTTCACCTCGTGGAATCGTCGGGAGTGATCAATTCGGTGGGACTGGTCCTCCGGTCGACCCCCGCGATCTGTGCGTTACGCGAACTCATCAACGAACCCGACGTGGGCCGAGTGATGAACGTGGTCTTCCGTGACGATCAGTACATCCCGATTCAGGGCATGTACCGGTCCGACTGGCGGGCGGACCCAACGCGCGCCGGGGCGGGTGCCCTGATCGAGCATTCCATCCATGATCTCGACATCTTGGAGTGGTTGTTCGGGTCGATGGTGTCGATCTCCGCCGTGACCTCGGAGTTCCACGGCTTCGCGGGTATCGAGGACTCGGTGTCAGCACTCGTACGTTTCGAGGGTGGACACTCGGCAACGTTGACATCGGTCTGGCATGACGTTCTGTCCCGAACCTCGCTACGACGCATCGAGGTCTTCTGCGAGCGAGCACTCATCACGCTCGAGGGCGACGACGAGGGTCCGCTGACGTGGGAGCGAACCGATCTCGACGGGGTGAGCACCACCGGATCAATCGACGGCACCACGTTGGAGCCGTGGCTCCATCAGCGCAACGCCATGCCGGCGCTGCTCGAGGAATCGTTTCTGGCAGCAGTCGCGGCGGGCGGGCCCTCGGCGTCGCCGACGATCGCCGACGCGCTCCGCGCCCACGTCCTCGTCGATGCCGCCTATCGGTCGGCGGCCGCTGGTGGCGCAACCATCGACACATCGATCACGTGAGGCGGGAAGCGCGTCGATGAGCCGAATCGGTGTTGGCTCCGCGTGGTGCGACGGTGCGTGGGTCGCCGGCGATGTCGACGTGATCGACGGAGTTGTTGTGGCTGTGGGTTGCATGCCTCCGGTTGGAACCGAGTGCGCGGTGCCGGGATTTGTTGATCTTCAAGTCAACGGATTTGCAGGGTTCGATCTTCGGCGTGCCGAACGGGACGGATATCGAGCCGTTGCGGATGCACTCGCGCTGACCGGCGTCACCGCATTCGCTCCGACCGTGTACTCGACCGACCTTGACACCTACGTCGACGCCTTGGCAACGATCGCAACGATGAAGCGGTCACAACGAGGCGGTGCGCAGTTGTTGGGCGCTCATCTCGAGGGTCCGTTTCTCAATCCGCTGTGGGCCGGTGCCCATGATCGCGACCGATTGATCGCACCGGATCTTCAGGCGTTGAGCCGCTTGTTGGCAGCAGGTCCGGTGGCACTCATGACGCTTGCGCCGGAACTCCCAGGCGCCGACGAGGTGATGAGCGAATTGGTCGCGCGGGGGATCACGGTCTCGATCGGTCACAGTGATGCTGACGCCGAGTGTGTCCACCGAGCGGTCGACAACGGAGCGACGATGCTGACGCATTGCTTCAACGCTCATCGGCGTTTTTCCGGCCGCGATCCAGGACCAGCAGGTGTGGCGTTGAGCAGGACTGAGCTTCATCCCGCAGTGATCGCCGATGGGGTGCACGTCGCCGATGATGCCGTGCGAATGGTGTTCGCAGCGGCGGGAGACCGAGTCGTGTTGACCACCGACGCCATCGCGGCCGCCGGTTCCGACGATGGCGTGTGGGCGTTCGATGGCGCGGCGGTCACGGTGTCGGGCAATCGCGCCACATTGCCCGACGGCACCCTGGCGGGTTCGGTCGCGTCGATGGACATGTGTCTTCGTCATCTGGTCGGCCTCGGGATCGACCCAGGGTTGGCACTCACCGCCGCGTCGACGACGCCAGCGCGCCTCGTAGGCCTCGACCAGCGGCTCGTTCCTGGCGCGCCCGCACAAGTTGCCGTGCTCGACGATCATTGGAACGTCGTGCGAACGATCATTGGTAGCTCAGTGATCTGAGGTCGATCACGTAGCGGCCTGTACGACCAGATCGGTGGGTCCGCGGAATGGGCCCTGATGTGCCCATTCGACCTCCGCCGACAACTCGAGGAGGGACCATCGGGCGAGGGTGGCCGCCAGTATCTCCTCGATCTCCATTCGAGCCAGCGCCGCACCAACACAGACATGGGGTCCCACCGCGAACGACAACGGGGCTCCGTTGGATCGCATCGCGTCGAACGACTCGGGGTTGGGGAAGCGATTCGGATCGAGATTCGCCGCTGCCAGTAACCCGATCACCGCCGTTCCAGCGGGAACGTCGACACCGCACCAGTCGGCATCAACGAGTGCGACCCTGGCGACGTACACCGTCGGGGTCGCACACCTCAGAATCTCTTGCGCAGCGTCGGGGAGCAAGGCCGGGTCTGAACGAAGCAACTCCAACTGGGTGGGCTCATCGAGCAGCCGCAGCATGCCCCCCAGAAACGAATCGCGCGTCGTGCGGTGTCCTGCCGAGAACAGCGTCACGACCAGCGATCGAAGCTCATCGGCGGTCAGTCGTTCGCTCGATGCCTCAGCGATGATGAGGTCGGTCAACACGTCGTTTCCAGGAGATTGCCGACGCTCCTC
>JBBRSC010000320.1:0-3285 GCA_038245795.1 Acidimicrobiales bacterium
AGGACTCCGAAGAGCGTGCGGGTGGTCGAATCCGCTGCAGCGATTTCGCCCGGGTACCCGAGTGCAATCATCGCGACTGCTGCAACGGACAACCGGATGATGAGGCTTCGAGTGGTGTTCTTCGCCAACTTCAGCACGATCACCAGTTCTGCGAGCAGCAGCGGCACCGTCAGGAGCCAGTCGACGTATCGGTAGCCCTCGTTGAAGGGGCTTCCTGTCTGTTCGTATTTGCCGTTCACGAATGTGAACGCGTCAGTCCATGAGGTGAAGATCCGCAGGTAGTGGTAGAGGGCAATCGCAACGACGAGTGACGTGATGGTCACGGCCTGACGATGCTCCGGGTGAACCCGACTTCTCGAGAGGATGAAGTAGAGCAGTGACGCCCCCATCGCTGCGATCACAAGTGAGAACGAGTTGTAGACGAGGTTGTATTGGGTCTTGGACAAGGCAAGCACTGGGTTCACGTGAACTCCTTTGGGTGGTCGCTGTCTGCGACCCGACGTTTGGTCTACCCCTTCTCGTCTGATTTAGCCCTTTCAGCGGATTATTTCCGGTTTGCGACGAGCGACTTTGTTGCCAACAGCAAGAGGACGGGCAGCAACGACCGCGACAACTCTGACAGCGAGCGCCCGAGTGGGTACGTTGCGAGCATGGTCGGAGCGGCACTCATCGCCAATATCGTCTCGACCTGGATGATGATTGGGGTGATCTGGTTCGTACAGCGCGTCCACTATCCGCTGCTCGCAAGTGTCGGGATCGACCGGGCGCGTGACGTCGCCACTGAACATCAACGACGAACCGGTCAGGTGGTCGGGTTCCCCATGGCCGTCGAAGGCGTCTCGACCCTGGCGCTCCTCGCGGCCCGGCCCTCGGGGGTCAGTTGGGTGTGGCCGTGGATCGGCGCTGCGCTGCTCGCGGTGGCGCTCGGATCGACGGTGCTCGTCTCGGTCCCGCTCCATGCTCAGATGGCAGACGCGCCAGATGACACCGTCGGCCCTCGCCTCGTGGTCACCAACTGGCCGCGCACCATCTCGTGGTCGCTACGAGGTGTCGTGGTGCTCGTGATGGCCGCCGAGGCTGGGTGGGCGGCATGATCGGGCGGTCGTTGTCGCCGGACTGTCCGGTTCCCCTAGCTCGGGCCATCATGAAGCAGGGCTGGTACGACATCGCGTATCTGCACTGGCGGTACGACCCCGACGTTGTCGCGTCGTTGCTGCCAACCGGACTCGACGTCGACACCTTCGATGGCTCAGCGTGGGTCGGCCTCATCCCGTTCTCGATGCGTGGGATCGGCGTGCCGGGGCTGCCCGGCATTCCCTATTTCGGCTCCTTCCCGGAGGTGAACGTGCGGACCTACGTGATCAAGGACGGCGTGCCTGGAGTCTGGTTCTGCTCGCTGGACATCAACCGTCTCGCGCCCACTCTGGTGGCACGCACCACGTATCGCCTGCCCTACTGCTGGGGGCAGGCGACCCATGTTCGCGCAGGCAACCGCTTGACCACGCACGTGAGGCGGCGATGGCCCCATCGGGGCGCTCGAACCGACATCCGCATCGACATCGGCGAAGCCATTGCGGAACCGACGGAGCTCGACCTGTTCCTGTCGGCCCGCTGGGGATTGTTCTCCAAGGGTCGAGCCAATCGGGTCCGCTATGCGCCCATCGAACATCCGCGCTGGCCGTTGCGACACGCGCAACTCCTTGATCTCGACGACACACTCGTTCTGGCGGCGGGCCTGCCCGCCCCAACGGGAGATCCGCATGTCCTCTTTTCTGACGGCGTCCCGGTGCGGGTGGGACTGCCACGTCGCGCCTGACACCCGCCAAGTTCCGAGGGTGTTCACCCACCTGAAGATGTCGACAGTAAGAACTGTCACGATGGGACGGCCGGGCGACTATCGTTGGCGGTTCGGCCCATTCGCTGGCCGCTGGGAGTTTCCATGGAACGCCGTACCGTCACCGTTCACGGCCACGAGATCGCCTACCGCACAGGTGGTAGCGGACCGGTGGTCCTGCTCATCCACGGCATGGCCGGCAGCTCAGCCTCGTGGATTCCCGCCATGGAGGACCTTGGCCGGCACGTCACCTACCTGGCCCCCGATCTCCCCGGGCACGGCCATTCCGACAAACCCCGCGGCGACTATTCCCTGGGCGCACAAGCCAGCGTGCTGCGCGATCTGCTCATCACCTTGGGGCACGAGCGTGCCACCATCGTCGGGCAATCACTCGGTGGCGGTATCGCGATGCAACTGGCATATCAGTATCCGGAGTTGTGCGAGCGCTTGGTGCTGGTCTGCGCTGGTGGTCTCGGCAACGAGGTCATGCCCCTGTTGCGTGGGCTTGCCGCGCCCGGCGTGGAGTACGTACTCCCCCTCGCCATGCAACCGTTCATCCAGACCTCGGTCGAGACGGTGACGGGTTGGTTCGCCAAGATCGGTCTGCGGCCCGCGCCGGCGACCGTCGAGATGTGGCGGGCGTATACGTCGCTGATTGACCCGGCGACCCGCACAGCGTTTCTCCATACGCTTCGATCAGTCGTAGACCTCAAGGGCCAACGCGTGAACGCCAGCGATCGCTTCTACCTGACCGATCATCTGCCAACGCTCATCGTCTGGGGCAGCGCCGACCCGGTGATCCCGGTCTCGCATGCGCACGCCGCGCACGAGGCCATGCCGAGCAGCCGACTCGAAATCATGGATGGGCTCGGGCACTTCCCGCACTGCGAAGATCCCCGCGCGTTCGTTCAGATCCTCGCCAACTTCATCGAGACGACCGAAGCCGCCTTCATCGACCACGACGAGATGGCGCAGTTGCTGGCCGTCACCAGATCTTCGTGATCATCGTCATGTCGTAGGAGCCCGCCGCGTTGAGCCCACCCGACGATGCCACGAGACGGACCCGCACCTTCCGCATCCACTGCGAGTGATTGAACCATCCCGGCGGACGGATCCGAATGCGGGTCAATGGGCCCATGTGTTGGGTGATATCAGGCATGGTGGTGGAACCGGCGAACACGATGTTGGCATTGGGGTTCCCCGCCACCGGCGCCGCCAGCAGATCGCGGATCTCCCAGGTGTAGGTGATGGGCATCCCGGGCGGGAACGTCGCGTTGGCATGGAAGCCGTACCAGGGCTTGTCGTACCAACCACTGAGCTCCACCCGGGGCTTCTGATAGACGTTCGCATAGAGGGCCAAGTGCGCGCCTCGCCGTTCGAGTCGGATGTTCCCGACGGCAAAGTCCGGCGACAGGCTGGGCACCACAATGTCGGTCAGGCTGGCATCGAGG
>JBBRSC010000321.1:0-3268 GCA_038245795.1 Acidimicrobiales bacterium
ACCGCCATGTCCGGCTCGCGGTAGAGCAACGCCGGGCCGTTCTGCTTGGCGGCCAACGCCTCGATCTGCGCCCACTGCGACAACAGCCGGGCAACATCGCGCTCGATCTCGTCCGCGGTGACGCCTTCGGCGGCCGTGCGGACGATGACCCCGTGCTGTTTCGGTTTGGCCTTGTCGAGCACCTGGCGGAGCCGTTTGCGCTCGCTGTCGCTGAGGCGCTTGGAGATCCCGTAGGTCGACGAGTTGGGAACGAGCACCACGAAGCGACCGGGGAGCGACACTTCCTGGGTCAGGCGGGCTCCCTTGTGGGCGATCGGATTCTTGGTGACCTGGCACACGATGAGTTGCCGTGCCTTGAGCACATCCTCGATGCGCGCGTCGGCCGCCTTGCCCTCGACGTCATCAGCGTCGAAGAGCAGGTCGCCGCGGTACAACACGGCGTTCTTCGGGGTGTTGATGTCAATGAAGGCCGCTTCCATCCCGGGAAGGACGTTCTCGACGCGACCCAGGTAGATGTTGCCGTGGATCTGTGCGACATCGTCCGACGGATGTGACACGTAGTACTCGATGAGCGATCGACCCTCGAGGGTGGCGATGTGGGTCTGGCCGGCACGATCGACGTGCACGTTCATCTGATAGCGACCGACCGCTTTGCCCTTGCGGCTGCGTCCCGATCGTTTCTTGAGCGTCTTCGCATCGAGCACGGGTCCGCCATCGGCATCGATGAGTTGCGCCGTGACCGGCGTCGGCTTGGCACCCTGGCCACCTGGTCGGCCCTGTGGTTTCTGTCCGCCTTGTCGGCCGCCTTGTTGTCCACCCTGTTGGCGGTTTCCCTGCTGTTGTTTCTCCGTCGCTGGGCGCTGGCCAGGGGCGCCTTCAGCGCCGTCGGGCGTTTCTTCAGCGCGTTGTGATGAGTTCCTACTGCGGCGTCGACGACGTTTCGCGGACGGCGAGAGCGGGCCGTCGCCGGACTCGTCAGAAGCGTCGGAACCCGTCAGGGCCGCCGGGTTCGCGGAGGCCGTGGCGCTCGGCGGCGGAACCTTGGGGACCAGGAACGGCTGGGGCGCGCTCTGGGGTGTTGCGGAATCGGTGTCGTCGGACATGGTCTGGTCCTTGCGGGATCATCCGACCTCCTGCAATGCAAGCGGTCGTGGCGAGTCGGCCCATGAAATGGGGGGCCGCGTAGTGCCGAGGGATGTGATGAGTTGATCGAGCCGTCGAACCCGTGCCTCGGCCCAAGTGGGGTCGAGAGCGGCGAGCAGTTCGCCGGGTCGGACGCTTTTCGGTCGCGTCGAAAGCGTGATTCGCACTTCGACTCCGTCGGGGGTCTCGTCCCCCACTTCACCATCGACGACCACCGGTCGCAGATCGAGATCTTGAAGCTTTCCCTTGCGATCCACAGAGATCATCAGGGTGTCCTGGTCGAGCAGCCGATCGAGTGTTGCTTGAGCTGACGCCACGGACACGCCAGGCATCGTGAACTGCCAGATGACGAGATCGACAATGGCCTGCAACGACTCCTCGCCAGTGCTGGCCAGCAACACCATGGCAGTCACCTCGAGGCCATCAGGAAGTTCGGCAGTGATGCGCTCGCAGAGACCGTCGAGTTCGACCGCTTCGCGCAGATCGATGTCGATGTACTCGGCGATGGATTCGTGGCCCACCGACAACGCCAGACCGAAATGGAGTTTGGGTCGCGGCGAGAAGCCTTCGCTGTACGCGATCGGGAGTTCCGCACGGCGGATCGCCCGTTCCCACACCCGCGCTACGTCACGATGGGACAGGAAGCGGACCTTGCCGAGCTTCGTGTACCGCATCCGGATCTTCATGCCGGGACGCCTGCACCATCGAGCGACGAATCGAGTGAACTGTCGCGCCGACCGATGCTGACCGGCACGGCAACGGCCGTCGGGGCGGCGAGATCCTGTCCGGTGCCCTGACTTCCACCAGCTGGCGGAGTGGCCGAGGCAACCACGTGTTCGATGGAGTAGCCGGTGCAGGCACCACAGTCGTAACACGGCGTCCATCGACAGTCCGGCAGTCCCACTTCTGCCAGGGCGTCGCGCCAGTCCTGCCACAGGAAGTCACGATGCAGACCCGCCGACAGGTGATCCCACGGGAGCGCCTCGTGCTCGGTGCGATGACGGTACGCATGGTCCTCGACGGTGAGGCCCGCCTTGTCGAGTTCACTCGTCCACAGGTCGAGATCAAAGAACTCCGACCATTCCTGGAACGTTCCGCCACCCCGCCAGACGCCGGCGATGACGGCGCCGAGACGACGGTCACCTCGACTCATGATCCCCTCGATGGCTGACGCCTTCGGGTCATGCCACTTCAGCTCCACGCCGCGGTGCTTGCGGGCGCCGTCGCGCAACAGGTTGACCTTGCGTTGCAGCTCGGTGACGGTGTTCTGGCCGAACCACTGGAACGGCGTGTGCGGCTTGGGAACGAACCCGCCGACCGACGCCGTCACCGACGCGTTCTTGTTGTACTTGCGGCCGATCTCGACACACTTGCGTGACAGCTCGATGATGCCGAGTGTGTCCTCGTCGGTCTCGGTGGGCAGGCCGATCAGGAAGTAGAGCTTCACTCGTCGCCAGCCTTGGCTGAACGCCGATTCGACGGCTGCGTAGAGATCGTCCTCGATGATGAGCTTGTTGATGACCTGGCGCATCCGCCACGTGCCGGCCTCGGGGGCGAAGGTGAGCCCGGTTCGCCGCGCCTTTTGGATCTCTGCGGCGATCCCCACGGTGAAGGCATCCACCCGCAGCGACGGAAGCGAGACCGAGACCTGGCCGCAGTTGCCCGGATCGTCGACGATGTCGCGCACGACGTCGGTGATCCCGGAGAAGTCAGCGCTCGAGAGCGACGTCAGGGCCACCTCGTCGTAGCCGGTGCGCCGGAGGCCTTCGGCGACCATGGTGCGCACCTGATCGGCAGGGCGCTCTCGAACTGGACGGGTGATCATGCCCGCCTGGCAGAAGCGACAACCGCGTGTGCACCCCCGGAAGATCTCCACGTTGAGACGATCATGGACTACCTCGGTCAACGGCACGATCTGGTGCTTGGGGAACGGCCACTCTCCGAGATCGGCGATGGTCCGCTTCTCGACCGTGGCGGGCGCTGCTGCATCGATCGGCGTCACGCCGGCCAACACACCGTCGTCGCGAAAGGTCGCCTCGTAGAGCGACGGCACGTACACCCCGGGGACGGTCGCCAGGGCGCGCAGGACGTCGATGCGTTCGGTGCGACCGTTGGCCTTCCAGCA
>JBBRSC010000322.1:0-3150 GCA_038245795.1 Acidimicrobiales bacterium
GTCTTGTTCATGTCGGTGGTGATGACATCACCGGTGACGCTGTGAACGAACGGCTCGGCTCCGGCGAGCGGTCCGATGGGATCGAGTGAGCCTTCGGAGGCGCGTGCTCGGATGATCATGAACCGGGGTGTGCCGGAGCCATCATCGACATAGGTCGACCACTCGGCGCGGAGTCCGTTCGTCAGACCGCTGACCCTGTAGACGTTCAGGCTCAGCCAGTAGCTGGGAACTGGGTCGGACTCGAGGATGCGCAGCTTGGCGAGCGTGAAGCCGGGCGGCAGATTGACCAAGGTAGCGAACGCCGCAGCGTTGGCGTCGGGGACGATGTAGTTCACGAAGACCGATGGCGGAGTGCCTTCGACCGTGAAATCGAGGATTGGCTGTTCCGTCCCGGCGGCAACCCGTGACGACGCCGCTAGGGCCAGCGCCCCGAACTGTGCCCGCTTCACGTTCGGCAGCGACACTCCCGCCCCCGGTCCGCCCGCTGGCGCGCACGCAGCTGCTGCGACGGTCATCGCTAGTGCGACCGCGAGTCTGTGACGACGAGTTCCGATCATGATTCCCCCTGCCCTGGCATTCAGCCCGAAAGCGCATCTTAACGCTGTTCAGTAGCTCGTGGATAGACCACATGTGTCGAACGTCACGACAGCGATGCGCCTCGGCGCTGGACCCCGGAGTGATCGATCGCCGGCCCTCGGCGTCGGTGGCCGAGTAACGAATGTCAGTGAACGACTCAGGTCATGAATCCGAGATCGCCAGGACCGTCCGGATTCCGCGACCGGCGCGCATGTCGTCGATGGCCAAATTCACCTCGGACAGATCGCGGCGCGCCGTGACCATGGCGTCGAGATCGAGTTGGCCGTTGCGATACCAGTCGACGATCCGGGGAAGATCGCGCGGCGCATGGCAGCTTCCCAGCAACGAACCAATCAGACGTTTCTCCGCGAACATCGCTCCCACGATGTTGACCGACGCGTTGTGGTCCATGGGCGCTGCGCCCACCATCACCGTCGTGCCGCCAGCGCACGTCGCCGCCATACCGGTCTCGACGAGCGCCGAATGTCCGACCGCGTCGAAGGCGTAGTCCACACCAACGCCGGTCATCGACAGTGCTGCGCCCACCACATCGACCTCGGTCGGATCGATCACGTCGGTGGCACCGAAGTGTTGCGCCCATTCGCGTCGCTCGGCGTTCGGTTCCGACACGATGATCCTTGACGCACCAGCCAACCGGGCGCCCTGCACGATCGAGACGCCGATCCCGCCGGCACCCATCACCAGCACGGTGGCCCCCGCTTCAACCCGAGCGGTGTTGATGACGGCGCCGACACCGGTCTGCACCGCACACCCGGCAACGCAGACCACATCGAGTGGGAGGTCCTTCGACACCTTGATGGCGCCCTGTTCACCGACGATCACGAACTCGGCCATGGCCCCCAACCCGACGCCCCGGTAGACCACCACGCCGTCGCGGGTCAGACGTGTCGAACCGTCCGGAAGAATCCCGAAGGCGATCGCCGAGCTGTTGACGCAGATCCCGAAGTGACCCCGAACGCAGTAATAGCAGTGACCGCACGACGAGACCGGGCTCAGAATCACATGGTCACCCACCGCCAGCGTGGTGACACCGGGGCCCACCATCTCCACCACCCCAGCCGCCTCGTGCCCAAGGATCGACGGTGTCGACGACGGATGCACGCCATCGAGTTGGCTGACGTCGGAATGACACAGCCCACAGAACTTCACCGCAACCCGAACCTCGCCGATCGACGGTTCACCGATCTCGACATTGTCCACGACAACGAGCTCAGTGGCGTCGGTCTCCAGCAGTGCTGCACGCATGTCATTCCTCTTCGCTGTCAGCCACCTGGCGGACCGCAACCATCATGGCAGCGGTCCCAATTTCTGGCAGGCTCTCGACATGTCAGATCCAGTTCCGACGCCAACGACCTTCCCAGGCAAGCTGAGAATCGGCGAGCACACCGGTGCCGACCACGCACGCAACGGCTCGGCCGTGGCGCTCGACCCGGCCTCGCTGTGCACCCACGGAGTCATCGTCGGCATGACCGGCTCCGGCAAGACCGGCCTCGGTATCTCGTTGCTCGAGGAGGCCCTGAACAACGGTGTCGCAGTGCTCGCCATCGATCCCAAGGGCGACCTGGGCAACCTGGCCCTGACGTTCCCCACCTTGGCCCCCAACGAGTTCGCGCCGTGGGTTCCACCTGGCGGTGACCCCGCTCAGGTGGCCACCGACTGGACCAGCGGGCTGGCGTCCTGGGGGATCGGCGCGACGGACGTCGCCCGCTTCCGCCAACAGCATCCCGTCACGCTTTATACGCCCGGATCAACGGTCGGTCGGCGGATCGACATCATTGGATCCATGGCTCCCCCGTCGAGCCCATCACCCGAGGCGCTGCACGACGAAGCGGCAGCCATCACGCAAGGATTGTTGTCCCTCGTCGGCATCGAATCCGACCCGCTCTCCGGACGCGAGCACGTGCTGTTGGCGAACCTCATCGAGGCAGGCTGGGCAGCTGGCGAGGTCCTGGATCTCCCCACACTGGTGGTGCGCATCGCGCAGCCACCCATGCGAAAGCTCGGAGTGATCGATCTCGACACCTTCTTTCCGCCCGCCGACCGCAACGCCCTCATGATGCGGCTCAACGGACTGCTCGCCTCGCCCAGCGCCGCCGCCTGGAATGGAGGCGATCCTCTCGACATTGCGTCATTGCTGTGGTCGCCCAGCGGCGACGCCAAGGCCGCCGTCATCTCGATCGCGCACCTCTCCGACGCGGAGCGCCAACTCGTCATGTCGCGGGTGCTGTCGAAGCTCGTGTCGTGGATGCGATCCCAGGCCGGCTCGTCGACACTGCGAGTGCTGCTCTACATCGATGAGGTCAGCGGCTTCGTACCGCCCGTCGCCGCGCCCGCCTCGAAGGGCCCGATCCTCACCCTGCTCAAACAAGCCCGGGCGTTCGGCGTCGGGGTGGTGCTCTCCACCCAGAACCCCATCGATCTCGACTACCGCGCCATCTCCAATGCGGGGACCTGGATGATCGGCCGGCTGCAGACCCAACAGGACAAGGATCGCCTGATCGACGGTTTGAAGAGTGCATCGGGCGGAACTGATGTCGCCACCATCGACGCCAC
>JBBRSC010000323.1:0-3110 GCA_038245795.1 Acidimicrobiales bacterium
CCCCGCGTCATCCTCGACGATCAGGATCAGCGGCCACGACGTGTCAGCTGACGCGCTGGTGGGGTTCACCTCTCAATTCTGACCGACGACGCGACCCCGGGTACAACGACCGCTGGCGCACTGCCCCACTCAGGAACCAGTCAGCAACCGCCGCCCGGCTTCTTCGGCTTCGGGTGTCACCAACGCCAGCACCCCATCGCCCACGTGGAAGCTCGTGTCCCCACGAGGGATCAACACCGCTCCGTCCCGCAGTACCGCTACGAACGTGAAGGCACGCGGGAGATCGATCTCCGCAATCGACGAACCGACCAGCGGTGAGTCGGCGGTCAAGTTCACTTCGACCAGGCGCGCCTTGTCGCGGAGCTGGAACAGTTGAACCATTCGTCCGGTCGTTACCTCCTCCGACACGAGGTTCGCCAAGAGGTGCGGGACCGACAAGGGGGTATCGACACCCCAGCTGTTCGTAAACAAATGAGCGTTCTTCGGGTTGTTCACTCGGGCCAACACCCGCGGCACAGCGAACTCCTGTTTCGCCAACAGCGAGATCACCAGGTTGTCCTCATCGTCGCCGGTAGCGGCCACGATGGCATCGAAGGTCTCGAGCCCGATCGATGCCAACGCCCGCACCTCGCACGCATCCGCGAGCACCAGCGACGCTTTCGGCACTCGTTCAGCCAATTGTTGGACAACGACTTCGTTCTCATCGATGAGGACGACCTCGTGGGTGTCCTCGATCAACACCGACGCCAGGTGCTCTCCGACGGCGCCGCCTCCGGCGATGGCGATCTTCATGATGTCGCTCCTGAAGCAGCCTGCGGTGCGAGGAAGGCGTCGAAGGTTGCCAGGTCACCCCGGACCACGCCGACGTACACCAGGTCACCGCCCTGTACCACGGTATCGGCGGCGGCCAATTCGGATCGTCCACCTCGACCGACGGCGAATACTCGTCCGGCGGTGAGCTCATCGATGGTCTCGAGCCGTCGGCCCGCCCAGGTGTCCGGCGCGCTCAGCTCGATCAGTTGGATGTCACCGGATGGGTCGGTCCATTCCTGCGCCGCCCTGGCAGGATGCAACCGGCGGATCACCTGATCGGTGGTCCATCCCACCGACGCCACCGTTGGAATGCCGAGGCGATGGAAGATCTCGGCCCGGGCAGCATCTTTGATGCGGGCCACGACGTGGCTCACGCCGAACTGCTCGCGAGCCATTCGTGCCACCACGATGTTGGAGTTGTCTCCGCCGGTGACCGCCCCCAACGCATCAGCCCGTTCGATGCCTGCGGCGTGCAGAGCGTCCTGATCGAAGCCGAGACCAACCACAATCGTGCCGGGAAAATCCCCGAGACGTCGGAAGGCCCGGGGGTCTTTGTCAATGACTGCGACCGACTCACCGTCGGTCACGAGGGAGCGCGCCACTTCGGCGCCCAGACGGCCACAGCCGACCACGATCGTGTGCATGTTTGTCACCGTAAGAGTGTTCGGACACACTTGGCGAGTTCTGAGCGTCAGGATCGCGTCAGGATCCGGCCTGCACCTTCTCGTCACCAGGTTTCGCAAGGTACGACTGTGTGATGACGATTTCTGGAACAACGGATGTCGACGCGCAGGACGACCCCACCGCGTCGAACCCGGCCGCCGTGCCCCTCGTCCAGTCGACGATCGGCTCCGACGATGCCCCCCGACCCTTCCCCGCCCCCGGTGCCATTTTGGTGCCCGAACCATTGGGATACCGACTGAAGCGACGCCTCCTGGGCCCCCCGCTCAACACCGAAGACCTCGAACATGAACGCCTCGGCAACCCGACCGCGCTGGCCATCTTCGCGTCGGACTGCATTTCTTCCTCGGCCTACGCCTCGGAGGAGATCCTCCGGGTCCTCGTCGGCGCCGTTGGCATAGCGGCGTTCTCGATGCTGGTTCCCATCACCGTCTCGATGCTCGTCGTGCTCTTCTTCTTGACGCTTTCGTATCGCGAGACCATCAAGGAATATCCGTCAGCGGGCGGCGCGTACATCGTCACACTCGACAACTTCGGCGTGATCCCGGCGCAGATTGCGGGTGTTGCGCTGCTCACCGACTACATCCTCACCGTCGCCGTCTCGACCGCTGCTGGTGTCGCCGCCATCGCGTCGGCCTTCCCTGAACTGAGCGGATGGGTGGTACCGATGGCGCTGCTCTCGGTCGGCGTGATTGCGTACGG
The DNA here is from genome assembly GCA_038245795.1 of Acidimicrobiales bacterium. Taxonomy (GTDB): domain Bacteria; phylum Actinomycetota; class Acidimicrobiia; order Acidimicrobiales; family Microtrichaceae; genus JBBRSC01. Next base: position 2,197 of record JBBRSC010000323.1, read on the forward strand.
GAATCTCCGAGGCCTACGCGAATCGGGATCGCTGTTCCGGGTCCCTACCTACTTCTTCCTGTTCATGATGGTCACCATGTTCGCCATCGGCTTCTGGCGCATGGCGGCCGGCAACCTGCCTGTTGCGTCGGTTCACACGAAGGGCCTCATGGAGTTCGGAGTGCCCGGAACGGGATTGCTGTTGGGCGCGGGACTCTTCCGAACCTTGCACGCGTTCTCGTCGGGCGGCACGGCAGTGACCGGCGTGGAGGCCATCTCCAACGGGGTTCCTGCCTTCAAGAAGCCCGAGTGGGTCAACGCCCGCCGCACCCTGGCGGTCATGTCGACGATCCTCGGTTCGCTGTTCCTGGGCCTGTCGATCCTCGCCGCGCACATGCACGTTGCCCCCTACGAATCAGGTTTCCCGACGGTCATCTCGGAGGTCGCACGACTGGTGTTCGGCGGTTCCCGGGGTGGACAGATCGCCTTCTATGCCTTTCAGGCCGGAACCTGTCTCATCCTGTTGATGGCTGCCAATACTGCCTTCGCGGACTTTCCACGGCTCGCGTCGTTCCACGCCGGTGACAACTTCATGCCTCGCCAACTCACCAAACGCGGCCATCGGCTGCAGTTCTCCAATGGCATCATCATGTTGGCGGTCGCCGCCGGCACGTTGCTCGTCGTGACCGGCGCGAAGGTCGAACATCTCATCCCGCTCTACGCCATCGGGGTGTTTCTGAGTTTCACGCTCAGCCAGTCCGGCATGGCGAAGCATCATCTCCGGAAGAAGGAGCAGGGGTGGCGCAAAGGCATCTTCGTCAACGGTATCGGAGCGATCCTGTCCGCCATCGTGCTGGTGGTGTTCGCCATCACGAAGTTCACCCACGGTGCGTGGTTCATCATCATCCTGATCCCGATTCTGGTCGCGCTGCTCG
>JBBRSC010000324.1:0-3073 GCA_038245795.1 Acidimicrobiales bacterium
AAGCTCTGACCCCAGCGGCGCAACAGGCCCGGGCCGGTTGACCCGGCCACGACGATGCAACGGTGGCGGTCAGCGACCCTGGAACTTGGCGGGACGGCCTGCCACGAAGGCCGCCCGACCCTCGACCAGGTCATCGCTCTCCCAGGCCCGGATGAACGCGGCCTCGAAGCCCGGGTCGGACAGGACCGGCTCGATGAGATTCAAGCCCAGCTTGGTGCCCGAGATGGCCAGCGGCGCAAGCGTCGCGATGCGGTCCGCTACGGACAACGCGTAGCTCATGACGTCGCCGTCGATGATCTCCTGGAGGAATCCTCTCGCCAACATCGTTTCTGCGGGGAGAACCTGCGCGCTCAAGGCCATGTAACGCGCAGCCCCGGTGCCGACTGTCCGCACCAGTCGTTGCAACGACCAGTGGTCGATCATGAGGCCCAACTTGGCGACGGGCACCGCGTACCGGGAGTCGGGCGTCGCGAAGCGCATGTCACATGCGAGCGACAACTGCACTCCCAAACCGATACACGAACCGGATATCGCGGCAATGGTCGGTATCGGCAGGTCAACCACGCGGTGCATCGTGGTGCCGAGTTGGTGCGTGAACGTCAGATCCTCGAGATCTTTGAGGTCAGCGCCAGCGCAGAAGTGACCATCGCTCCCCGAGAAGATGATGGCCCGAACGTCGTCGTCGATAGCTCGGGCGACCGCTTCGTCGAGCGCCACCAGCGCCTCGAAATTGAGCGCATTGCGACGCTCGGGTCGATCGATGGTGATCATGGCCGTGCGACCGGATCGCTGCTCGAGGATCACGACTCAGGATTCCTCGATTTCGAAAATCAAGGCGCCTTCCTTGATCTGATCGTCGGGCGCAATGTGACACGCCGTGATGATTCCGCCGCACGGTGCTTCGACCGGGATCTCCATCTTCATCGACTCGAGAATCGCGAGCTCGTCGCCCTCGGCGACGACCGTTCCCACGCCAACGACGACCTTCCAGACATTGGCGGTGATCTCGGCCAGGACCTGCGTCATCCCACACCGCCTGGCTGGAAGACCATGGAGTACAACACGACAACCGTCAGCAGGTGCATCGCCCCAGTGAGCGGGGCAGCCAGCTTGGCGTTGTTGTTCCGATAGGCACGAGCGAGGAGGAACAACAGCACGGCCATGACGATGAGGACCGCGAAGGCAATCGACACCCAAGCCTGTGCGAAGGCCGACTTGCCGTCGGCGTTGTCCGGATACGCGGTCAGCATGAACAGCCCGGTGACCAACACGCCGAACATTGCGGGGAGTTGGATCACCCCCGTGGTGGTCGCCAGCTTGGCGACTGCGGTGTCACCAGCGCGGCTCATCGTGGCGGCGATGAAGTTCGGGCCGATGGCCACGATCGCCGCGATGATGTGCACGAGCAACACGATCTTGTACAGGTTGTCCTGATAGGTCATGAACCACGTTCTAGCTCACGATGCACGAGCGGGAGATACCCGTGATCAGACTGGCAGCACCCCATGCTTGCGCCAGGGCCGGAAGACCTGCTTGGTCTCGCTGATGGCCAGGCCTGCCGCAATGGCGGAACGGGTCTCGGCGGGGTCGATGATGTCGTCGACCTGGGCGTGACCCGCAGCAACGTATGGGTCGATGTTGGCCCGGATCATTTCGGCCAGCTCCAGCCGCTTCGCAACCCGATCAGGCCCGTCGGGCACCGCATCAAGCTCCTTACGGAACGCAATGTTGACCACGCCGTCCGGACCCATCACGGCAATCTCGGCCGAGGGCCACGCCACCAGATAGTCGCACTCGTAGGCGAGGCCGTTCATGACGAAGTAGCCAGCGCCGTAGCTCTTGCGCAGAATCACCGAGATCTTCGGAACGGTCGCTTCGCTCGTTGCGAACAACATCTTGGCGCCATGACGAATGATGCCTTGTTGCTCGACCACTGTGCCCACGACGAACCCAGGGACGTCATGAAGGAAGATCAGCGGAATCGAGAACGCATCGCACAACCAGATGAACCGCGCTGCCTTGTCGGCCGCGTTCACGTCGAGCGCCCCGCCGAGCACCTTGGGCTGATTGGCAACGATCCCGATCGCGCGACCATCGACGTGAGCGAACCCGGTGACCAAGTTCTTCGCCCAAGCGCCCTTCATCTCGAAGAAGTCCCCGTCATCGACGATCTCGTTGATGACCTTGTGGGTGTCGTATGCCCGACGGGGAGCCGTCGGGACGATGCCGTAGAGCGCCTCGCAGCGACGATCGGCCGGGTCGGCAGTGGAGCGTCGGGGCGACGGGTCCTGGTTGTTCTGACCAAAGAAGCTCAGATAGCGACGGATGGTCGCGAGACACTCGGCGTCGTCGGCCACTTCGAGGTCCGCAACGCCTGACACTTTCGTGTGCACCTCGGACCCGCCCATCTCGAGTTCGGTAACGTCCTCGCCAGTGGCGGCTTTCACGAGATGTCGACCGGCGAGCGCCATCGAACTGGTGTCCTTCACCATGATGATGATGTCGGCGAGGGCGGGGATGTACGCGGTTCCCGCCGCGCAATGCCCCATCAGCGCGGCGACTTGAGGCACGACACCCGACAGGGCCACCTGTTCACGGAACAACGCCCCAGCGCCGGCAAACGTCGACCCGGTCCCCGACCCGACACGGGCGCCCGCCGAGTCGAGCCGCCACACCCGCGGGATGCGTTGGCGGAGCACGAGCTCGCGTAGTCGTGTCATCTTCTGCTCGTTGACCGTGCCCATCGAACCCGCCATCACGGTGAAGTCATACGCCGCAATTGCCACACGCCGGCCGTCGATCTCACCGACTCCGGTGACGCAACCGTCAGCCGCCATGTGACCCTTGGCCATGAGTGCCGGGTCCATCGAATCGGCCAGCTGGCCGAGCTCGGTGAACGTCCCCGGATCGACCAACATGTCGATCCGCTCGCGCACCGGCGTCTTGCCGAGGTCACGCTGGCGTTGGACCCGATCAGGTCCACCCATCTGCAGCGAGAGTTCACGCCGTCGGTGCAGATCCTCGATCAGCGGCGTCCAGTTGTGTCGCTCGTCGTCCATGGTCAGTCCCTCCA
>JBBRSC010000325.1:0-3073 GCA_038245795.1 Acidimicrobiales bacterium
GGCCCGACCGTCGGCGAGACGAACTGTCGTCACGCCAACGGCGTGCGGTCCGTCGCCCTGATAGCGCGGATCCTTGGCGGCCGCTGCAGCGTCGATGGTCGTGGTGGTCACTGCTGGACCCGCGATATTCTTCGTGCTGTCTGAACCGCAGGCTCCCGCTACGGCTGACGACAGGGTTAGCACCAGCACCGTTGCCACGACTGACCGACGCCGATGCCTGGTCGCGTCGGCTGACGTGTGTGATGTCCAATTCGATCTCATGCTGCCCCCGTGAATCCCAGATGTGTCGGTCGCTCAGGATAGGCGGGGATACGGTGAGTGCAGGCGAACATGCTCCGCGAGCAGCGAGGGTCAGCGGCGACGACTGCGAGCCCGAGCACGTCGCTTCGCGGGTGCCTTCGAGCACGCTGACTTCATCACCATGCGCTTCCCGACCCGCGTCGGCCGGGGTGCGCAGACGAATGCCAGCCACTGGAAGAGTTTGATCCACCCGGACATGTCGGGGGGCGGCGGAGCGCTGGACTTCGCTTGACCGACGTCGACCTGGCCCGTCGAATACACCGTGGTCGAGACCCCGCTGGGGTTCGTCAACGTCAGTTGAATCCAGTACGACCCAGGGCCGACCAGTGCCCCGTTCCATCCGAACGAGTTGACGCCCGGTGTCACGGGCGTGTTGCCGCTCAACAGCGCCAACGCCCCATTGTTCGGGTTGCGGTCATTGTCGATGACGATTCGGGCGGTCGTTCCGGGTGTGAGTGTGCGATCCTCGAACTTGATGTTGAAATCAGGTGTCGCTGCTTCGTTGCGCAACAGCTTGAAGTCGGCGATATGCCAGTTCCTCGATCCGCGGTCCTCGTGGGGATCGAGCCGCAGTTGATCGATGAACACACTCGAGCCGGATCCCCAACCAACGGGCGAGGGGTTCCCGGCCGGATCAAGAATCGCCGTCGGCGGATTCGTCTTGAGATCCACGACGTAGGTCCGTTGCCACGTTCCCATGACCAAGTCGTCGCTGATCTGCATCGAACCGCCGGGTGCGCCAGCAATGTGCCACAGCAGGCGAGCGTTCATCCCCGACCCTGCCCGGTCCTCGAGCCCCCACGTTCCGTCGTAGCGAATCGTGAACATGGCCTTGTGGTACAGACCAGCGTCCACCCGTGCGCCGTTGAGATTGAGGATCAGTCCGGGGTCGTTGACGGTCGGGCCAGCGGTCGAACCGTGACCTTCGCCACCGCCAACCGACCAGTTGGCGTTGACCGTTGAGGCGTCAGATGCCTGTTCGAAATCCCAGGGATCGCCACGGACTTCGGTGGCCCAGTCGCCGCCGCCGGTTTCGGACGGCGTCAACACTGCGGGCGACGGACGAGACGTTGCACCCATCGAGACGGGACCACTCTGAGCGGACGATGCGCCCGAGTCGGTCGTCCAGAAATGAGCGGTTTCGCCAGGTCGGAGGATCCCCCCGGAGACTGACGTCGAACCGGCAGTTCCGATGCGGCCGACTCGATTGGCGGCTTGGCCGGCGACCTGGGACCACAGGTCGGTTGTCGCGGATCCACCACTTCCGAAGTTGATGCCAATGGCGCTGGTGCCGCGGTAGATCTGGAAATCGTCGAACGCCAGCGTCGGCTTGTTGGGCGTGTTGAACGCCGGCGACATGAAGAGGTATCCGATGTACCCACCCCAGGGGGTGCCGACCACGGGGGGCGCCCCGCCGACCTGTTCCTCGAGGTCGTTTCCGCCGGTCATGTCGAGGTCGTAGGTGTGCCACCCCGCCTGCATCATGAAGTACTTGGTTCCGTCAGCGCAGCCGGGCGCGAAACAGTTCCGGAAGCTGAGTGCTGATGGCCCCGCAACGCTCGAGTTCATCTTGAACGAGATCCGATTGTAGAAACCGGCATCGAGCGGTCGGGACATCGAGTCCCGCGACGCAGCAAGTGGCCACGAGCCGTTGTCGTGTCGAAGAAAGAAGATCTGGCCGCTGCCGGCCGTTGTGAGTTGACCGTTCGACAGCCCGGCGGCGCCGTCGACGACCTTGTAGCGCGAGGTGGTCTCGAAGTCCTCTCCGTTGTTGAAGTCCATGGCGTCACCGAAGACATCGGTGAAGTACTCGGCGGGCGCGACGACCTGGCTGGTGTTCACCGAAATCGACGGAGCTGACGCTGAGACCTCGGGCAGGTCGGCCATGAACGCAATGCTGACCGTCACTGCGGCCGCGCACGCCAGCCATCGTCGGGAACCCACTCGTCGATGACGGATCTCTGCCATGCCAGCCTCTCAGATGCCGAAACTCGGCAACGTGTTGTTGTCGGCGCAGGGAGCCGATTTCTTGAGTGACGGTCAGCCTTGCGCTCTCATGACCCACGGTTGCGTCGCACGGCTGGGCTGGCGTCTCGTTTAGACCGGCGTTCTTCTTCGCCACGTGTAGTTGACGTTGAGGAAATAGTTCGTGACCAGCGCCACCGCGAGACCGGCGATGTGGTGGAGGTAGCGGGTTGCTTCGCGCCCGATGGCGTCAAAGCCGAATCCGGTGCTCTGGAGAAACTGGAAGATGCCGAGGTTGATGAGGAGCCCGAGGATCGAGACCAGCTGGAACTGCACGAAGCCCGAGATCATCGCCCTTCCTCGGAATCTGCGTTCCCAGAACGTGAACGAGTTGTTGAGAAGGAAGTTCCAGATGACCGCCGCCTGGATGCCGATGAGAACCGACCACTCGATGGGGTCGATCCAGTCGGAGATGCCGGTCCGGAAGCTCGGGAGCCCGATGAGCTCAGCAATGCTGAACGCCACCAGGTTGATCACCGCTCCGGACGCCCCGACGAGCATGTAGAGGACTGCCTGGCCGTTGATCTGGCGGCCGAACCGCAACTCGAAGATCGCCAAGAGGTACGACCGGATGACCGACGGCGACATCTTGGTCTCACCGTGTACCCGGTTCCGGAACGTGTATCCGACCTCTTCCACACGCAGATCGTTCCCGCGTTGGCCAATGAATTCGAGCAGGATCTTGAAGCCACGGGGGTTGATCGAGGAACCCGCACGGTTGTACGCCTCTCGCGAGATGGCGAAGAAC
>JBBRSC010000326.1:0-3055 GCA_038245795.1 Acidimicrobiales bacterium
CGAGCTCGATCGACTGTTGAAAAAATTTAAGTGCCTCCTTCGTGTTCTCCGTCGTCCGTTTGTTCCAGGCATGACGTCCGCGCAGGTAAGCGCGAAACGCTTCCGGATTTTTCGTGCCTTGCCGGACGAGGTTTTGTTCTTCCTCTGTTGTGAGCTTGAGCTGCACCGCCTTGACGATGTTTTGTGAAACCATGTCTTCCACCTCAAACAGGCTGGTGAAGCGCTCGTTGAACGAATCGGTCCAAAGAACGGCGCCATCGCTCACCCGCAGCAACCGTGTCGTTAGGCGGACCCGGTCCTGATCGTGTTGGACGAGGCCATCGATTACCCCTTCCACTTCCAGCGCCCGACCCGCTTCCACAGGATCCTGGGCAGCGCCACTGAATCTCAGCACCGAGCTGGTCGGTCGCACGACAAACTGCTTCAGTCGGCTGAGTCGGCTGTTGAGTGAATCGGCCAGGCCGAGGGCGAGATATTCGTCCCCGGCCGTTGCTTGGCCGAGCAAATGGAAAGGCAGCACGGCGATCGACTTCCTCTGCACCGGTGCGGAGGAAATCCCGAGCCGACCCGCCGTCCGCCAGTAGATCAAGGAGCCAACCACGCCACTGGCGAGCAACGCCAGGAGGACGAGCGTTAGTTTCTTCGTTCGTCGATGAGTGGCAATTCTTTCGGCAGCGCCAAGTTTCTCTGGCGCCATCGGCGGCAAAAGTTTGGCCACGGGATGCGCGCCCTTACTGGCGTTCGTCGCCGGGATTTCGACTTCTTCTTCAGTAATCGTCATCGACGGCCGCGGCCTCTGCGTCGTCAGCGGCACCTGCTCCTCAACCACCTCGCGCGTCTCCGCGACGAAGCGGTAACCAATGCGAGGAATCGTCTCGATGAACTGGGCCGGGCCGCCGTTTTGCCCGAGCGCTTTGCGCAACTGAGAGATCGCCACCGTGAGGTTGGCGTCCTCGACGATCGCCCCTGTCCAAATCGCCTCGAGCAATGCTTGCCGCTCCAAGACCTTCCCTCGGTTCCGAGCAAGAAGAATCAAAAGCTCGATCGCGCGCGGCGGCAACGGAATGATCTGGTCCTCGCGCAAGAGGCGGTGCCGGTCGGAATCAAGCCGGAAGTCGCCAAACTCATAGAGATGGCGGACACCGTTGGCGACCCATCGTTTCACCGTCCCTCTTTTAGAACTTTTTAGAATTATTTAGTCAATCCTTAAGGACGAGAAACTCGGCGGCGAGGTAGGAGTCGTTCAGCAACCTCAGGAGACACAAAAACTATGAAACGATCCATTACTCTGATCACATTGATGACGTCGGTGTTTTACGCACAAGCGTCCTCCGCCACGTTCACCGTCACCAACACAAACGACGCCGGCGTCGGCTCGCTCCGCCAGGCAATTCTAGATGCCAACGGTAACAGCGGCTTGGACACCATCCAGTTCAACATCCCAGGTGCCGGTGTGCACACCATCACTCCGGCGACTTTTCTCCCGTTCATCAACAGCCCGGTCGTACTCGATGGCGAGACGCAGCCCGGCGCGAGTGCGAACACACTCGCCAAGGGTGACAACGCGGTCCTCTTAATAGAAATAAGCGGCGCTATTTTGACCAATAACGCCAACGCATTTGTGCTTCAGACAGGGGCAAGCGGCAGTGCTATTCGCGGGCTCGTGATCGACAATGGATGGAGCACGGCGGTTCTCGTTCAGACCGACACCATTGCGGTGGAGGGCTGCTTTCTTGGCACCGATCCCACGGGCTCCATCGACAAGGGTAACACCCAAGGCGTCAATGCGGATTTCGGATCTTCGGCGTCAGCAACGCGCGTCGGCGGAACTACTCCAGCCGCGCGCAACGTTATCTCGGGAAACTCAATCGGCGTTGTCATCCAGAGCGGCGCGAACAGCTTGATTCAGGGCAACTTCATCGGTACAGACGCGACCGGGAGCAACGCTCTCTCCAACAGCACGGGTGTCGACCTGCGCTCGAACGATATCGTAGTCGGCGGCACCACTGTCGCGGCGCGCAACGTGATTGGTGCCAACGATACCGGCATCAGTATCAGCCCCTCGACCGGTAACCTCATTCAAGGCAATTTCATCGGCACAGACGTCACCGGCACCAAGGCGCTGGGTCTTGGCGACGGAATCTTTATCACGGGCGCTGCTCTGATCGGCGGCCTCACGGCCACGCCTGGCACGCCACCCGGCAACGTCATTTCGGGGAACCGTGGTGGTGGCGGCACTGGTCGCGGCATTGTCGTCGCCAATGGCATTAGCAACAACGTCATTCAGGGCAACCTCATCGGCACCGACGCCACCGGCACCCAGCCTCTCGGCAACGGGTTGGAGGGAGTGGAGATCTTCGGCGCCTCCAACGTGATCGGCGGTATCGATGTGATGGCGCGCAACGTTATCTCGGGGAACGGGAGAAATGGGATCCTCGTGGGCACCGACAACGCCCTCGTTCACGACAATCTTATCCAAGGCAACTTCATCGGCACCGATATCACCGGGGCCAACTTGCTGGGTAATTCCGGCGACGGCGTCCTCGTCAGCATCTCGACCAACAACACCATCGGTGGTCAGGTGACGACCGCGGGCGCGCCTCCGGCCAATGTGATCGCCGGGAACAGCGGCAACGGTGTTAATCTTCTCAACTTCAGCCAAACCAGCGGCCTCAGTGTGCTCGGCAATTCGATCTTTGCCAACGCCGCGCTCGGCATTGATCTCAACAACGAAGGCGTCACTCTTAACGATCCTGGCGATGCGGATACGGGCCCGAACAATCTGCAGAATTTTCCAGTGATCACGTCGGTGACCGAATCAAGCGGATCGGTAAACATTATCGGCACGCTCAACAGCCGTCCGAACACCGCCTATCGGATCGAGTTTTTCGCCAACGATGCCGCTGATCCAAGCGGCTTTGGAGAAGGCCAGAACTTCCTCGGATCGGCTGACGTCACGACCGACGGCGTCGGGAACAAAGCCTTCGATGTCAGCTTTCCCTTCACTGACCTGGTTAACGTCGTCACGGCCACGGCCACCGATCCCGACGGGAAC
>JBBRSC010000327.1:0-3050 GCA_038245795.1 Acidimicrobiales bacterium
CGTAGCCGCCCACGAGGTAGGGGCTGCAGGCGTCCTCGCTGGCGTGCCCCCCAGGACCGTGTCCACAGTCATGACCCAGCGCGATTGCCTCGGTGAGAGCGACGTTCAATCGGCACGCCCGCGCAATGGCCGTGGAGACCTGGGCGACCTCGAGCGCGTGGGTCAGGCGGGTCCGCTGATGATCGTCGGGGAAGATGAACACCTGCGTTTTACCGGCCAGGCGACGAAACGCGGTGGTGCCGTGCAGGATGCGATCGCGGTCGCGTTCGAAACAGGTTCGGGAGGGATCGGCAGTCTCGGGCCTCGAGCGGTCACCAGCACCGATGGCCCGGGTGGCGCCTCCACACATCCAGTTGTCCTCGGCTTCTTCGCGGGCGGATCGGTCGGCCACGATCACTTCGCCGAGGACGGGATCGGAATCGGCGTGGGCCAGCCGGATCCCCGCATGATCCGTGATCCCGGACATGGTGTCAGCCCAGCTGACAGCACGGCGCTGCGGCTCGACGGGCCCGAGCGGTTCGACGGGTTCGGAAATCACCGTGGTGTCCATACACGCAGCGTAGGGACCCGGTGCGACAGTCACCGCAGCGGACGGCCCGAATCCCTGAAGTTCTAGGCCGATCGGCCCATGAATGGACCAAATGACCTATCGACGTGAGTCGACCCATGGCTCACCGTGTCGGCCATGGGTCGGCGGACAAGGGTGCTCAAGCACAGCCCCAGATCAGCCGATGGTACTGAGGTTGGGTCGAACGACCCAGGAAGCGAGGATGCGGTGCGCCGACGCGCCAGAAGATCGGAACGAGGGACATCTCTCGTCGAGGGCGTCATTGTGGCGCCCGTGGTGTTCCTGTTGATCTTCGCCGTGTTCGAGTTCGGACTGTTCTTCAAGGACTACCTCTCGATGTCGGCCGGTATCCGTGACAGCGCCCGACTCGCGACCACCGTGGGCAGTTCCACCAGCGCCGACTTCCAAGTTCTCCAGAACATCAAGACCCGCACTCCGGCGCTGGATCCGAACGACATCATCCGCATCGTGGTCTTCAAGGCGAGTGGGCCGTCCACCGATGTTCCAGTCGCCTGCAAGACCGCATCGGTCACCAATGTCTGCAATTCCTACGTGAAGACCGATCTGAATCGACCGGTGACCGACTTCACCGGGATCGGAGCGGCACCCGATCGCTACTGGGCGCCAGCGAACCGCAAGGACCGACTGAGCGATCCCCCCGACTACGTGGGGATCTGGATGAAGATCCGTCACGCCACCGTCACCAGTTTCGTGCCACTCAACAAAGACCTCGAGGACACCATCGTCATGCGGATCGAGCCGTCCCGGTCATGAGCGCGCTTCCCATTCTTCATCGCACGAGGCCATCTCGTCACCGGCCTGGGGCGTCGCGACGCCCGGCCACCCGTGGCGAGCGCGGAGTTGCCCTGATCGAAACGGCCATGGTGAGCCTCTTTCTGGTCACCCTGATCCTCGGTAGCCTCGAGCTCGGGTTGGGCTGGCGCGCGTCGCTGACCAACGCCAACGCCGCCCGCGCCGGTGCCCGTGTTGGCTCGAGCCAGGGACAGGCGGATCTGGCTGATCAAGCGGCCCTGCTCTCGGTGGCCGCAGGCATCAAGTCGCTGAGCGGCGACAACATCGTGAAGGTCGTGATCTTCCACGCCACCAGCACCTCAGGGACCGTTCCCGCTGCGTGTCTGACCGCTGGAGCGCTGGCGGCCGGCGGCGTGTCGGGCAGTGAATGCAACGTCTACTCGGGGACGTACATCAACACGCTGGTTGCCAGCCCCGTAGGAACTGCCGCCCAATTTGCCGGCCCGTGCGGTGGGGGACGGCGAGATCGTTTCTGGTGCCCGACCAACCGGAGCAACATCCAACAATCGGTGGGCGGCCTGGACCAGGTCGGCGTGTACGTCGAAATCAACCATCCGACCCTCACCAAGATTCTGGGTTCCACCATCAACATCAAGGACATCGCCGTGATGCGCATCGAACCGGACGCCCGATGAGAACTCGACCCGCAACGATCTACTCAGTCGTCACGCGACGTCTCAGGGCCCAGCGGCAGACCGAGCGTGGCTACGTGCTCGCCATGACTGCGCTCCTGCTGATCCCGATGATGCTCGTGTCGGCCATGGCGGTCGACTACGGCGGCTGGTATACGGCCGCCACGAAGCAGCAGAAGGCGGCTGATGCCGCCGCGCTCGCCGGTGTTGTGTGGTTGCCCAACACCGCTCAAGCAACGTCGGTTGCCCTCGACATCGCCAAGCGCAACGGCTTCGACGATGCGTTGGGAAACATCACGGTTACCGTCACCCAACTCAGCGACACCGAACTCAAAGTCGATGTTGTCGATTCGAACTCGCCCGTCTACCTGTCGAGCATCCTGAACCGGTCTCAGGTGATCAAGCGCACCGCCAAGGCCAAGTACGTGTTGCCCGTGCCGCTCGGCAGCCCGAAGAACTACTTCGGGACCGGCCCGATGTTGTCCGGTGTCAATCGCGAGAACTTCTATGCTGCCATCAACGGCTTCTGTGCCTACAAGGACCAGGGCGGACCATTCGAGGCTCGGCGCTTTGACCCGGCACCCAAGGGCGGCGCTAATGCCTGTACGGCTGGCGCAGCGCTGAACCCGGAGTACAAGGCCTCGCCAGCACCCGCGTATCAGTACTACGTGGATCTCCCGCCCGGTCGAACCCAGACGGTGAGCCTCTTCATCTATAACCCCGAGATGGCGACGAGCGGCGCATTCAAGGATCCGACGAACCCGTCGGGGACCACGGTCACCACAAGTTACGAGCTGCTCGGACCTGACGGAACTCCGTTCAACGACACCGACAACGTGACCTATACCGGATGCACGGCTGCCGGCCAGAGCAATCCTCGCTCGTACGACACCGTGACGGACAACGACGCCACCTTCTTCGGTGTCGCTGGTTGGTCCAGCTTCTGCTCCTTCCCGACCGGCGCCACAGCTGGTCGCTACATCCTCAACATCCGCACCTTGGAGAACCTCACCGGCATCGACTTCATCATCGACGAC
>JBBRSC010000328.1:0-3038 GCA_038245795.1 Acidimicrobiales bacterium
CTGACGGATCTGCGCCCGACGGAACGACACCCGACTCATTCCAACCGCCCGGAACCAACGCTGCCGAGCGTCGGGTGGCGACGGACGTATCGACGGACGCCTTCACGTTGATCGGAGTGGCCATCGAACACCCCGAACGCGGTCCGATCTTCGTCCGCACCGAAACTGCCGGTGAGTGGTCGCAGTGGCAGACGATGGACTTCGAAGCAGAACTGGGCCCCGATCGCGGATCCGCGGAAGCTCGTACCAGCCGACCGAGCAGCGAGGGCGTCTGGGTCGGATCGGCAACCGGCTACCAGATCAACGTCGCCGACAACGCTGGATCTGCCGAGGTCATGCTCGTCCGGGACCGAGCCACTTCGGTCAGCATCAAGCCGACCCAGGAACCCGCTGGTGCCGATATCGACCCGGCGATCAATCTGCGCAGTAGCTGGGGTGCCCGGGCCCCGAAGCAGGGCGCGAGCTACAGCTCCGAACTGAAACTCGGGATCGTGCACCATTCTGCGACAGCCAACGACTATCAGCCGTCAGATGTGCCCGGGATTCTGCGATCGATCCAGGCCTACCACATGGACGGCAGGGGCTGGAATGACATCGCGTACAACTTCGTGGTCGACAAGTTCGGCCGCCTCTGGGAGGGTCGAGGCGGTGGGATCGATCGCCTGGTACTCGGCGGTCATTCGCTCGGGTTCAACACCAACACTGTCGGTGTGATGATGATCGGCGAATACAACGCCGTGGCTCCCAGCGCTGAGGCAGTCGACACGGTCGCTCGCCTCCTCGGCTGGAAGATGTTCCTTGCCGGAGTCGATCCGTCGGCGACCAACGTTCCCTACACCTCAGGTGGCAGCGGCAATTGGCCGGAAGGAACGGTCGGTTCGTTCAACCGGGTCGTCGGTCACCGCGACGTCGGAACGAGCGAGTGTCCTGGCAACAACCTCTACGCGCAGCTCCCGAACATCCGGGCCAAGGCAAAGATCGAATACGACCGTTTGGTGACCGCAACGAGCCCATTCGGCGTCGCGGATTCGCGCTCCGGCGGCGCAGGGTCTGTCACGGCATCGGGGTGGGTGATCGATCCCGACGCAACGGGTGCCACCGGATCGGTACTCATGTCGCTCCCGGATCGCTCGGTGACGGTTGCCGCAACTGCGTCTCGCCCGGATGTCGGTGCAGCGCACCCAGGGTTCGGCGACAACCACGGCTACACCGCGACGATCCTGGGGGTTCCCGCCGGCCAACGGTCCATGTGTCTCAAGTATCTCAATCCTGGCCCCGGGCCGGACACCGACCTCGGCTGCTCGAACGTGACCGTGGCGCCGCCCACATCGGGTTCGCCGGTCGGCGAGATCACGACCGTCCGGTCCAATGGGCCGGGCAGCATCGTCGCGAGCGGGTTCGTTGTTGACCCAGACGCGAGTTCGGCGGCGTCGGTGACGCTCTCGGTTGCAGGTCAGACCAGGACGGTGCCCGCCAATACGTCGGTCAGTGGACTGTCAGCTGTGTATTCGAAAGGCGATCTGCACGGTTTTTCTCAACAGTTCGACAACGTGGGCGGCGGCACGATCGCTGTCTGCGCACGTGCGTTGAACCTCGGTGCTGGTTCCGACCTCGATGTTGGCTGCCTCAGTGTCGTGATGCCGGGCGGGCCGCCCGTGGGCAGCCTCGAGTCAGCAACCTGGGACGGCACGAACGTGACCGCCACGGGCTGGTCGATCGATCCGACGTCGGCCGGATCGAACTGGGTCGAACTCAACATCGACGGAGTGCCACGTGCCGGGGTGCGGGCCGACGTGACGCGTACCGATATCGGCGCCTCGAATCCCGGTTATGGCAATCAGCACGGGTTCAGGGTCTCCACGTCCAACTTCTCGCTCGCGCCTGGAAATCATCAGGTCTGTGCGAGGGGATTCGGTCTCGATGGCGGACCATCTGCCGACCTGGCGAATTGTCGGACCATCGCCATTCCGTTCCCGCCGTCGACCCACAGACCTGTCGGCGCCTGGGATGGTCCGCGGGGAGGCCGGCGGTCGGTCTCGCTGTCGGGTTGGGGAATCGACCTTGGCGATCCCGGCGCCGCGGTCTGGGTATGGATCGTTGTCGACAAGAAGTGGTACTTCGTGCCCGCCAACCAGAACCGACCGTGGTTGTCCTGGTTCTATCCGACCGCTGGCAATGTGCACGGGTACGCCACCACGATCCCGGTGGCGAGGGGCGCCCACCGAGTCTGCGCAGCCTCGTTTGCTACTGATCTGAAAGCGATCGCCATCCACGGCTGCGCCTCGGTTCGCGCAACGTGATCATGAGGTAGGTGCCCTTGCGATTCGGCTGTCTCGCTCGGCGTGCTCGGCGAATCGCCCGCCCCGCCCGCACACCTCGACCGCCCCACCGCACACCTCGACCGCTTCGACGTCGGTCACAGCGAGGCAATGGCGTCGCTGATGGCATCGAGGGCGCCCAGTTCGAACGGGGCCCGCATCGCAAGATTGATCTGTTGGGCGCCGGCCTCGACATATCGCCCGAGCTGCTCCACCATCTGCGCCGTCGATCCGACCAGCACGCCGGGTCGTACGAAGTCGGCGGTCATTCCAAATTGTCGTTGGAGCGATGCTTCGTCGCGGGCGCACCCGACATTGATCGAGCACGCGATTTCTTGCGGATTCCGACCGATCTCCGCACAATGCGACGCCAGTACGTCTCGCTTTGAAGCGAACGTTTCGGGGCTGACGAAGGGCACGTTCCAGCCATCGGCCAGCTCCGCACAGATCTTCAACGTCCGGCGTTCGCCCCCGCCACCCACCCAGATCGGCAACGCAGTCTGGATCGGGATCGGCTCGCAGGCGGCGTTATGAAGCGAGAAGTGTTCACCAACGAAACTCACGCGATCGCCTGGCTCGTGGCGGAGTAACGCCTGGATGAAGCGCAGCGACTCCTCCATGACATCGAGTCGTTGTCCGACCCGATGGAACTCCATGCCGTAGGCGTCGAACTCGAACCCCGCCCAGCCCG
Source organism: Acidimicrobiales bacterium (assembly GCA_038245795.1). Classification (GTDB taxonomy): domain Bacteria; phylum Actinomycetota; class Acidimicrobiia; order Acidimicrobiales; family Microtrichaceae; genus JBBRSC01. Next base: position 3,010 of record JBBRSC010000328.1, read on the forward strand.
CTCCGAGCCCGAACTCGCACCGGCCGCCA
>JBBRSC010000329.1:0-2997 GCA_038245795.1 Acidimicrobiales bacterium
CCCATCTCCCCGAGATTGATTTGCACGTGAGCACAACACAGACGCCCGCCGTTCCGGCATGGCAATTCGAGATGATCGTCGACGCTGAAGCCGATGGTCTCGCAACCGATGACCAGATGACCCTTCTCACCGGCGACCGCAACCGGTGGCAGAACGTCCTGGGGCGACTGCTCCGAGACAGCGAGGAACACGTCGCTGCCGCACGGCGCATCACTGGTGATCATCGAGATCAGGCGGTCGACGACCTTGAGAGCGAGCGGCAGCGCTTCTCGGCGGCGTGGAGCCGCTTGACGGGTGAACCGAACCCCGACGACCTCGTCGAGGACGAGGCTGACGCGCCGATCGAACGTACCGCCGACGATAGCGACGATGATGCTGACGCCGACAATCCGTTGTTCGGAGTGGTCCAGCTCCAGGCGTCGTGGGAATCAGGCCGCGTCGTGGCATGGGCTGGTGGCGTACGAGCCCCCACTGCGGACCTCGAACTCGTCGAAGCAATGCTCGCCGAAGCGGGTGCGCCCAGCAGCGGTTGGACCAAACACAGCGCCGTACGACTCCGTACCGGAGCATCGGCCGATGCAGTGGCGATTCCCGTCGGCGAGGCCCTCGGCTGGCTGGTCGGTGTCGGCGCCGGCCAAATCACCGAGAACACCGGGGCCAGTCTCCGCTGGTTGGGATCGATTGCGGTCTGGGCGGTCGAGATGGTTGCGCAGGGCTCGATGGTTCCGTTGCTCCGACAACGCAAACGCTCCCGTGCAGGGGCCGAGGAAGGCACTGCCTCGTTTTCGGTCAGGTGGACACCGGCGCCCGTCGACCAGGCACGACTCAAGACGCTCGCCGCCCGCGCTCCCGGGTCGGTCCTCGCCATCGACCCGTCGACTGATGCCCGCACGGCCACCCGTTCGGCGCTGACCGGCATGGTCGACGCGATCTGTCGTGACGCGGCGCGACGCATCGAAGTTCCGGCACCACCACCGCAGGTACGCAGCGCCCACGATGTGGCCGAATCGGTTCTCGCTCGGCTCGACGGATCTCCGTTCGATGCACCGAGTCGCGTCGGCAGCGAAGTGGTCGCAAGGATGGAACGTTGGGCCCGACCTGTAACTGCCGGTACGGCACCGCTGATCATCCAACTGGATCCGCCCGATCGAGGCGACGCCTGGTTCCTAGCGGTGTTGGCTGAGGGCCCCGAGGGCGCGCCGATCTCGGTCGAAGAGGCGATGGCCCAGCCTGGCGCCAAGCCCCGCGACATCGACGAACAGATGGCGCGAGTCGAGCGAATGGTCCCCGCGCTGTTGCGACCGGGTGGCATGCGTCGTGGGCAGGTCATCCTGAGCCAGGACGAAGCGTGGGAACTGATGAGCGAGAGCGGCCCCGAGTTGGCGGCCGCCGGCTTCGATGTGCGGGTGCCGGCCCTGTCACGAAAGAAAGCCACGCCGTCGTTGCGGATCTTCGCCGAAGGCGGAGAATCGGCAGCGGGTGCCAATCAACTCGCCAACGTCCGCTGGTCGGCGGTCTTCGATGACGTCGAACTCAGCGCCGCCGACATTGCCCGCCTAGCGCGCGAGGCTCGCCCGCTCATCCGCTCGGGTGGTCGGTGGGTTGCGCTCGACAAGGTGGATCTGGCCGAGGCCGCGGCCGCGCTCGAGGAGCGCTCGTCGACCACGCAATTGTCGGGCGGCGAGATGTTGCGCTTGGCGCTCGGCCTGGAAGGCAGTCGACTGGCCGGTGGGATTTCCATTGGCGGCGAGTCCTGGGCGGGAGATCTCCTCGCCAAAGCCGAGGCGTCGAAAGCGACAACGGGAGTGCCGCCCGAGGGCTTTGTTGGTGAACTCCGCACCTACCAGAGCGACGCGCTCGGGTGGCTGGAGTTTCTGGATTCCGTCGGCCTCGGCGGGTGTCTGGCGCTCGACATGGGACTCGGCAAGACACAGACGATGCTGACCCATCTGCTGGCCGGCAAGGCCGCCGGTCCGTCGATCGTCATCGCGCCCCCGGCCGTGGTCGGCAACTGGGCATCAGAAGCGAAGAAGTTCACGCCGGGTCTTCGCGTGCTCGTCCATCACGGCATCAACCGCACCGACGACTCGTCGTTGGCGAAGACTGTCGCCCGCTACGACCTGGTCATCACGACCTACGGCACTGCCGTTCGAGATGTCGACGCCCTGTCGAAGATCGACTGGAACCGTCTGGTGCTCGACGAGGCGCAAGCCATCAAGAATCCGGCCAACGATACCTCCCAACAACTCCGCAAGCTGAACGCCACCACCCGTGTTGCACTGACGGGAACACCGATCGAGAACGGGCTCGGCGATCTCTGGGCCATCCTCGACTTCACCAATCCTGGTCTGGTGGGCACCCGCCCGCAGTTCATTGCCGGGCTCTCCCAGGACGGCCAGGCCGCCCGGGTCCAGGGCGAGGATGCCATGCGGGCACTCAACGGCATCCTCATCTTCCGTCGAACCAAGTCCGAGCCAGCTATTGCCGCCGAGCTCCCCGATCGGATCGACGAACTGGCCCATTGCGCCATGACCACCGAACAGATCGGGCTCTACCAGGCGGTTCTTGACAAGCTGGTGACCGGCACGGCGGTGGCGGAGGGCGAGGAACCCCGTGCCGGTCAGATCCTGGCGGCCATCACCGCCCTGAAACAGATCTGCAATCACCCCGCCGCCTACAACGGCGACGATCGACCGTTGGCTGGTCGTTCCGGCAAACTCGCTCGCCTCGAGGAGATCGTCGACTCGGTCTATGCGGCCGACGAACGGGTGCTCATCTTCACGCACTTCGCCGAGTGGGGCGTTCGGCTGTCGAAGCATCTGACTGAACGGACCGGCACGAAAGTCGAGTGTTATCACGGCGGTCTGTCCCGGACGGCCCGCGACAAGATCATCGATGACTTCCAGGCCAAGGAGGGTGCCGGTGCGCTGGTGTTGTCGCTCAAGGCCGGTGGTACGGGACTGAACCTGACGGCCGCCAGCCATGTTGTGCTCTACG
>JBBRSC010000330.1:0-2993 GCA_038245795.1 Acidimicrobiales bacterium
CAGGGTCTATGTCATCGGTTTTCGCCGCGCTGCTTTCCATAATAAGTGATGCCTCAATCTCGCAAAATCCGAATAGACGATTGCTTTTCTGCGTTAAGTCGCCCGGAATCGGCTGCTCTTCGATGCCAACGCATCCGGCCGTCCAAGCGAGGTCACTCACGAGATCGACCTCGAGCGAATCCGAACAACAGATGCTGACGTGTTGCACGGCCTCGGACCTTACGGCTTCTACTGCGAGCCTCCTGCCGCCTTCCCTGGCAGGACCGAAACGCCACCCCGCAGGTAGGGTCTCGCGATGGACGCACCAGGAACTGATCGCCCCATCGAGATTGCTCCGTCGGTGCTTCCCGCCAATTTCGCGAAGTTGGGTGACGAGGTCATTGCGCTCGAGAAGGCCGGGGTCGACCGGATCCAATGGGACGTGATGGACGGCCGCTTCGTTCCCAACCTGACGTTCGGTCCCGATGTCATCGCCTCGGTCAGAGAACTGGTTGCGGTGCCCTTCGAAGCGCACCTCATGGTCGAATCTCCCGACGACCTGGCCGACAAATACATCGCAGCCGGTTGCAGCATCATGATCGTCCACGCCGAGGCGTGCGCCCATCTGCATCGAACGTTGGCCCGTCTTCGTGATCTCGGTGCCTCGCCCGCCGTGGCGCTCAATCCGGCGACACCGCCCGAGGCGGTCGAGTACGTCCTCGACCTCGTCGACCTCGTGCTGGTCATGACGGTGAATCCGGGCTTCGGCGGCCAGGCGTACATCGCCACGATGGAACCGAAGATCGCGCGGATCCGTCGCTGGATTGTCGAGCGCGGCCTCGACATCGATCTCGAGGTCGACGGCGGAATCTCGCCGACGACTGCGGCAGGTGCTGCCCGCGCGGGGGCCAACGTGTTGGTGGCTGGCTCGGCGTTGTTCAAGGATCCCGAAGGACTCGGACACGCCACCGAGAAAATTCGTCGTGTCGGTTCCGACGCTGCTCGGCTGACGGCTCGCTGACACCTCGGATTCAGCGACATGAAACGTTGGCGCGAGCGTCATGTCGCGACCCGTCGCGCCACACAGGCGGATACACGTCGCTCCTCCCGCGCGATCGTCAGCGGGATCATCGTTGCGGCACTCGGACTCGTCCTCATGGCATGCGGATCAGACGAGGCCGACTTCTGCACTGCGTTACAGGATCGTTACGACATGACCGGGCTGCTGCGTGCTCTGAACGCCGACGACAACGCCGCAGTCACCAGATCATTGACCCAGTTACAGGAACTCGAGGACATGGCTCCCCCGGCCATTCGCGCCGATCTGACAATGGTGATCGAGGCGACCATCAAGAGTGTGCGGGCAGTCACCGGGGCGACCGGACCCAATGGGGAGAAGATGCCGGTGGACACCAAGGCATTGTCGACCGCGTTGGGCGAAGTGCGGGTTCCGGCTCAACACGTAGCCGACTACGCCGATAGGACATGCAAGATCCGGCTGGAGGGCTCGAATCAGTAACGCGGCGTCCTCCGGTTGATCGACGAGATAATGAATGGCACTCGTTTTGTCACACGAATGTCATGTTGTCATCCAATCGTCAACTAGGTTGTCGCTCACCCGCTACTCGGAGGGATCTCCATGACCCGCCCCCGCACTCCGCACGCTGTCTCCGCTTGCGTCCTCGCTCTCGTCCTCGCACTGTCGATGGTTGCTGCCTGCACCCCCGAACAAGACCGCGCAAATGTCGTGCTGCTCATCAACAAGGAACGAGCCACGTACCGGCTCGGCGCCGTCGAGTGGAACGACGAGCTCGGTGACAAAGCCCAGTTGTGGTCCGAGCACCTGGCCGATAGCGGCAAACTCGGCCACTCGGTACTGAGCGACGGCGTCTCCGTTGGCTGGCGGGCACTCGGTGAGAACGTCGGCTACGGCGACGACATCGGCAAGGTCCACGTGGCATTCATGAACAGCCCCGCGCACCGCGAAGCCATCCTCAACGGCGTGTACCGCGCCATCGGCATCGGCATCGCCCAGCGCGGCGATCAGCTGTACATCGTCGAAGTCTTCAAGGCCTGAGCAAGCTCGACGTCGATCTCGGTTGCCCCGCCGTGGCGATCAACGCCAGCCGGTTCAGCCAGCGTTGATCACGGGTGTCGGTGAGAAACTGATCAGGCTTCGATCATCTGGCGGCGACTCGTCGTCACGTGGTCGATGAGCCCGTAGGCCTTGGCTTCCTCGGCGGTGAACCATCGGTCACGGTCGGAGTCAGCGATGATCTGCTCGACGGTGTTGCCAGTGTGTTCGGCGATCCGCTCGGCGAGGGTCCGCTTCACGTATTGCATCTGCTCGGCCTGGATCTTGATGTCGGCAGCTTGGCCCTGGAACCCGCCCGAGGGCTGGTGCATCATGATCCGCGCGCTGGGCAGCGCATACCGCTTGCCGGGCGCCCCGGCGCACAGGAGGAACTGGCCCATGGAGCCGGCGAGGCCCATGCAGATGGTCCCGACATCGGGACCGATGAAATTCATCGTGTCGTAGATCGCCATTCCGGCGGTCACTGATCCACCGGGGGAGTTGATGTAGAGCCAGATGTCCTTCTCCGCATCTTCGCCCTCGAGATAAAGGAGCTGGGCGGACAGGAGGTTGGCAACGGTGTCGTTGACCTCGGAGCCGAGGATGACGATCCGGTCCTTGAGTAGCCGGTTGTACACATCGGATGTGGGGTCGAATCCGGCGGCGGCCATCGTGGGCGCAAGCGAAGGAACTTGGGGGATCTGCGGCGACATGTGGGGTGCTCCAACCAGAAGACGTCGTGGGCTGACCAAGCTAGCCGTCGATCCCACCGTTCCCTCACGCGCGACCTGAATCGGGACTGGCCAGCCAGGACCGGCGTAGTCTGAGCGTCGTTGCGGACGTGGCGGAACAGCCAGACGCGATCGGGTTTCGCGGGACTGGCCTGCCAGGACCGGCGTAGTCTGAGCGTCGTTGCGGACGTGGCGGAATTGGCAGACGC
>JBBRSC010000331.1:0-2968 GCA_038245795.1 Acidimicrobiales bacterium
GCAGGCGGTGGCGCTCGGGCGGGAGTTCGCAGGCCACTGGGTCCACAACGGTTTTGTCGTGGTGGGCGATGAGAAGATGTCGAAATCGCTCGGTAACTTCACGAACCTGCTTGATCTCGTGGAGACGGTCGATCCGCGTTCGTACCGGATGTTGTGCCTGCAGTCCCACTACCGTTCACCGATCGACGTCGACGGCACCTCGACGGCCAACGCCCAGGCGGCCCTCGAACGTCTCGATGCCGTCGATCGACGACTCAGGAACGAGAAGGTCGACGACAGCGTCGCTGACCCGGAGGTTCTGGAAGCGTTCCGTGAGCGGATGGACGACGATCTCGATACGCCCGGGGCCACCGCCGTGATCTTCGGTGTCGTGACCCGTATCAATACGGCGTTGGATCAGGGAAGCTTCTACGAGGCGGCATCGCTGGGCGCGGCGTTCCATTCGATGTTGGATGCGGTCGGGCTGAAGGTCGGCGGTGAGACGATCGAGATCCCCGCGGATGTCCAGGCCATGGCCGACGGCCGGACCGCTGCGCGCGCTGCACGAGACTTCGCCGAAGCAGATCGCCTGCGCGACGCCATCACGGCGGCCGGCTGGATCGTCGAGGACTTCGCCGACGGTGCAGTAATCCGCCCGGCTAGTTGACCTTGCCGTCGCCGATGGGGGCGGGCATCTTTGGCACATCGGTCGAGCGCAGCCATCCGTCGAAGAAGGAGCTGAGGTCCTGGCCCGACAACTCCGCAGCGAGCTTTTCGAAATCGGTGCTTCGCACGGAGCGTCCCGCGAATCGTTGTTGCCACGCTTGGAGAATCACGTTGAAGGCGTCATCGCCAACGGTTCTCCGCAGCGCCTCCACCACAATCGCTGCGCCGTCGTACTGGTTGGGGGAGAACAATTCGCCAGCCTTCGGCGACAGCACCTCACCGAAGGTCGAACGGAGTTCCTGCGCCGAGACCATGGCGTCGCGAACCTTGTTGGCCACCGACGGACCGCCATGGTGTTCGGTCCACCACCACTCCGCCCAGGTCGCGAACCCCTCGTTCAGCCACATGTCCGACCACTCGGCGAGTGCGACCGAATCACCGAACCATTGGTGTGAGAGTTCGTGCGCCATGATCGCCACTGCTTCGGCCGGCGTCATGCTGTCGGAGATGAACCAGGCCGCCGGCAGGATCGGGATGGATTGGGTTTCGAGTGCGAACGACGATGGCGAGTCGGCGATCAGTGCGCCGACCGACTTGAACGGGTAGGGGCCGAATCGACGTTGATAGAAGGTGATGATCTCGGGGATCTTTCCCAGGGACGCGCGAGCGTCGTCGGGCAAGGACGACACCACTGCTGAGCGCACCGGGATGGTGGCGGATCCGACCGCGACTGTTCCGCCGTCGACAAGGTCGTAGTTGCCAATGGCAATTTGCACGAGATACGTGGCCATGGGGTCGACCATGTCGTAGATCCACGTCCGTCTGTCGCCCGTCGTGACCGCTGATGTGAGGGTGCCGTTGGCGATCGCTGTCGTGTCGGGCGCGGTGGTGATGTGGAACGTGAACGTTGCTTTGTCGCTCGGATGGTCGTTGCTGGCCAGGAACGACTTGGCGCCAATGGGCTCGGAGACGACGTAGCTGTTGCCCTGAGCGGTACGCCACCCGAGTTGCTCATCCTCGAACAGGACGTCGGGCACGGGAACGGGAACGCCGGAGGTGGCGACGACAGCGGTGAAGATCGCGCCCGTCGTCAGCGCCGCCGACGGTGTCACGGTGAGTTCGTCGCCGTTGCGGGCCGTCGTGGCCGGCGCGCCATCCACCGTGACGTCGCCGAGTTCCATGCCGTGGAGATCCAGGTTGAACGTCGACAGGTTTTGGGTCGAGGTGGCCGTGATGGTCGTCACGATCGAGATCGTCGGAACGGCGGTGGCATCCACATTCACCTCGTAGTGCGCGACGTCGTACCCGCCATTGCCACCCTGGGGATACAGCCGATCCCCGAGCCCATCGGTGCCGGCCGAGCCGGAGCTGGTCGGTCTCGTCGTGGTGCTCGATGTTGTGGATGCCGTGCGGCTCGTTGTGATCTGCCCGGTCTCGGTGCATCCGGCAATCAGCACGACAAGACTCGCGCCGGCGGCGATGCGTCGGCGGCGCGAAATCTTCACTGGCTCAAGGTAGCGGGCTAACTTCAGTGGTTGATGTCGACCCGCTCCTTGCTCCGAGCCGCGGTCCCTGTGATGGCGATCTCGCTGATCGTGATGGTGATTGTGCGCCTCGGTTCTCCCGACGGCACTCAAACAGCGACGTGTGTACCGCGAACGTTCACCGACACCACTCTGGGAACGACTGACGGCGAGCGAACCTTCGTATCGTTCATTCCGCGAGATCTGACGTCCGTCAAGGGGATCATCTTCGACTTCCACGGCACCGGCGGAACTCCGCAGGCGGAAGAAGCCCTCTCACACCTCGGCGAGCGGGGCATGGGCGCCGGATTCGTGGTGATCCAACCTCAGGCACTCGGCACGCCAACGCATTGGACCGTCCCCGGGATCGTCGGGCCCGACGATCAGGCATTGGTCTCGTCGATCACCGAGCGGGTCCGGACCGCGTTGTGTCGTGCCGACTCGCCCACGTTCGCGACGGGGCTGTCGGCGGGTGCTGGAATCTCCGCGGCGTTGGCGTGCGCCGGAAACGTACGAGCCGCCGCGCCGGTGGCGGGGGTGGCGCTGGTACGCCGTTGTCCCGATGGACCGGAGGTGTCGATGTTGACCTTCCACGGCACTGCGGATCAGGCCGTGCCCTACAACGGCGTCCCGGGATGGGAACAGAAAGAACTGCAACCTCGGGGGTTCTTCGTGGGAGCGGTGGAGCCGATCATGGCGTCGTGGGCCACACGGAATGGGTGTGCGGCGACGACAGAATCCACCCCGGTCGGCGTTGAGACCCAGCGCGTCTCATGGCCGGGTTGTCGCGACGGAACCGA
>JBBRSC010000332.1:0-2923 GCA_038245795.1 Acidimicrobiales bacterium
CACCAACATGAGCTATCCGGGCGCCTCGGTCTACGCGATCGCGGTGGCGGGCTCCACCTCAACCAACGGGTTGTATTCGTGGTCACAACGGGGATCATCGTGGGTCGATGTCGCGGCACCGGGCTGTAACACGTCCACCGGAAATGGCAGCCCCACCACCTTCTGCGGCACGTCCTCAGCGACACCGTTCACCGCGGGCGTGGCGGGCCTGCTGCGATCAGCGCGACCTGACCTGGGCGTGAACGCCATCCGGGCCGCCCTCGAGAACACCAGCCAGACGCTGTCCGTGGCCGGCGCGTCGAGCCACGGGGTCATCGACGCTGCCGGTGCCATGGCCAGCATCGCCGCCGCACCATCCGATCCTGGGAACCCTCCTTCCGGTTCCGAGGCAGATACGACACCTCCGACCACGTCGATCGACGCCCTGCCCGGGGTGCACAGCGGAGTTGTCAACGTGACGGTTCGAGCAAGCGACGACCATGCCGTTGTGGCAGTGGCGTTGATGGCGGACACCAGGTTGATCGGTCGGGTTGACGTGAACTCGTCGAACACGGCGCAGACCTTTGCGTGGAACACGGCCGACGTCAACGATGGTGCCGCCGATCTCGTGGCGGTCGTCGTTGATTCGTCCGGCAACACGTCGACGTCGACGCCGCTGTCGCTGGCCGTGGACAACGTCACCCCATCGGTGAATCTTGCTGGTCCCAATGGCGCAACAGTGGGCGCCTTCGTCGACGTGACGATCGCCGGCAGCGATGGCAGTGGCGTGAAAGCCATGCTGGTCGCCGCCAACGGCGTGTGGGTGCGGATCATCATCGGTGGTGGGCCGGTCACGTTCCGGATCGCAACGCCAAAGGCCGGTCCGGTGCAGATGATCGGCGCGGCGCTGGACAATTCCGGTCGCGTCTCCATCTCGAATCTCGTCACCGTCATGGCCAAGGGTGACGGCACCCACGCAAAGGCCAAAGGGGTCGGCCGCAAGGTTCGGCGCCGCCGGTAGCCTTCGCGGGTGATGTCTCACCCGCTCCCTCGATTCGCCGTCCGATGAAGGCGGTCATCATGGCTGGCGGCGAGGGCACACGCCTCCGACCGCTGACCTCCAACTCGCCGAAGCCGATGATGCCCCTGGTGAACCGGCCGATGATGGAGCACATCGTCGACCTGCTCCGCCAGCACGGCATCGAGGAGATCGTGGTGACGGTTGCATTCATGGCCAACGCGATCCGCAACTACTTCGGTGATGGCTCCGAGTTCGGCGTCCGCATGGTCTACGCCTCCGAGGAAACGCCACTCGGTACGGCCGGGTCGGTCCGCAACGCCATGGCGGAACTCGATGACACCTTTCTGGTGATCTCTGGTGACGTGTTGACCGATGTCGATCTCACGTCGATTGTTGAATCCCATCGACGAAACAACGCGCTCGCGACGATCGGGTTGATTGCGGTCGAGAACCCTCTCGAATTCGGGATCGTCATCACCCGCGAGGACGGATCCATCGAGCGGTTCCTGGAGAAGCCCTCCTGGGGTGAGGTGTTCACCGACACCATCAACACGGGGATCTACGTGCTCGAACCAGAAATTTTCGACTGGATCGAACCGGACCGGTCCGTGGATTTCAGTTCCGATGTTTTTCCTCGACTTCTCGAGGCGGGCAGGCCCATCTTCGGCGCGTTGGCTGAGGGGTACTGGGAGGATGTCGGCACGCTCGATGCGTATTTTCGGGCCCACCAGGACATCCTTGACGGCAAGGTCAAGGTCGCGATGCCGGGCTTCCAGATCTCGGAGGGCGTGTGGATCGGCGAGGGCGCCGAGGTCCATCCCGATGCCAAGGTCACGGGCCCCGCCGTGATCGGCGACAACTGCTTTGTGGACGCCAACGCCACGCTCGGCGAATACGTGGTGCTCGGAACGGGTGTCCGGTTGGGACGCGACGCTCAGCTGCAGCGGACGGTCGTCGGCGAGAACGCGTATCTCGGCGAGGCGGTGCGGCTGCGTGGCACCGTCGTGGGCCGCGCTGCCGACCTTCGGCGCGGTGTCCGGTGCGAAGAGGGTGTCGTGCTCGGCGACGAGGTGTTCGTCGGCGAGAACGCCGTCATCACCTCGAACGTGAAGGTGTACCCCTTCAAGACCGTTGAAGCCGGCGCGGTGATCAACTCGTCGATTGTCTGGGAATCGAAGGGCGCTCGAACACTCTTCGGTCGAAACGGTGTGGCGGGGCTGGCCAACGTCGACATGACCCCGGAGATGGCAACGAAGGTGGCGCTGGCGTTTGCGACGTACGTGAAGAAGGACACGACGGTCGTGACGAGTCGTGACAGTTCCCGCTCCGCCCGCATGTTGAAGCGTGCCGTGATGGCCGGCCTGAACGCCGGCGGAATCAACGTGCTGGACCTCGAGGTGGCCACGGTGCCGGTGACGCGTTTTGTGTGTCGGCAGGCCAACGTGTCAGCCGGCATCACGATCCGGCTGCTCGATGGCGATCCCGATCAGGTGCTCATCCGGTTCTTCGGCGACGATGGGGGAGACCTGCTTCCCGAAAGCACCCGCAAGATCGAGCGATTGTTCGCCCGCGAAGACTTCCGCCGGGTGCGACCCGCGGACATCGGGGACATCGGGCTTCCGTCCCGGGCACTCGAACAATACGCGGTCTCACTCGAATCCACCGTGGACATCGCCGCCATCGCTGAGCGGCGATTCAAGGTTGTGGTCGACTACGGGTACGGCTCAGCGTCGCTGGTGATGCCGAACGTGCTGGCGAAGCTCGGCGCCGAGGTGCTCGCCGTGAACCCCTTCACCTCGACGGCGGGCGTCTTGGACTTCGACCGGGACGAACATGCGGAGGCGGTCGCCAAACTGGTGACGGCGTCGGGCGCGAACCTCGGTGCCGTGATCGACCCCGCCGGCGAAGAACTCACGCTCGTCG
>JBBRSC010000333.1:0-2914 GCA_038245795.1 Acidimicrobiales bacterium
CCGTCGGCTTGGCGGTGCGTCTCCACGATGCCGGCCCATACGCGGGGGACCGCGAGCGCCGAGCCGTTGAGGGTGTGACAGATTTCGGTGCCGCTGCCCTTCGTCGGCCGGTAGCGGACGTTGGCGCGACGGGCCTGATAGTCGCTGAACCACGACACGGACGACACTTCCAGCCATCGATCGACTCCGGGCGCAAAGACCTCGATGTCGAAGGTGCGCGCCGCGGAGTTTCCGAGATCACCCGAGCACAGATCGAGGATGCGATAGGTGAGGCCGAGATCGCAGATCAGGCCCTCGGCGCGGGCCAGGATCTCGGCGTGCAACGCCGGCGCCTGCTCGGGCGTCGCGTACGCCAAGAGTTCCACCTTGTCGAACTCGTGGACCCGCAGAACCCCTCTCGTGTCCTTGCCGGCCGACCCGGCCTCGCGGCGGAAGCACGACGTGTGCGCCATGAGCCGCATCGGCAGCGCCGACTCGTCGAGGATTTCGTCGCGCGCCAACGAGGTCAGCGGCACCTCGGCGGTGGGGATGGCCCAGAGGTCATCGCGTTCGAGATGGTACGCATCCTCGGCGAACTTGGGGAGGTGTCCTGTTGACACCATCGTCGCTGTCCGAACGAGCGTCGGGGGACGGACCTCCTCGTACAGGTCAGCGTTGCGGTCGAGGGCCGCCTGACACAGCGCGCGTACCAACGCCGCGCCGGCACCCCGGTACATCACGAACATCGAGCCGGACATCTTGGCGCCGCGTTCGAGATCCAGGATGCCGAGCGCCTCACCGGTCTCCCAATGGGGAACACGCTGATGATCGGCGTACGTGCCCTCGTGCACGTTCTCGACGCGAGCCACCACGTTGTCGGCCTCCGAGGCCCCGTCGGGGGCATCGATCGATGGCAGGTTCGGGAGACGCAACAGCGCGTCGCGCAGTTCTTCCGCCAGCGCCTCGGCCTGCGAATCGAGACCCTTCTCCTGGTCGCCGAGGGCCCGACTCTCCGCTTGGAGCTCCTTGCCGGAATCGTTCTGTCCGTCGCGGAACAGTTGGCCGACCTCGTTCGACAAGGTTCGGATTCTGGAGCGCAGCTCGTCTCGCTCCACCGTGATGGCTCGAACGCGGGCATCAAGATCGATGACGTGATCCGCCGAGCCAGGATCCTCACCGCGACGCGCCAGCCCCGCACGGATTTCATCGGGGGCGGTTCGGAAACGACGAACGTCCAACATGGACCGAAGGGTAGCTGTGTTACCTGGCGAGTTCGGACAAGCGTTGGGGACTCAGACAGCCACCGATGTCAGCCTCGACAAGGCTCGGATCCAACGTTCCCGTGAGGAGCTTCGCCCGGGCCGCATCATCTGCCGGGGTCACGACCCGGGACGCGACACAGTCGACCTCGGCGGGAGCGAAGCCTCCTGCAGTCAGCGAACCGCGGACCACGGCATCGAACAACCCCCGGAGCTGTTCAATCGGGACGCTCGCCAGGTCCGGAGGTGTCGCGGCCAACTTGGACATGCCCTCGATCCCGATGCACGGAATGAGCACCGACGGGTCGAGCGCAGGGGTCTGCTGGGAACCCGTACCAACGGTCACGTTCGGTGGCGTCGGCTGAACCTTGGCACTGGCAGTCGCAACACACGCCGCTTGGGCCTCGGTCATACCGATCGCCCGCAACTGGACCAGTCCCAACTCTCGTCCGACGGCCGGGTCGATCGCTGCCGACTGGGCCGGGTCCGCCGAGATGCGTTGCACGATGCGCCGGACCAGCGCAGCCGGGTCGGTCGCCACCGTGGTGTTGCTCTGGCCCGAAATCGATGTGGGACTGTTGGCCGCCGAGTTGTCACCGGAGCTGCACGTTGACGCCATGACGATCACCAAGCCGACCGACACCGCTCCTCGTGCGTACAACCCGAGTCGTCCCATGTCGGGCAACGTAGCCGACAGTACTGTCGCACTTCATGGCGACCACCCGACGAGCACTCTTCGATCTCGATGGGACCGTGTGGGACTCCCGGCCCGGCATCGTTGCGTCGCTGTCGCACACCATGGCGACCATCGGCCTCGAAGAACGGGACGAGAGCTATCTGGTCGGTGAGATCGGGCCGCCGCTCACCGTGATGCTCGCCAACGTCGGCGTTCCGAGCGCCCGGATCGACGAGGCCCGCGACACGTACCGAGAGCGATATCACGCCCTCGGGGTCTATGAGTGCTCGCTCTATCCAGGAATTGCGTCACTCCTGGCGACGCTCGTCGAACAAGGATGGCTGCTTGCGACGGCGACCTCGAAGGGGATCGTTGCCACCGATTTGATGATTGACCATTTCGAGCTGCGCAGATATTTCTGCACCATCGCGGCGGCGTCGATGGACTCATCTTCGCACTCCAAAGCCGATGTCATCGACCGGGCCTTGGCCGGGTTGGCGACCGCTTCCGTCAGCGATGGTCGGGCCAAGTCGACGGATCCGGACATCATGATCGGCGATCGCCGCTACGACATCGATGGCGCTCGCGGGGCAGGGCTGTACGGCGTCGGGGTGCTGTGGGGCTACGGATCGCAGGAGGAACTCGTCACTGCCGGCGCCGATCAGGTGGTCGCCGATGTCAACGAGCTCGCCGCCGTGCTCCGACTCCGGCGTGAGGGCGATAGCTTTTCTCGGTGAGCGCCATTGTCGTCGACGACCTCCGAGTCACCTACGGCAATGTGACTGCTGTTGCCGGCGTGTCGTTCACCGGAGAGGCGGGGGAGATCACCGTGGTCCTGGGCCCCAACGGCGCCGGAAAGACTTCCACCATCGAGTGTCTCGAGGGCTACCGTCGACCGACTGAGGGTCGGGTACGGGTCGATGACCTTGATCCGATCGCGGATCATCGGGCGCTCACGCTCCGCATCGGGGTGATGCTGCAATCGGGTGGCGTGTACACC
>JBBRSC010000334.1:0-2891 GCA_038245795.1 Acidimicrobiales bacterium
ACCGGCGGCAACCAGCGAGCTCACGTGGGCGACAGTCGCCCTGTCATCCCGTCCGGACACCTGGGCCAGCATCTCGATATCGACATCGTCGCCGAGCACCGCTGCCGCCGCGAGCACCTCGCCAGCATCAGGCTCGAGTGACGCCACACGCTGCCCGATCCAACTCCGCAACGACTCTGGCAGCATCGTCGGATCCAGATGTCCGTCGCTGTCCGCCGCCCGAGCGAGTTCGCTCACAAAGAAGGGATTACCGCCCGTGCGCGCAACGACCTCGTCCGACACGGCGGCCGCGTCGGTCACCCCGTTGGCCGCCAACAGCTCACTCACATCGGCGACGTCGAGTCCCGACAACGACAGCGTCGTCGTTGGTACGGCACGGGTCAGCGCCACCAATGGCCCGGCCGAGATCCCACCAGACGAACGGAGTGTGACCACGATCAGCACGGGGATGTCCGACACCATTGACCACACATGGGTCAGGAGCGCGGCGGTGTCCTCGGTGGCCCACTGCACGTCGTCGATCACCCAGACCGACGGCGACGTGATCAACGATCGAATTGCAGCGGTGGCGGAGCGAAACAGCAATGAGCGATCCGCCATGTCGGGCGGTGGGGTTCCCAGCTCAGGAACCAGCGCGGCGAGGTGCGTGGCGAGCGGGCCGAGCGCCGAGAACACGTCGGGGGATTCAGCGACGGCACGGACGAACGCCTCGCTCAGTGGTTCGTAGGCCGCACTTCCTTCGGGACTACAACGACCCCACAGGGTCCGGCCGACCCCATCGCCTCTCGAGGCCTCGATGGCGAGTCGGGTCTTCCCAGCTCCTGGCTCGCCCGTGATGATCACCGCGCGCGCTGTGAGATCAGCCGTCACCTCACCCCACGACCTGGCGATCACTGCGAGTTCGTCGCGCCGCCCGACCAGTCGTCCACCACCGCGAACGGCAGGAATCGTCGACGACCCGCCCGCCGGAGCGTCGACGCCACGGATGGATGCGGCCAACGCCTCGGTCGCCGGATCGGGTGCCATGCCGACGTCGCGCAGTCGACGGACGAAGCCATCATGCGCAGCGAGCGCCGCCCGGCGATCACCACCTTCGGCCAGGGCTCGAACTTCGAACTGAGCAGCAAGGTCCGAATATGGGTCCAGCGAAACGAGCTCAGCTGTAGCTCCGATGGCAGTGTCGTGACGGCCAGCAGCAATCGCGGACTCAGCCAGAGTCTCGATGACCCGACGTCGCAACAAGCCAACTTCGTCACGGCGGCGCTCGACCCACGGCCCCGTTGCGGCGGGGGCGAATTCGCCCGCCAGGCTGCGATCGATCACCAAGAGGCTGTCGAGGTCGACTGGTTCCGATCCATCGATGGCCGACGAGGCGACGTCGATGTCGATGTCGACCGTGGTGCCAGGATCCAACTCGATGCGCCAGCCATCCGGCGCGGATGTCATCCAGTCGACGCAACCCGCCTCAGCAAGAAACGACCGAACCTTCGAGATGACCCCGCGGACTGCTCCCGCCCAGTGGTCGGGGAGCGGCGAGTCGCCCCACAGCAGGTCGGCGACCTCGTGGCGGGTGACAAACCGGTGCCGTTGGCTCACCAGAAACGCGAACACCACACGCGGTTGGGGTCGACTGAGCGCGAACCGCTGACCATCGCGGGAGATCGAGACATCTCCGAGAAGTTGGATCGAGATCGGGCTCACAGGCGTCCGGGGCGTTGCGGTGGAACTTCACACGGTACAGATGTGTCAACGGGGACCCAAGCACTCGTTCGCGCTGCGTTCGCGCACGATTCGTACCGTTGTTCACAGCAGGCGACTGATGTGCGCCATCACGACGGGCGAGAGGATCCAGCAATGACAAGACGCGGCAGGACAGCCAAGGCGCAACGAGCGAGCCGGCCGAGGCTGATCGGCCTCGTGGCGCAGGTCGGCGTTCTTGCGATTCTGGCCGTCGTGCTGTCGCCGTTATCGAGCAATCCGGCCGCCGCGGCCGAGTCCCAACCTGGCTACTGCACGACGATCCCGGCAGAGAATACGAACCTGACCTGCATTCCTGCGGACCGGATCGATGACGCGATGTACATCCCGGGTCCGATCAACATCGTCGGACCGACCATCACCCAGCCCGGAATGCTCGACTACAAGATGACCGTTCCGCTGCCGAGCATTCCGGCCTGCGCGTACGGGAACGGCCCGGTGTACGTCACACCCTGCATCGAACGGGGCCCGTTGCTCTCGGTGTCGGGCTGGAGGCCGGTGTATCAGTATTTCGGCGGCCTTCCACCTGGGAGCTCGTCCAGCGGAAACATCGGCGACTTGACCTTCCGGGTCCCCGCCTCCAACACGCGGACTGTCCTGGTGACGTCCTTCGTGCGGATCTACACCGGGAACCGGTTTGCGCCCACGGAGAAGATCAACATCGTGTACGCGACGATCGGCGGAAGCCCCGTGACCGGAGCTCCAACCGCGGACTTCACCTTCGCCGCCAACGCTGGCGAGATCACCTTCCGCTCGACGAGCACCGATCCAGCAGGCAAGACCCTCTTCGACGCGTGGAACTTCGACGATGCCGGCGCGACGGCTGTCGGCGCCAACCCGTTGCACGTCTACACAAAGCCTGGCAATTACAACGTCCGCTTGACCAGCACCAACAGCGATCAGGCCTCGGGAACGATCACCAAGGTCGTTCCCATCAAAGCCCCCAAGCTCGGCTTGTCCATCGATCTGCTCGAGGGTGCTGCGCCCCCGCTCAAGCCCGACACGCCCGTCAAGGCCCGCGTCACGGTGTCGGCACCGGCCGACGGCGTGGGAGCACTGAACGACATCCGATTCACCGGCGGCAACCTCCTCAACGTCGCTCCGGGAGATGCGTTCGTGATCAGCGACGGGCC
>JBBRSC010000335.1:0-2871 GCA_038245795.1 Acidimicrobiales bacterium
CGGAGGAGATTTATCACGTCCACGGGGAGCGCGGATCCGATCCTTTCGAGCCGTGGGCATCTGGGCCGTACCCTCATCCGGGTGTGAGCGACGAGCCACGCATCGCGCAGTTGCGCGATGACCTCACCGAAATCGTGCTCGCGCATCCGGAACAGCACCGCACCGTAGAACTTGGTGTTCCCGCCAACGTAGTAGTGCTGCTTAGGGAGGAACTCTCGGTTGCCGACCGTGTCGTGCCACGTGCCGCTGTTGCGGTAGCGCTGCTTGCCCCAGATCTCGACCGAGTCCCAATTCTGCTTCTCTCGTCGCAAGTATTGGCCGCGCTCGATGATGAGGATCCGCTTGCCGGTCGGAGCGAGGGCATGGGCGAGCGTCCCGCCGCCCGCCCCTGAACCGATGATGATGATGTCCCAATCGCTGTCGTTCATTGCTTCTCTTCCCTCAAAATGTGTCGTGGTATTGCTCAAACGATGGCGAGCGGGGCGATCCATGCGCCGGTAGCGCCACGAAGCTTGGGGTGGCTCATCACGAACAAGAACTCGCGATGACGAGCGGCAGCAAGGTCGCGCAACCTGAGGTTCTCCATGATCACGACGCCGTGGCGGGTGTTCAAGGTCTGTGGCACCTCGAACGGACGGTTCGGATGCTCGGGCGGAACGGGTCCGAAGCTCCACGTGTCACAACCGGTGATCGCGACCCGATGGTCCGCCAACCAATCGATCATTGCGACGCCGGGTCCTGGCTCACCAGTCGGGTAAGCGACTGGGTCGTCATCCCATTGGGTGCCCCAACCGGTGTGGAACAGCACGGCGTCGCCGGGCCGGATCGTCAGCGACGCTGCAGCGAGCGCGGCGTCGGCATCGGCCGGGGTGATCACGTCGCCCGGCGCCATGCGCGTCACACACCGGACGCTGGCGATATCGAGCAGAACACCCCGTGTGACCAATTGGGGCAGTGTCTCGGCCCCGAGCTTCGACGTCCCGCCAGCCTTTTCGATAGCTCCGATGCGATGCCCGTTGTACGTGCGGTCTCCCACATGTAGGTGGTTGAGCGCATCAACATGCGTTCCCATTTGGGTTGTCGCTTCGAATCGCTCCGCCACCCAGTGGACGTGATTTTCGCCGATGCCGCCACTGGGAGCCCGCTCGTGCATCCACTGTTTGAACGTGCGGCCTGGGAAAGCGGGAGACAGTTCGTCCAACACGTGGGCGAGATCGAAGACAATGCCTTGGCGCACCAACGCTGCCGCTGCCACGATCGCAGTCGAGGACACCTCATTCATCGAACCGACTTCGTCGAGCGGGCCGTATCGGCTGGGCCACCAATTCGAACCACCCGTCAAGGCATCCTTCGCCTTCCCGCCTGCGCTCACTCCGACGACCACGTCGTCCGGAAGTCGGCGAAGAGCGTCAGCCCGCCGTCCACGTAGATCGTCTGGCCTGTGATGTAGGCAGCCTCGTCACTGCACAGGAACGCCGAAACCGCTGCCATCTCCTCGGCTGTGCCGGCTCGGCCCATCGGGATGTGCGACACGACCATCGCGGCCTTCTCCGGATCGTCGATCCACGAGCGATTGATCGGGGTGATCGTCGCGCCCGGCGCAACGGCATTGACGCGGATACCCCGACCCGCATACTCGAGTGCGAGCGATCGGGTGAGGTTTTGCATGCCACCCTTGCTCACTGAGTAGCCGAGGAATCGGGGCTTCGGGATCTCTTGATGCACGCTGGACACATTGACGATCGAGCCCTTCCTTTCCGTCGCGAGCATGTGCTGGAGTGCCTTCTGGGCGCACAGGAAGCTCCCGCGGAGGTTGACCGCGAGCACCTTGTCGAAGTCGCTGACGGCAAGGGTGTCGGAGTCGCCTGAGATCTGGATGCCCGCATTGTTGATCAGGATGTCGACGCCGCCAAAGCGCTCGATCGTCTCATCGAACATCCGCTGGACTTCGTCTTCTTTCGACACGTCTGCCTCGACGAGCAATGGCTCGGGTCCAGCGCTGCGCATGCCGCTCATGCACTGATCGAATCCTGCTTCGATCTGATCACGAGTCATCACCGCTCCCTCGGGAGCGCCCACGTAGTTGATAGCGACATTCACACCCTCCTTGGCGAGCCGCACGGCGATCGCCTGACCAATCCCAGAACTCCCCCCAGTGACGATCGCCGTCTTGTCCCTCAAACCAATCATGTCTGCCTCTTCTCCGCGACGTGGTTACGCCGCAACAGTCGTAAGCGGGCACCGATCGTTACAAGGACCTCCTAAGATTTCCCTCCGGTTCAGATTCGCCGGACTCCGCCAGCGCGAACCGACGAACTCGGTTGACGCGACCGTCGACGCTCCCAATGGCTCAGATCTGAAAGGTTGCGAGTACGACGCTGGGTTGGCGCAGCCCCGCTCGGTGCGGACCACGAAGCGACGACACGTGCGAATGCACGCTGATCGGGGTTGCGAACCGCTGGAGTCCCGAATAGTTCAGTTCGCTCGCGAGTCGAGTAGCCATTTCCTCGATCGCGCAATCCCACACGTCGGCGATCTCGTCGAATGACATTTCGTTCGTACGCATGAAATCGAGATGGCTGAGACTGAACGTCACCTCGCACGCCGGGATGCCGTTGAGCAAGATTCGCGCTCGAAGAAGATCTTCGGGCCGTCGGCCGTCACCCTCAAAATCCTCCACGACGATTGTCACAGTCGCTAGTTCTCTCTCGGCGGAGGTCACTGGAGGACCCTGCCAACGTCTGGTGGCCCACGCAAGCGAAATCGTGGTGAACGATTGCCAGCGTCGGTCGAGTGCCGACGGTAGAACCGCACGAAACTCGCAACTCGAGCGGCCTCCGAACTTCCAGAGCCGAATCGTCGGCTCAGTGA
>JBBRSC010000336.1:0-2864 GCA_038245795.1 Acidimicrobiales bacterium
AACGGCGATCAGCAACACCATCGCCAAGAGGCGCCCGATCCTGCTCATGAGTTCGCCGCGAGGTACGCCGTGGCCCCGGCGGTCAGGTCGACCATCCCGCTGGTGATCCGGTCCGGGCGGTTCTCCTGGACACCGAGCTTGATGGAGCCCAACCCATCCTCCATCTGCAGGTACAGGTCCTTGTCATTGGCGCGGATGGTGCCTTCGAATTCGTACCAGGTCGTGTACATCTTCTCGAGATCTGCCGTCGCGGCCTTCTGATCAGTGGCAAGGGTTGCTTGGAGAGCGGCAGCCATCCGCTGCACCTCTGCGAGCCCGGCGCTGACCTTGGCTGGGGGGACGATGGAGTAGCTCGGCGACACGGTGCTGGAGGTAGGGGCGCTGGTCGCCGCCGAGTCGCCGCACGCGCTGAGCCCCAGGACGCCAACGATGGCGGCCAAACAACATCTGTAAGGCATGCTTGACATCACCGAAGGTTACTATTAGGCATGCCTAATTGACAAGCCCCGAACCCGGAGAATTCACATGCAGTCCCCCCGATCACAGTTCCTCTCATCCGTCACTCGTCCCGTGCGATCCCTGATCGTTGCGGCCGCCCTGCTCGGAGGAGTCACCTCCTGTGGCGACAAGGCGGGGACCTCAGCAGGGAACACGGCCGCTTCATCGAAGGAAACCAGCATCACGGTGCGCATGAAGGAGTGGGTCATTGAGCCGTCAGCGACCACCGCACCCGCGGGCTCGGTCACGTTCAAAGCCCAGAACACCGGGACGGAGACCCACGAGATGGTGCTCTTCAAGACCGACCTCGCTCCCGAGAACCTGCCGGTCGATCAGGACGGTGCGGTCGACGAACGCGGCGCTGGCGTCGAAATGATCGACGAAGTCGAAGACGTGAAGCCCGGACAGTTGAAGCAGTTCACCACCACTCTGGCGCCCGGTACATACGTGATGGCCTGCAACCTCATCGAGAATGGCCAGCGCCACTTCATGAACAAGATGTATACGACCTTCACGGTCACTGCCTGACCCGGGAGGGACATGGGAGACTGCCCACGTCATGCAACTCGTCACCCTGTCGATCCGCCCGGCGGTTCTCACCGAGACGTGGACCTACATGAACCACTTTGCTCCGTGGATTGATTCGCTCGTCGTCGTCACGCCGTCGGCCAGCGCAACGTCTTTCGAATCACTCCGGGCGACATTCCGCGAGCCAACGGCACTCACGATCATCACCGATGAGGAACTGACCGGGCTGAGTTCGTCCGCACTGTCCGCGCTCGATCATCAGAGCCGCAACGCCACCCTTCGGCGGGCGCTCGCCGTCCACCCACAGGTGGCCCACACGTTCATCATGTCCGATGACGACTCGCGACCGCTGAAGCCCGTCGAACGAGCATTCTTCGGCACCGACGACGTCGATCGACGCTTCTATTTCTACGATCTGACCGCGTGGCCCGGTCGATCAACAGACTTTGACGAAGGCCAGCACGTGACCGCCGAACTCCTCGGGTACATCGGCTGCGAACGACTCGCCTACGCGTCACACATGCCGCAGATCATTCGCAAGGCCTTCTTCGCGGAGGCCTGGGACCGGATCGCTGAATTGACCGACTCGATGGTCGTCTGTGAATGGGCGGTGTACTTCAACATCGCGTCGGATCTGCATCCCGACGCCTTCGCTGAGCCGGAGCCGTTCCGAACCCTCGCCTGGCCAATGTTCGCCGGCGAATTTCCATTGTGGGTGCGACCGCCTGAGTATGTCTTCGAGAACCACTACCCCCACCTCTACGACGAGCGCGGCCTGTTCAGCGGGCTCCCGACGGCGCTCGACGTCGACCATGCAGAGCGGCACTCGGTCGAGAAGATCCTGCGCTGGTCCTCTTTTGGACGACGGGCCGCGGCGCTCGATTTCCCGGACAGCATCGACAATCCGTGGGTACAGAATTCCGCGATCCGGCGAGTCAGCTTCCGTGCCCTCCGACGACTCCGACAGGCCTACGAGTATGTGGCTATGGAAGACCGCGCGCGATTGAGCGAGCTGTCAGGCCAGGTCGGCCGACTGGGCGACGACCAACGACGCCAGCAGCGCTGAGCAGCGCTGGTCCGCTGCTAGCGTCGCACGACGTGGTGGCGACTCCTGCGCAGCGGGCGAGCGCTGCGGAACCGACCGAGACAGACCCTCCCGGAGACGACACCAGCTTCAGTAGCGCCATCCGATCGTTCGCCCATCCGGCGGTCATCGGCTTCATGGCCATTGCGGCCCTCGCTGGTCTGGTCGCCCGATTCCTGGTGACATCTGACCTCTGGTTGGACGAGGCACTCAGCGTCAACATCTCGAAACTGCCGATCGGTGACATCGGCGAAGCGTTGCGACACGACGGACACCCGCCGCTCTACTACTGGCTGCTCCACGGATGGATCTCGGTCTTCGGCGACAGCACGTTCGCTGTCAGATCCCTCACCGGACTGATCTCGCTGCTCGCGCTCCCGCTCATCTACCTCGTCGGTAAACGACTCCACGGGCGTCAACTGGGCCTGATCCTGGCGTGGACCCTCGCCATCTCGCCGTTCTTCCTTCGCTATGGCAGCGAGACCCGCATGTATTCGCTGGTCATGGTGCTCACCCTCGTCGGGTACCTCGCCGTCTCCGAAGCGCTCGTCCGGCCCGAGTGGAAACAGCTGGTCCTCGTCGCCGCCAGCACGGGGGCTCTGCTGTGGACCCACTACTGGTCGATGTGGATGCTGGGTTCGATCGGGATCCTCCTGCTGGCGCGCCTTACCCATCGCGCACGAGCTGGACTCGAGATCCGCCCATCCGTACTCGTCATCGGATCGATGGTCGCTGGTGGCGTGTTGTTCGTGCC
>JBBRSC010000337.1:0-2851 GCA_038245795.1 Acidimicrobiales bacterium
AGGATGCGAGACGCCCGCCCCATGGACCGACGCCCACCACATCATCCACTGGTCAGACGGCGGACCAACCAACATCAACAACCTGGTGTTGCTGTGCCGCCACCACCACCAAGTCACCCACCGCCACAACTGGACAATGCGCTCATGCCACGACCAAACCGTCGAATGGACCACCCCCAACGGCCACACCCTCCACTCCCAACAACACCACCACCGGCAACCCGAGCGTCCCTGAACGCCCCCGCCCACCACCAACACCAAGCACTGAAGCGCCCCGTCGGGGAGTATTCGCGCGCCGGAGGGTGCGTTCGAGCGCATCACACCTTGCGGAGACGCCCGAGACGCCAACATTCGGACAGACTGATCGCATGCGAGCGCTTCGTACGATGACCACCGCCGTTGCCACACTCTCAGCCGTCGCATCGGTGCGGCGTCGTCGCCAACTGGTTGCGGTGGCGCCACAGCTTCGAACCCCACAGGTGTGGATACCAATGTCGTTGCGAGGTCCGCTGACATTGCAAGCGGGCCGACGGTTGATCGCGCTTGCAGCGCCGGCGCAGAAGTTGGCCGATGGGGTGACGACCCGACATGACGTCATCGCCGCTGAAGGCGGCCGTCCGGATGTTCGGGTCGTTGTCTACGAGCACGACAATCGCCAACGACCGAGCGGAGCGCTGGTGTGGATTCACGGCGGTGGCCTAGTGATGGGAACCCCCGAGCAGGGCGACGGTTTGTGCAGCCGAATTGCAGCGGAGCTCGGTGTCCTCGTCGTCAGCGTTGACTACCGCCTCGCGCCGGAGCATCCCTTTCCGAATGGCCTCGATGATTGCTACACAGCGCTCGAGTGGGTTCATCTGCACGCCGACGAACTCGGCGTGGATCCGAATCGGGTGGCGGTTGGTGGCGACAGCGCGGGCGGAGGTCTTGCGGCAGCGCTCGCACAGATGGCCGATGACCGAGGTGGAGTGCCCGTCTGCTTCCAGCTTCTGCAGTATCCGATGCTCGACGATCGCACGGCGCTCCGCTCGGGACCTGACGCGTTGATGTGGTCATTGACCTCCAATCGTTGGGCATGGGCGGCCTATCTCGGCCATCCCGCGGCGGCCGACGAAGCGCGTCCATACGCATCGGCCTCGCGTCGCGATGACCTGACGGGACTTCCACCAGCCTGGATCGGCGTTGGGAGCATCGACCTGTTCCACGACGAATGCGTCGAGTACGCCAATCGTCTCCGTGAGACTGGCGTGGCGTGCGACCTTCATGTCGAGCCGGGCATGTATCACGCAGCAGAACAACTCGTGCCGACGGCGCCGTCGATGCGGGCGTTCGTTGATGGTTTGGTCGAAGCGCTCGGCAAAGCCATTGGAAGCAACGCCATCGGAAGCAACGCCATTGGAACGTCCTGAGGTCGTCATAGCGGCCGCCAACGGCCTGCCCGGGCATCATGGCTGGTCAGTCGCGCTGGCCAACTCTCCAAGTATCCAGGCGCTCGGAGCGAAGCTGGCTCCGACGGACCTTGCCGGCCTCGTCCCGCAACGGCTCGGTGACGAACTCCATCGATCGCGGCACCTTGTACCGCACCAACCGCTCACCGCAGAACGACAGGAGCGCGGCCATCAACTCACCCTCATCGGACGCGCCGGACGGGTCCTCGGAAGAACCCGATCCGACCTGCACGATGGCGTGGACAACATTGCCCAAGTCATCATCAGGCAGACCGATCACTGCCGCTGATTCCACGGCCGGGTGCTCGCACAGCGCCGCCTCGATCTCGGCTGGGTAGATGTTCGCCCCGCCCGACAGAATCATGTCCGTTGCGCGATCGGCGAGGTACAAGAATCCCTCGTCGTCCATCCATCCCATGTCGCCGAGCGACTCCCAGCCGCCGCCCAACGTCGCGCTCGCCAAAATTCTGGCCTCGGCCCCGACGTAGCGATACGGCGCCTCGATCCCCTCGCCTCGTCGCATGAAGATCTCGCCGATGGTCCCCGGGGGAACCGGACTTCCCGACTCCGAGAGCACGATCATCTCGCCGACCGTGGCGCGCCCTACCGATCCTCGGTGCGACAGCCACTGGTCGCCGCGGATGACGGTCGACGCCTGATTCTCAGTGCCGGCGTACAGCTCCCAGATTCGCTTCGGACCCAGCCACTCGATCCAGGCATCCTTGAGCCATACCGGACACGGCTCTGCGAGATGCCACACCACCCGGAGACACGAGAGGTCGAACGACTCGCGATCCTCGATGGGAAGCCGCCAGATGCGACGCATCATCGTGGGCACCAGGTACACCATGTCGGCGCCGTGGGTCTCGATGGCGGCCAACGTCGTCATCGGATCGAAGCGATCGAACACCACGACATGTCCGCCCGCCAGCAAGCTGATCGCCGCCCAGCTCAGCGGACCGTTGTGATAGAGCGGACCCGGCATCACGAGCGTTCCGTTGCGACGGATCAGCAGAATGGGATCGGCGTCCGGGTCGATCACCGACGGGTCGCCCGACACGATGAGCTTCGGCCGACCCGTGCTCCCACCCGACGTTGGCGCCTTCCATGCCGGTGACACGCAGTCCTGCATCGGCGCACGATCAGACACTGCCACCGACGTTGGGTCCCAACTCGCTGCCACCACGGCTGTGCCGAAATCAATGCCCTCGGAGGCGCCAATCACGGCTGTGGGCCTCGCCAGCTCGCAGATGGCCGACAACTCCGGCGCAGGCAGACGCGACGACACGGGCTGGGGGATCGCGCCCAACTTCCAACACGCCATCAGCGCCCGCACGAACGGCCCGCCGGTCGGCAGGCAGATGGTCACGAAGTCGCCCGCCCGCACACCCAGATCGGACAGATGA
>JBBRSC010000338.1:0-2847 GCA_038245795.1 Acidimicrobiales bacterium
GATCGTCGCCACGGTCGACGCGTCGGGCCAGCCGCATTCGCGTACGGTGTTGCTGCGCCAGTTCGATGACGGCGGGCTGGTCTTCTTCACCAATCGCAACTCGGCGAAGGGTCGTGAACTCCGCGATCATCCTCGTTGTGCGTTGCAACTCGGCTGGTTGGACCTGCAACGCCAGGTGCGCATCGAAGGCACGGCCGAGTCCCTTGATGACCTGGCCAGCGACGCGTACTTTGCCGGTCGGCCTCGCGGGAGCCAACTGGGTGCCTGGGCCTCGCCGCAGAGCGAGGTCATTGCGGATCGATCGTCGCTTGAGCACCTGCTGGCCGTCGAGACCACACGTTGGGGTGATGGGCCGATCCCCCGCCCACCGTTCTGGGGAGGGATCAGGGTCGTGCCGCATCGCTTCGAGTTCTGGCAGGGCCGACCATCCCGTCTGCATGATCGCCTCCGCTACGACCGAACCGAGACTGCCACCTGGATCAGGGTTCGATTGGCTCCGTGACGACCCGGCGGCGATGGCCGTCGGCCCCCGAGTACCAGGCATCACGCGGCCAGACCCAGTCGTCGCCGTGACCGTGGATCTGCACCCCGCACCACACCGTCACGTCGTGGTCGCGCCACACCTCGAACCGATCGAGAGCACGCCACAGGTCCACTTCCAGAGCATCGAGCGCTGCGATGGTCAGTTCCAGAATGTCCGGTGCCGGATGATGCATGGGGTCGACGAGCCGCAGCGCCAGCTTCGTAGCTTCGAAGTCATCGACATCGACCTCGGTGGGAAGTGTGCCCGCCGCAGCTCGTTCGCAGATCGACACCAACGCGCCACACGTGTTGGTGGCCTTGGACTGGCCGGCGCGGATCGTCACGCCGATCGTGCCGTCCTCCTCGATGCCGATGTGGGGGAACCCGAACACCAACACGCCACCACGACCGCCGTAGCTCGGAACGTGGCTGAGCGCGGCCGTCCATCCCGTCCAACCGAGCGCGGGCACGCCCCCGAGGCCGGCAAGCTGGAAGGCGTTGCCCCAATCGGCTTCGATCTGATCGAAGAAGGGGGTGGTCAGCTCGTCACGACAGATCGACACCAGCGCCAACGTGGTCTCAGCGGCAAAGCCCATGGGTTCGATCGACGTACGGACGTGGGCGAGATAGTCGGCGCTCGGCATGGCGCCGGGGAACGCCGCTTCCATCGCTGCGAGGAAGGACGACACCGGGGAAGTTCACCATGTGTCGATAGCGGCGACCAAGCCGTCGATGAGTGCCGCCGTGTGTGGGCGGAACCCGGGTGACGACTCGTCGTCGCCCCAGAACGGTCCGATGCCCCGCACGCGGGGCGGGAGTTCGAGTTGTACTCCGCCCTGGCGGGCGCGATTGACGGGATTGTCCTCGTGGAGTCCGCGCAGTTCCACGGGGATGTCGTCGAGGTCGATCAACATTTCGTAGTCGGGGAGATGTTCATTCAGATGACCGGCCAGATGGCGGGCCAGCTCGCGGTTGGAGCCACCGGGGAGCAGCGTGGTGAAGAGCCCGTGGCGGCCGTAGCCGTGGAGCGCAATGGCAACGTCGACGTGATCGAGGAACTCTGTCAATCGCCAGCTCTGTGCGGGATCGAACTCTCGGGACGGTAGATGCCACCGGAACCCATCGGGTTGGCGCACGATGTACGTGCTGGCGTCGCAGCGCGCGGCCACCGCGTCGGCGATCACGTCGGTCATCCGTTCGAGCGATCCACCGTGGAACGCCATGATTCCGACGCGACCCGAGATCCTGTGTTCCTCGATCACTCCAGGGCTGGCCAGCAACTCGGCGAGCCGACTCATTGGTCGCTCACGGGTCGTCGCGCGACCAGGCTGATGGCGATGGCGCCTGAGATCAACATGACCCCGATGATCCCCACGCGAACCTCGCCGACCGAACGGATCCACGAGAGCAATCCCGATTGGCGATCGACCAACCAGCGCGCGAACCCGGTGGACTCGGTGCGGGTCTCGGACCATCCGTAGTAGGCGACGACGATGCCCGCGATCGCGACCAGCGCGCCGCTGATTCGTCCCATGTACGGCATGATTCGACGGAACCCCGAGACCAGTCCGGTGCGGGCCAGCGCGACGGCAACGGTAAGGAGCGCGACGAGCGTTCCCATACCGAGGGCATACGCCATGAAGGCTGCCAACGACGATGCAAACGAGTCGCCACTACTGAGGCCCACCACCGAGATGAACAACCCGATGGTGCAGCTGAGCGATGCCACTGCGTAGGAGACCCCGAACAGGAACATGGAGCGGAAGGTTGGGTCTCCTTTGCCGCTCGACGGCTTCGGGAGGGCAACGGTGGGTTCGAACCCGAACATCATGGCGATCCCCAACACGACCAGCGCCACGCCGAGGGCGGCAGTGACCCACGGCAGTCGAGAGCCGACGATCGACGAAATGGAACTCCACGCCAGCCCGACGATGCCGAAGACCACCAGGAATCCGGCGGTCATGGACAGAGCGACTTTGGTTGCTCGGAGCGCCACCGGTTGACTCGGATCGACTCCCGTTCGATCGTCGGTGAGCCCCAGGTAATAGGCGAGATAGGCGGGCAGCAGCGCGAACCCGCATGGATTGATGGCTGCGGCCATTCCCACGCCGAACACGTAGGCCAGGCGGTCGGTCGTCATGGCGTCGCGCTCATCGCGCGAGGTCGTCGGTGATGGCTCGCAGTTCGTTCTCGGACAGGGCCTTGTTGCGGATGGACCGGACGATCCCATCGGCATCGATGACCACGGTATGGGGAAGGGCAATGCCGCCGAACGCTGCGAGCTGTTCGGCCGAGCCGTCCAACGCCTGTGGATAGGTGACGCCC
>JBBRSC010000339.1:0-2841 GCA_038245795.1 Acidimicrobiales bacterium
AAGCTCACCCAATGACCTCGTCGGTCACGTCCTCGACAGCCGCTATCGGCTCATCGGGATGATCGGCCGGGGGGCAACAGCCCGGGTGTACTTGGCAGAGGATCAGCAGCTCCAACGCCGTGTGGCGGTGAAGGTGTTGCATCCGCAGGCGGCCTCCGACGCCAAGTTCCTGAAGCGATTCCGCGCCGAAGCGCTCGCCGCAGCGTCACTCAACCATCCGAACATCATGCACGTCTACGACTCGGGCACGATCGGCGAGATCTCGTACCTCGTCTGTGAGTATCTCGACGGTGGCAGCCTCCGGGCGATGATCGATGCCGGTCATCGTCTGACACCGAGCCAGGCACTGGTCATTGGGCTCGAAGCGGCCCGCGGGCTGGAGTACGCCCACGGTCAGGGCTTCGTGCATCGGGACATCAAATCCGCAAATCTGTTGTTCGGTCCCGATGGCCGTCTGCGGATCGCCGACTTTGGACTGGCGCGTGCGATCGCGGAGGCAGCGTGGACCGAACCGGACGGCATGCTGATCGGTACGGCCCGATATGCCTCGCCCGAACAGGCCCGGGGTCGCGCCGTTGACGGGAAGGCCGACGTGTACTCCTTGGCTCTGGTGTTGTGTGAGGCGGTGACGGGCGAGGTTCCCTTTACCGCTGACACCACCACCGCCACGCTCATGGCACGCTGCCAGAGCGACCTGTCCGTGCCCGATGCCCTGGGCCGCCTGGTGGGACCGGTCAGCAGAGCGGGACGATTGGAACCCTCGGAACGTCCCGACGCGGGCGAATTGGAGATCGCGCTCCTGGCGTCTGCCGAGGACATGGCGCGCCCGGCACCGCTCCCCCTGGTCGGTGCGATCGCCGAGAACGAGATCCTGGCTGATACCGACCCGCTGCTGCCCGCCGAGGAGCCCGTCGAGAGCGCGCTGACCGTCGTCGACTCGGACCCGATCATCGGCGTCGAAGCTGTCCCCGAACCGATCGTTGACGAACCCCGACCTCGACGCGGGCGGGGGCTCCTGATCGGCCTCCTCGTCGTTGCACTCCTCGCCGGTGGGTTGGCAGTCTTCGTGCTGACCCGGGTGCCGACAAAGTCGATGCCCTCAGTGGTGAGCCTCTCGCTCGCCGACGCGAAGTCCCGCCTCGATGTCAATCGCTGGAAGATCTCGGTTCAGAACATTCGCAAAACTGGCACCGTGGCTGACCACGTGATCTCCCAGGATCCCGCCGTCGGGACAGAACTCAAACGCGGGGCGGAGGTGCGTCTTGTCGTCTCGTTGGGCAATGAGCTCGTGGCACTCCCGACGGTGATCGGACTCGATGAGGCCAAGGCCGTCGAGGCTCTGACGGCGGTGGGCCTGATTGCGGGTGACGTGGCCCGTCCCAACGATGAGAAGGCACCCATCGGCCAGGTGATGAAGATCGACGCAACCCCTGATTCGTCCGGGTTGATCGCCCAGGGGACCAGCATCGCGCTGACCATCTCGGCGGGTCCCGCGCCCCGGACCGTGCCGCCGCAATTGGCAGGCCAGGATGTCGACGCGGTGGTGGCGGCGCTGAAGGGCATCCAACTTGACGTGAAGAAGACCGAGGTGTTCAGCGCTGATCAACTCGCCGGGACGGTCCTGTCGCTCAGTCAACCCGACAATGCGGTGGTCCCTCGCGGAACTGTGGTCGAGATCACTGTGTCCAAGGGCCCTGAACCGAAACCGGTGCCGGATGTGAGCGGAAAGTCGGTGGCCGACGCCACGACCATCCTGGGCCAGAGCGGGTTCCCCGTCGCGAACGTCGATGGATCGCCGGCGAATCCGGTCATTGCCACTGATCCGGTGGCTGGCGAAGTCCATCTTCCGGGGACATCGATTCGGCTGTTCACGAAGAAATAAGCCGACCTCAAAGGATCCGCTCCCGACGAAGCGAGCTCACGTAGAGTGACCACATTCAGCCCGTGGGGGTTGTTGGGGTGGTCTGCCGACGTGGTGTTCCCCAGCCGCCGCGATTTGGCGGCCGCCCCAACAATCCCCATGGCGCGCCGGCGGCAGTATTCTTCGTCGGTGACCAGCCGCCCCCGATTGCTGGATCCCGATCGCCCACCCCCCACTCGAGAGGCGTGGCTGATCACGTGGATCGTTCTGAGCGGAGCGTTCTGCGTCTCCTTCACGATCACCATCCTGTCGGTCAGCCGTCCGGCCATTGCACGGGACCTCAACGCAGATCCGTCGCTCCTCGTCTGGCTGATCTCTGGACCGACGATGGCTACGGCTTTGTCGTCGGCATCAGCCGGCAAGCTCGGCGATGTCTTCGGTCACCGGCGCAGCTACCTCGTCGGCATCTCCGGCGCGACCGTTTTCGCGCTGGCTTCCGCTGTGGCGTGGAACGGGCCGTCATTGATCGCATTTCGGGTGCTCGGAGCCCTCATCGGGGCGTCGACGGCCCCGTCATCGATGGCCATCATCAATTCAGTGTTCCCGGCTCGTGAACGCAGTCGTGCCCTGGGCTACTGGTCACTTGTGGTGGCGGGAGGACCGGTTGTCGGCCTGGTGGCAGGCGGTCCGCTCGTGGAGTTGTTCGGCTGGCGGATGATTTTCGTGTTGCAGGCTCCGTTGCTGATGATTGCCGGACTCGTGGCGTGGCGTCGACTCCCGGAGACTCCGAAGCGGCTGGGAACCCCCCTCGATGTCGGTGGCCAAATCACGCTTGGCGTATCACTGCTGGCTCTGCTCGTGGCGATCGATCGTGGCCGACCGCTCGGGTGGGACGCGCCCTTCGTCGTGGGTTGTTTCGTCCTCGCGGTCGTGGCGTTTGTGATCTTCGTGCGGATCGAGCTCACCGTGAGTCATCCGCT
>JBBRSC010000340.1:0-2792 GCA_038245795.1 Acidimicrobiales bacterium
AGGAGCAGCGCGATCATGAACGAGATTCGCGAGACCTGCGGGGCGTCGGGCCCGGGTGCGATCCGAGTGGTCATCGCGCGGCCCCGCTGACTACGTCAATGGGCCGGGCCCATCGACGGTCAGTGGTAGAATGACATCGGCGTTCTTCACTTCCCCAACGCCAGATCGCCGGCCCCTTCGGCCGCCCGGCTGCGCCCGAGATCGGCTGCAGCTCATCAATGGGGAGAGGATCACGTGAGCGAACCCGATTCCATGCCAGACGAAGTGAATTCCAGTGACACGACCGAGGAATCAGACATCAACAAGGAACCACCGGTGGCCGACGAGTCCGTGGAATCGATCGTCGAGAACTCGTCGCTCGTCGATGACTCGGCGAGTTACGGAGCCGATCAGATCCAGGTCTTGGAGGGACTCGAAGCCGTCCGCAAACGGCCGGGTATGTACATCGGTTCGACGGGACCCGGCGGGTTGCACCACATGGTCTACGAGGTCGTCGACAACTCCGTCGACGAAGCAATGGCGGGTCACTGCTCGCTGATCTCGGTCACGTTGATGTCCGACGGTGGCTGCGAGGTCGTTGACGACGGGCGGGGTATCCCTGTCGACAAGAACCCTAAGTTTCCTGACGACCTCTCAGCCGCGGAAGTGGTCCTGACGGTGTTGCACGCCGGCGGCAAGTTCGGCGGGGGCGGCTACAAGGTGTCGGGCGGACTCCACGGTGTGGGTATCTCAGTAGTGAACGCTTTGTCGGCGAACGTCGATGTCGAGATCGATCGCGACGGTCGTCGTCACTCAATGTCATTCGTTGATGGCGGCAATATCAAGGAAGGCTTGCACGAGATCGGCAATTCGCCCATCGATGAGCGCGGCGAACCTCGGACCGGCACGACGGTCCGCTTCTGGCCGGACCCCACGATCTTCGATGACACGAACTTTCGCGCCCAGACCTTGACCGAGCGCTTTCAGATGATGGCGTTTCTCAACGCCGGACTGGCCATCAACTTCCAGGACCTGCGGCCGGATCATGATTCGGCGCTGATCGAGTATTGCTACGAGGGCGGCATTCGTGATTTCGTTCGCCACGTGAACGCTTCCAAAGAAGCGTTGTTCGACGAGGTGGGATATCTGAAGCAAGCGGAGGAGACCATGGAGGTCGAGGTCGCGTTCCAGTGGAATACCGGCTACAACACCGACGGTCTCCACAGCTTCGCCAACGGCATCACCACCATCGAAGGCGGGATGCACGAAGAGGGCTTCAAAAAGTCCTTGACGAACAGCATCAACAAGTACGCCCGAGACAAGGGGCTCCTGAAAGAAAAGGACACCAACCTCCAGGGCGAGGACATTCGTGAGGGTCTCACGGCGATCATCTCCGTGAAGTTGCAGGATCCCCAGTTCGAGGGCCAGACCAAGGGAAAGTTGGGCAACGTCCCCATGCGGTCGCTCGTCGAGCGTGCCACCAACGAGCGTCTCGGTGAGTGGCTCGAGGAACACCCGGCCGAGGCTCGTGCGATTGTCTCGAAATCGTTGCAGGCGTCGCGTGCCCGCGAGGCAGCCCGGAGCGCCCGTGATGCGACCCGACGGAAGTCGGCACTTGACGGCGCCGGTCTCCCTGGCAAATTGGCCGACTGTTCGTCGAACAACCCGGCCGAGTGCGAGATCTACATCGTCGAGGGCAATTCGGCTGGGGGATCCGCCAAGGAAGCTCGTGATCCCGCAACGATGGCCATCCTTCCGATCCGTGGAAAGATCCTCAACGTCGAACGCGTTCGGGTGGACCGGATGTTGAAGAACACCGAAATCGTGTCGCTGATCCAGGCGATCGGCGCAGGGGTCAGCGAGGAGTTCGATGTCGAGAAACTCCGATATCACAAGATTGTCGTGCTCTGCGACGCCGATGTCGACGGAAGCCACATCCGCACGTTGTTGCTCACGTTCTTCTTCCGGCAGATGAAGCCCATGGTCGAATCCGGCCATGTGTTCATCGCTCAGCCACCGTTGTATTCGACAAAGGTGGGCAAAGACACGATCTACCTGAAGGACGACGTCGAGAAGAACGCCTTCCTGGAGGGGCGCCCGAACCACGGCGAGGATTTCGCGCGGCTGAAGGGCCTCGGCGAAATGGATGCCAACGAACTCTGGGCCACCACGATGGACCCTGCCCGGCGCACCTTGTTGCAGGTGACCGTGGAACAGGCGGCGATTGCGGACGAGGTGTGCTCGACCCTCATGGGTGAGGACGTCGAGAGTCGTAAGCAATTCATCCAGACGAACGCCAAGGACGTGAGGTTCCTGGACATATGAGTGACTTCAATGACACCCCCGGCGACGGCGTGAACGAGGGCTCCGATGATGGAGCGTCGACCGCTGGGCTACCGGCGGTCGGATTCGGTTCCATCGAGCCGATCGAGATCCAGACCGAGATGGAACAGTCCTTCCTGGACTACGCGATGTCGGTCATCGTCAGCCGTGCGCTGCCCGATGTTCGAGACGGCTTGAAGCCCGTCCATCGGCGCATCCTGTGGGCCATGCACGACACCGGTCTCCGGCCCGATCGCTCCCATCGCAAGTGCGCGACGGTCATCGGCGAGGTTATCGGCAAGTACCACCCGCACGGAGACCAGGCCGTGTACTTCGCCCTGGTTCGGATGGGCCAGGATTTCTCCCTTCGTCACGTGCTCATCGACAAGCACGGGAACTTCGGTTCACCCGATGACGAGCCCGCTGCGTACCGGTACACCGAGTGTCGATTGTCTCCCCTCGCTATGCAGATGCTCGCTGATATCGATGAA
>JBBRSC010000341.1:0-2791 GCA_038245795.1 Acidimicrobiales bacterium
CCCATACGACACAGGGTTCAACGATCGAATGGCCGCCGCGATGTGGGAGTGGTTCGGCGAGGACAGCCTCCAAGCGCCGACGACCGACACGTTCAAGATGGTTCGTGACTTCATCACCGTCGACCAGCTCGACCCCGCCGAAGTGGTCGAGGCAATGGTTGCTCTGGTCGAGGCCGACACCACCCAGGAGAACAACCTGGTCCCACCGGACGCGCTCGGCCCCGTCAACGCGGCGCTCGACGCGGCACAGGGCTGAGCACCGCACCCGCTCCCGCCAGCTGGTGAAACCCACATCGTCGACGGCGATGACCGTCAGAGCCACGGGCCACTTCACACCGAGCTCAGAGGTGGGCCATCGAGACCCCGGCACCTGACAACGTGACGAATCGGCTGCCACGGGCACGAAGCGACGGAAGCGCCGCTGCGAGTCCCGCCGCGGTCGAGCGTGTCGGCTGGTTCATGTGCATCAAGACGACGGCCCCTGGCGGCGGGTTGGACAGGGTACGGCCGATCTCCGATACCGACAACGTCGCGCCGGCGTCGCCGTTGACGGCGAACGACACAGGAGTCTCGCCAAGGGCCGACACGATCTGCGCCGCCACCTCGTCGTAGAACGCGGTCCCCGAGCGGAAGAACATCGGCGGGTGCCCCAAGAGTGTGGTGAGCCGTTCGTG
Source organism: Acidimicrobiales bacterium (assembly GCA_038245795.1). GTDB lineage: Bacteria > Actinomycetota > Acidimicrobiia > Acidimicrobiales > Microtrichaceae > JBBRSC01. The sequence continues at coordinate 675 of JBBRSC010000341.1, forward strand.
GTTCGACGCGACCTCGTCGACAACCTCGGACACCGAGGCGCATCCGGCGATCCCGTACGCGGAGCGGCCAGTCACCGAGAGCGGCCGATGGTGGGCGCCGTGGTTGGCGACCTCGAACAGCGGGTTCGACATCAGCGACTCAGTGACTTGCGGATTCGCGTCGATCCACCGTGCGTTGAGGAACAACGTCGCCGGGATCTGCTCTCGAATCAACAGTTCGAGGAGCGCGTGATCGACTCCGCTGCCGTGGGGTCCTCCGCAGGCGTCGAACGTCAACGCCAGCAACTCAGAAGAGGTCTCGAGCCGAGTCGCGACTCCGGCAACGACCGGGCCCCACTCGGTGGGAACCATCCCGCCGAATCGAGCCGAGAGCTCCTCAGTGCTCGGCGTCGGACTCCCCACTTCCGCGGGCGCGGTCGGGGGCGCTGTGGTCGGGGGCGATGTGCCCGGCGGGTCGACGGTGGGCACCGACGTGGTGCCCGACCTTGCGTGTTCTGGGCCCGAATACCTTGTGGTGCTCCGCGCCGTCTCTGTCCTCGATGCGCATGCGCCCGCCACAGCGACGACTGCACCGCCAGCCATCAACCGAAGAGCGTCTCGACGATCGAATCCCGGGCCCATGGCCATGACGGTATCCCGCCGGATCCCGATGAACACGGCTGCCGTCTCCGCAAACTCCGGTGCGGCTGGCGCTCGCGGAGCTTCTGACCGACACCCAGATCGTCGAGCGCTGCCATGTACCGTTGGAATCAGTGAGGAGCGCCGGCAGTCGTGGCCCCGAGCGGATAGACAGCCAACTGAAAGGATTCGATCATGCTGCGTGAGGGCGACTATCCCGGAATCGATCCCGCCTTCGTGGATCGTGTCGCCGCCATTGTGGCGGAGGTCGACATCGACGACTTCCAACTCGTCGATCCGCCTGACGAGCTGTGGGGTCTCATCGCCGCGTCGATCGCGGCAGATCGTGACAGCACCCCGACGGGATCGGGCTCGGTAGTGGAATACTCCATCGACGCCAACGACATCGTGATTGCTGTCGACGGGGGATGGGCGGCGTTTGCGCACGAGAACGATGCTCCTGAGCTGGCTGAGTTGGCGCCCGATCGACCGCTCTGGAGCTATTTCGACGGCGACGAGGTACGCGATGTGTGGCGACTGCTGATCGAACAGGTACGAGCGAAACAGACCCAGGCTCACGTCCCGTTGCGCTGCGATGCACCCGACATGCGGCGGTGGTTCGAGATGACGATCACACCAGAACCCAACAACGTGGTGCGCTTCCGTTCCGTTCTCGTCTTCGAGGAGCCACGGAGCAGCGTCGCGCTCCTCAGTCCAAACGCCGAATGCGACGACACAGCACCCGGCGTGCCGGTCTGCAGCTGGTGCGGGGACGGCTACGACGGTTCCCTATGGCGACAGATCGAAGAACTCGTGCGCGACCTCCGGCTCCTCGAGGAACGGGTGCCATCGATCAACCACGGCTTCTGTCCGACATGCCGCGACCTGATGTCCTCAGACCTACTCGTGCGGGCGAAGTCCCTCGGCGACGCGCGCTGACGACTCCTCCGGGTCTGCGGCGCCGGCGGCTGCGCGGCCGCTTCCGGCGCCGTTTCGGCTCGGCCCTCAGCTCGTGATCGACGGGTTGTAGAGCCGAGCGGTCTGGAGAACGCGTTGCGAGACGGCGTCGCGGAGGTCGGCCGGGGCCAGCACCTCGACGTCGGGTCCGAGCGAGAGCAGGTCGATGATCGTGTCCTCGTCAGAGCGAATCCGAAAGGTCGCGTCGATCCAACCGTCGGCGTCGGGGGCAACCTGGCGGTTGACCCGAAGCGACTGGAGCACCTGGAGCACTGCGGCGAGGCGGCGTCCTTCGGGCGAGATCCGGACGCGTGCGCGCCGCGACGTTCCGCGGCGGTCGCGCGCCGATGTGGGGCCGGGTGGTGCGAGCTCGGTGCGGTAGCCGTCGAGGAGTTGGAACCCACCACTCGGACCACGCGTGGCGTACACGGGCACGCCGGCGCCCGACAACTCGTCGATGTCTCGCAGCACGGTGCGCTCGCTGACCTCCAGCTCCTCTGCCAACTGCGACGCAGTGACGCGCCCGCGTTGCTGCAGGATGA
>JBBRSC010000342.1:0-2789 GCA_038245795.1 Acidimicrobiales bacterium
CTCTGGACCCTGAAAATTCACTCCTGCCGCGCGCAATCGCTCGACGAGCGCCATGTTCGAGGGTTCATCGAAAAAGGATCGGACCGACTCGGCGATGACCGGACCGACTCCGGGCGTAGCCGAGAGATCGTCGAGCGAGGCACCGATGACGGCGTCCATGCTGCCGAGCGCCGCTGCCAACACTTCAGCTCCCGCTGCGCCGAGATGGATGATGTTGAGCCCGAAGAGCAACGACGACAACGGGCGTCGGGTCGATGCATCAATCGAGGCTTTGAGCTTCTCGATCGATCTGGCCTTGTACCCGGGTTGTTGCGCAACCACATCGAAGTCGATCGAGAAGATGTCGGCGACGTCGGCGATCAGGCCGAGCTCGATGAACTTCTCCACCTGTTTCTCGCCGAGTCCGTCGATGTCCATGGCGCCTCGGGACGCAAAGTGCGACAGACGCGCCCATCGCTGTTCGGGACACTCGGCGTGCTGACAACGGTGCTGGCTCTCTCCCTCGAGTCGCACCAGTGGAGATGCGAGTGGACAGGGGCAGAGCGCTGGGAACACCCACGGCGACGAGATTGCCGGGCGTTCAGTCAGCACTGGGCCGACGACCTCAGGAATCACGTCACCTGCTTTTCGCACGATCACGAGGTCACCGGGCCGTACATCCTTGATGGCCACCTGATCCTCGTTGTGGAGCGTGGCCAACCCGACCGTCGAACCCGACACCACCACCGGCTCGAGGACCGCGTAGGGCGTGGCCTTCCCAGTGCGCCCGATGGACACCATGATGTCCTTGAGACGCGTCGTGCGCTCCTCAGGAGGGAGCTTGAACGCAATCGCCCAACGGGGCGCCTTGGCGGTGGCACCCATCGCGCTCTGCACCGCGAGTTCGTCGACCTTGACCACGATTCCGTCGATTTCGTAGGGCAGATCATGGCGATGGGTGGTCCAGTGTTGGCAGAACTCGTAGACCTCCTCCAGCGACGACACCCGTCGCGTCTCGGGGTTCGTCGGGATGCCGAGTGTGCTGAGCCAGTCCAACGACTGAGAGTGGCTCACGATCTCGGGCCCACCGGACACTTCGCCGAGCTGATAGCACCAGAACGCCAGGCCGCGCCCAGCCGTGACCGACGAGTCTTTCTGCCTGAGCGAGCCAGCCGCGGTATTGCGTGGATTGGCGTAGCGGGGCTTGCCGGCCTCCTCCTGGGAATCGTTGAGCGCCTCGAATGTCGCAATCGGGAGGTAGATCTCACCGCGGGCCTCAACGACGGGTGGGGCATCTGCCGCCAGACGATCTGGCAGAGCGGAGATGGTTGCGACGTTGGCCGTGACGTCCTCGCCGACGCGCCCATTGCCGCGCGTGGCGGCTTGGACGAAGCGGCCACCTTCATACCTCAGCGATACCGCCAGACCATCAATCTTCAGCTCGCACACATAGGAGACCGGGCCGTCGATGCCCAGGTCTACGAGGCGTTTGGAGGTCCGCGCACCCCACTCGTTCAGCTCGTCGAGCGACATTGCATTGTCCAGCGACATCATCGGCAGTCGATGCGCCACCTCACTGAACGTTGCCAATGGGGTCCCACCGATCATCAACGTCGGGCTGTCATCGGAACGCAGTTCCGGAAAATCGCTTTCGAGCCGAATCAGCTCCCGAGAGAGGGCGTCATAGGTGGCGTCGGGAACGCTGGGCGCGTCGAGGTCGTAGTACTCGCGGCCGAGGCGACCGAGCTCGAGACGCAGCGCGTCGACCCGTTCGGCGGCCGCGAGCGGAAGATCCGAGAGCGGGTCATCAGCCACGACGACAGCGTAGGCCGAAACCCGGAACTCAGGCGCCGACGGAGAGGTGCAATCCGAATGCTTGGCGGACGATGCGCGAGGCCAGGTCCTGGGCCAGACCAATGGCCCGCTCAGCCTGGGACGCGCCGAACGTTCCGAGTTCGCCAGCCGTCGTGATGATCGATCGTTCTCGCAAGAGCTGCGGGTCGGTTCCGACGCCGACGAGGGCGCACCACTGCGCGTTGAGTCGACGCCAGAGCCGATCGGCGTTCGTACCGAGAGGCTCATTGGTGGGCACCGCTCCCCACGCGATCAGGCCGCCTCGCTCCAGAAAGGAGGTGACTTCGGCACCGGCTGTCTCGAGATGGGCTGAGACCGGAGCGCCGAGCATGCCGATGCCGCTCTTGATCAACATGGCCCAGTCGGCCCGACCGTCGACCTTCACGCCGACCGTGGCGGCGTCGCCGACGTCGATGACCACGTCGGACACCATGGCGCTGATCTGATCGCCGTCGATGGGGAAGGTCGGGTGCATCGAGTTGGCGAGCGCGGGTTCGTCGAGGACGAGCAATACGGGCGCCCCGGGCACCAGCTCAGAAGCCGCATCCAACATGGCGTGGGCCTGCGTTTCCACCATGGAGGTGGCGGTGGAGGTCGGTGTCACACCGCCGAGCCCGTCGCGTCGGAGGGCCATGAGCACCGTGACCGGCCCCGTCAGCGACAACACGATCGGTTCCACACGGCCGGTCAGAGTGGCCAGGAAGGAGCGGAAGGCGATGAGCGGATCAGGGTCGCCCGCCGCGGCGGCGTCCGCCGTTGCCTGCTCGGATAACACCGCGACGAGCGGCACCGCCACCAATCGTGGGACCAGTTCGAGCATGAAGCGCGACGTCTCAGCAACCGTTCGAAACGGCAGCGATCCGAGCACGGTTGCGACACCGAACGGCATCGACATTCCAAACGGTCGCGGGGTCGCCGCGATGGAACGGACCGTGCCGCCACCACCCTGCGAGCTC
>JBBRSC010000343.1:0-2728 GCA_038245795.1 Acidimicrobiales bacterium
GGCGGCGGCGCACGGTTGGCGAACCATCCGAATCACCTGGCGCCAGTTGACCGATGAGCCGGATCGGGTGATCTCGATCCTGAAAAGCGCCCTGTCCGCCGAACTGTGAACGCTGGACCACCCGCCGGGTGGTCCAGCGTTCACAGTTCGGCGGACAGGGCGCTTTTCAGGATCGAGATCACCCGATCCGGCTCATCGGTCAACTGGCGCCAGGTGATTCGGATGGTTCGCCAACCGTGCGCGGCCGTCACCTGATCACGCCGCCGATCTGACTCGAACGCTGACGTCGACGCGTGCCATCGTCGGCCATCGAGCTCGACCAGCAGACGCTGACCGACAAACGCGACGTCCACCCGTTCACGGGGAGCCCATGTCGGTGAGTATTGCAACGTTGCCGGCGGCAGACTCGCCCCATTGATCACCTCGGCGAACAATCGTTCCAGACGACTCTCCGCAATATCTCCCCCGAGCCGCGATTCGAGTTCGGCCCTGGCACGAGCCGAACCCTTCCGTCCGCGACCGCCGACGCATTCAAACCATTCGGCGAGTCGCTCGAGCGCAGCAACGTCACCTGCGACGAAGTCATCGACCAGGTGACGAAACGCACGATCCCCCGTAGTTGATGCCATCTCCAGGACGGTGACCTCGGGCCGGGTGACGAGCAATCCTTCGAAGGTCACCGACCACCTGTCGAGGTTCGGTCGACGACGATGGACGATCACGCCTGGAATCGTCGGCGAGCGGCTCACGGAGAGGGAGAGTTCCGGCACCGGCGCCATGCGCCAGAGTCCAAAGAGGTGAGCTGCGCTGCGGTGACTGACCACGGATCCAGGTACCGCCAGTTGAGCGGCCCAGAGACAACTCCGAGGGGTGATCGGTGATGAGACAATTCGATAGACGCCGGGAGCGCACGCAACGAGCGATCCGGCCTGAAGGCGTCGCTCGATCTGACGAACCGTGACCCCCGCATCGACGGCTTGGCATCGGCTCACGATCCCGTGCTGACATTGGAACAACGGCGCCAGAGCAACAAGTACCTCGTCCACTGGAACATTCCGAATTCGATCGACGGTCCAGGGGAAGACGAACGAACCGTACCGCAAAGCTCAGCTGCACCGGTCCCAGCTCCTGAACCTCGAGTGAACTGCGCCATCTACGATCCGCACCGTGACTCAACCACGACCGCACGTGTCAACGGGAGGCCTACCGCCACCGGAGCGGGTCCAGCAGTTGGTTGACGAGGCTCACCGCACCTTCGCGTCAGTGGTCGACGGATAGAACTCGTCGGTGTACCCGGCGCTGGACCACGACGTCCCGTTCACCATTCTGAGCGTGGCGAAGCCCTTCGTGTTCGCCATCGTCTGCGATCTGATCGGGCCCGAACCAGCGCGGATCGCCCTCTGCGTCAACGCCACCGGCAGGGCCGTCAACCCGGTCGAGGCAGTGGACCGCAGCGCTGATGGACGGACCAATCCGATGGTCGATGCGGGCGCGTTGGCGACCACTGCCCCCGTTCCGGGCGCATCCGTCGAGGACCGCTGGAACACCATGCTCGAGGAACTCTCCCGCTTCGCCGGCCGTGCCCTACTGATCGAGGACGACACTTACGGCTCCGCATCGACATCCAATCAACGGAACCAGGCGATTGCACGACTCCTCGCCAGCCTGGGCGCGATCACTGCCGACCCCGCGGGCCCGCGACCTCTCCCGCGAGTTGGGCCTCGACATGTTCAGGTCGTCCGACTCCGACGGATGACGAGCAGACGCAGCCCGATCCGACCAGGACGCCGTGCGCGGATCACCCGCGCTATAGCTGGTCGCACTCCTCAGCCACGGCGCGGATGGAGTCGTGCAGCTCCGTTGGGACAGAGGCCATTCGTTCATCGCTGAGTTCGTCGGAGAACCGCAATCGCTCGGCATCTACGAGCCCATGGACCGCTGGCATCCACGCCGAATGCAACACCAACGGCACACGTTCCTTGTTGGTGCCAGCGAGGGTCGCTATCGGTCCGGCCCCGACGTTGGCAGCGTCGAAGATGTCGACACGAAATCCGTTGTCGCTGCAGATCGGCTGCACGACATAGCCGTCGTGTCCTCCCGGCTCGCCACCGCTGTAGCTGCCGGCCTTCGCACCTCGCGGAGCGAAAGCCGGCGAGGTGATGTGGTCGGAGACGTCGTGGTATTCCCAACTCGACTTCAGCTCCATGCTGCCCCGCTCGAACGAGCACAACGCACCGGGCGTGTCCTCGCGAACACGGTCGAGATCGATCCGACCTTCGTACATCCGCGCGGCGCGCTGGCTGATGTTTCCCGGTCGACACCCCTGGTACGCGACGTGATGCAACGTCGGTGACGACATGCCTTCGGTGCTCCAGTCCATAGCAGAGAGCTGGAGGTTGAAGGCCCAGTCCTGGCGAAAGGTTCCCTGCTCGATGACCTTGCCCGAGGTCGGATCGAACACCACCTCGGTGATCGTCTCCGGTGCCATGGCCATGTTGTAGAGACCAACTATCCCTGGGTCGACCGGGTTACCGTTGACGTCGAGATCATCGGGGCGCATGTAGAGCGCAAGGTCCATGAGATCCATCCCTTCCCACACCACCGAGATGCCGTCGCTGTCATCCCATCGGGCGTAGTAGTGCCCGGAGGGAGGCGCCATCGTGAAACAGACCGGCGTGACGGGAGTGCCCGAGGACAGGCCATCGAGCTGGTCCTTACGGACGAGCCA
>JBBRSC010000344.1:0-2712 GCA_038245795.1 Acidimicrobiales bacterium
CCGATGGCTTCGGTGTCTGGCGGGCATTCGGTGGCGTGGTCGGCATGATGATCTGCAACGACCGACGCTGGCCCGAGACCTACCGAGTGATGGGGTTGCAAGGGGTCGAGCTGATCGTCTGCGGTTACAACACGCCGATTCATTACGCCCCCGACCCTGACCAGAACGCCCTCGCCGGATTCCACAATTCGCTCGTGATGCAAGCTGGCGCCTACCAGAACGGGACGTGGGTCGTCGGGGTCGCCAAAGGGGGCGTCGAGGAAGGCGTCGATGCGTTGGCAGAGAGTTGCATCATTGCGCCCTCGGGTCGCATTGTGGCGCAAACCCACACTCGCGGCGACGAGATCGCTGTCGCCGTCGCCGACCTCGACCGCAACCGCAACTACACGGGCACCCTCTTCGACTTCGAGCACTACGGGCGCATCACCTCTCAGCGGGGAGTGATCCCGCCGCCACCCGATCCGGACGAGTACGAGGCAACGAACGAGGTCGAGCAGTGACGACAACCAAACCGACGACTGACCCCTCGACCACCGATAACCGTAGCGAGCCAGCCATACCGCCATCCCCGGCGTGCATGACTCTGCACGTGAACGGCACCGAGGTCACTGTTGCGGCTGACCATCCGCATCTGTTGTCGACTCTGCGCGACGATCTCAACCTCACTGCCGCCAAGGACGGGTGCAGCCCGTCGGGACAGTGCGGGTGCTGCACGGTGCTGGTCGACGGCAAGGCGATGGTCAGTTGCCAGCAATCCTTGGAGAAGATGGCCGGACGGGAGATCGTGACCGTCGAAGGGCTCGACCCCGCCGAACAGTCTCGCTTCGCAGAGACCTTCGCTGCCACCGGCGCGTTGCAGTGTGGATTCTGTACCCCGGGGATCGTGATGCGCGCTAAGGCGATGATCGACAAGAAGGGCGCAGCACTCGAACGTGGGGACGCCGCCAAGCTCCTGGGCGGTCATCTCTGCCGGTGCACGGGCTACGTGAAGATCCTGGATGCCATCGACCACTTGGCGCAGGGAACGCTTCCCGACACGCCGTGCGAGCTGCCGACGGGTATCGGGGTGCGGGGTAAGCGCTACGAGGCCGAGGAACTGACGTTGGGATCCCGCGGGTACGTCGATGATCTGCGCGTTGCGGGCACCCTGCACGCAGCGCTGCATCTGACCGCGCACGCCCGAGCCGACGTGGTCGCCATAGATACGACGGCCGCCCTCGCCCACCCGGGCGTCCACGCAGTATTCACCGCCGCAGACATTCCCGGTGCCACGAAGGTCGGCATCATCCACACGGATTGGCCCGTGCTGATCCCCGTGGGTGGGCGCACCTCCTACCTCGGCGATGTGTTGGCATTGGTGGTTGCCGACGATCGCCGTACAGCTCGCGCGGCGGCCGAGTTGATCGTCGTCGACTACGTGGTCCACGTGCCCATCGTCGACCCGGTGATCGCCATAGCGCAGGGTACGCCGGACGCGGTGTGGGGATTGGCTGGCAACGAACTCTCTCGTTCCGCCTATGCCCGGGGCGACACCGATGCTGCCCTGGCGAATTCGGCGTACGTCGTCCGAGAGACCTTCCAGACCCAACGCATCGAGCAGGCGTTCCTTGAACCCGAATCAACCCTCGCGGTGCCGTCGCTCGATGGCAACGGAGCACGGAGACTGCACATCTACTCAGGCGGTCAAGGCGTGTGGGACGACCGCAACCAGATCGCCACCGTCCTCGATGTCGAACGCGGGTCCATCACCGTCGAGCTGGTCAGCAACGGTGGGGCCTTTGGTGGCAAGGAGGACATGTCGAACCAGGCCCACGCCGCCTTGGCGGCATGGCTGCTCGATCGTCCGGTGAGCTGCACGTCGAGCCGAGAGGAGTCACTCCTCATGCACGCCAAGCGTCATCCGATCCGCATGAATTACGAGCTCGGATGTGATGCGGACGGCCAGCTCACGGCGCTGCGAGCCCGCATGATCGGTGATTCCGGGCCATATGCCTCGGTGGGGATGAAGGTATTGGAGCGGGCTGCCGGGCACGCCAGCGGTCCGTACCATCTGCCCAGCATCGACGTCGAAGCCATCGCGGCCCGAACCAACAATCCGGTCTGCGGTGCCTTCCGGGGATTCGGCGCCAACCAAGCCCAGTTCGCCATGGAAGGCGCCATGGATCGCCTGGCCGAAATGGTCGGGATCAGCGGATGGGAACTCCGCAAACGCAACGTCATCCGACCCGGCCAGGTGTGGGGACCCGGCCAGATCATGGACGACGGATGCCGGGGCGCCGAAGAATGCCTCGACGCTGCCAAGCCTCACATCGATGCGGCTCGAGCGGCAGGCAAGGCCGTCGGCATGGGCCTCGGATTGAAGAATTCCGGGCTCGGCAACGGGTTCCGTGAAATCTGCGGCGCGGTGATCCGCTTCGTGTCCGCGACCGGTCGAGTCGAGGTTCGTCACGGGTGGACCGAGATGGGCCAGGGCGTGCACACCGTTGCGCTGCAGGTGGCATGTGAGGAACTCGGACTCGATCCGGACTGCATCGACGTGATCGTTGATACGACCCGGGAGCTCGGCTTCGGACAGACGACCGGCAGCCGAGGCACGCTGATGGCGGCCGGGTCGGTGAAGGCGGCGTGCGACGCGGCCAGCGCTGCGGATCGTGCTCCCGACGTCGACCATCACGGCGAGTGGATCGTCGACTGGACGCAACACCTTGGCGA
>JBBRSC010000345.1:0-2672 GCA_038245795.1 Acidimicrobiales bacterium
ATCGATCACGGCACGTATCCCTTTGTCACGTCGTCGAACCCGATCGCTGGCGGCGCGTGTGTCGGAGCGGGTGTGGGACCACGCCACATCGACCGCGTCGTTGGCATTGCCAAGGCGTACGTGACGCGGGTCGGGTCAGGCCCGTTTCCCACGGAGCTCTTCGACGACGTCGGCGCGGCGCTGGTGGAGATCGGCCAAGAGTTCGGCACCAACACGGGACGCCCCCGCCGCCCCGGTTGGTTCGACGCGGTGATGATGCGACAGGCCGTTCGACTCAACAGCCTCAGCGAGGTCGCAATCACGAAGCTCGATATTCTCGACACCTTCGACAACATCAAGGTCTGTGTCGCCTACGACGTGAATGGCTCGCGGGTCACATCGCTGCCGTACCACCAGAGCGATCTGCACGACGCGGTCCCGGTGTACGAGGAATTTGCCGGCTGGAAGACCGACCTGTCCGCCTTCAATGAGGTCCATCAGTTGCCCGTCGAAGCGCGGACATACCTGTCCTTTCTCGAAGAGCAGATGGGAGTCCCGATCTCGTTCGTGGGGACCGGCCCGGGCCGAGAGCAGTATGTGCAGTTCACGGAGAACCCCCCGGCGTGAGGGTGTGCGTTGTCGGCGGTGGGGGACGCGAGCATGCGCTGGCGTTGACCCTTGGTCGTCATGCCGACGTGGTCGTGAGCGGGGGGAATCCCGGCATCCCTGGTTCGGTATCCACCGACCCGATGGACATCGACGCCGACTTGTTCGTCATCGGCCCCGAAGCGCCGCTGGTCGACGGCCTGGCGGATCGACTCCGCGCCGTCGGTCGGCGGGTGTTCGGCCCCGGGGCTGACGGGGCGCAGCTCGAGGGTTCCAAGGCTTGGATGAAGGACCTGCTGGTCGAGGCGGGTGTGGACACCGCGGACCACGGCACCTTCACCACCGAGGGACCGGCGCTCGAGTTCCTCGATCGCATGGTGCCGCCCTACGTCATCAAGACCGACGGGTTGGCGGCGGGCAAGGGCGTGGTGGTCACCGACTCGTTGGTGGAGGCTCGCAACGCCGTCGGCGACTATCTGGCGGGCACTGCGTTCGGCGACGCGGGACGGACCATCGTCATCGAGGAGGGTCTGGTCGGACCGGAGGTGTCGCTCCTGGCAATCTGCGACGGAACCAAGGCCGTGGCCCTGGCGCCCGCGCAGGACTTCAAGCGCGCCCTGGATCACGATCGGGGACCGAATACGGGAGGCATGGGGGCCTACTCGCCGGTCCCCATAGCGTCGGCGGAGCTCGTCGACGAGCTGATGGACCGCTTCGTTCGCCCGACCCTTGACACGTTGCGGTCCCGCGGGATCGACTATCGCGGCGTGCTGTACGCCGGGCTCATGCTGACGCCGACCGGTCCGAAGATGCTCGAGTACAACGTCCGTTTCGGCGACCCCGAATGCCAGGTTGTCGTGCCACGACTCGAGAGCAATCTTGTGGAGCTGTTGGCACAGGCAGCCGGCGGGAACATCACGACCGAGCCCGTCTTTTCGATTGATGCCATGGTCACGGTGGTCTGCGCAGCCGACGGATATCCGTCGACTCCCCGTCGAGGCGACGTGATCGAAGGGATCGACGCCGCCAACGCCCTCGAGGATGTTCAGGTGATCTGTGCGGGCGTTGCTGCCGATGATCGCGGCCGTCTGATCACGGCTGGAGGGCGGGTGCTGAACGTCACGGGTCGCGGTCCGACCATCGCCGCCGCCCGTGCAGCTGCCTATCGAGGTGTTGCGTGCATCTCTTGGCCCGGAATGCAGATACGAAACGACATCGCCGCTGCGGCGGCCGCACAGGCCCAGACATGAGCCACAAGATCGCGATCCTCATGGGATCCGACAACGACATGGACACCATGGCACCGGCGGCCACCACGTTGGCGGAGTTCGGTGTGGAGTGCGATGTTCATGTGATGTCGGCGCATCGGGCACCGTCGAGGGTTGCGGCCTTCGCTCAGGCAGCACGGGCCGACGGATACGGGGTGATCATCTGCGGTGCCGGGATGGCAGCGCACCTCGCAGGAGCGGTCGCCGCCAACACCACCCTGCCGGTCATCGGCATCCCTCTGGCCGACGGTGTGCTGAACGGTGTGGATGCCCTCTACGCGACGGTGCAGATGCCACGCGGCACTCCAGTGGCGACGGTGGCGATCAATGGTGCCGAGAACTCCGCGTTGCTAGCGGTGCAGATGTTGGCGATCACCGACGAGCAGCTCGCCTCGAAACTCGAGGCCCGCCGCGCCGTCATGGGCTGAACCTCGAGCTACTGCCTAGACGTGATCAGGCAGCACAAAGAACGGCTCGTTCGCATCGAAATGGTCCGACGGTGCCGGAACCGACACCTCGATCACCCGCTGCTTACGGCCGAGTCGCTTCCGATCCTTGCGCTCCTTGGGGACGGCGTCGTTACGCTGTCGAACGCCGGAGAAGGAGAGCGCACAGCTGATGCACATCGGGGGCTTGCGCTGACCGAAGGGGAACACAAGACAGTCTTCACAGAAGCTTTCGGTGCACTGGCCGCACGCATTGATGGACACGACGTTGCCGTGCTTGGAGCATGAGGTGCTCATCACGTCAACCCGTCCCATCGCATCACCTCATGGCTATCGGCGCGACGATCGGCGGACCTGAGCAGCATTTCGGCCC
>JBBRSC010000346.1:0-2633 GCA_038245795.1 Acidimicrobiales bacterium
GACCCAACATCGTCACCAGAGATGACGCCGCCATCGTCAAATAACGCGACGGGCGACAATGGCCCGCACCAGCCCAACGTGTCTACCACCTTGACAAGATGGAGCGAATACCTCGCCGAGAACCACTTCGGGCGGCCGAGCAATTGACCATCGACTGATTGTGTCGCAGTAAATGCCGACGACGATCTCCTCCATGTCAGACGTGAAACGGCTCCGGATGTAGCTCCGCTGTAGAGGGTCTTCTAGCCGGTGTCACCATCCGGAGAATTTTTCGGACTCACTCAATCGCGGACTTGTGCCTTTCCGGCCAGAGAGAATCAGACAAGAAACGTGAGAATTTCAGACGGCGAATTGCCAAGAGCCGAAGACCCACTTCACCCTCAGCCATCCGGTCAAGCTGATAACTGAACTGGAAACGCCGGCCTTCCGAGACCCCGGTCGCCGGAATTTTTAGGCACGACCGGGTGATCAGGGCTGAACCAGCGCTGCCGAAGCTGGAGCTGCCAGCTGAATGAACCGGGAAAGTGCGGCTTCCTCGATCAGCGCTCGCCGCGCCAGGGCCATCTCTTTGACGGTCGGTGTTAGGTGAGGCCGTGTTCGTAGGCGAAGATCACAGCATGAACGCGGTCGCGCAGGCCCAACTTCATGAGTACCCGACCGACGTGGGTCTTGACCGTGGATTCCGACACGAATAGCTTCTCGCCGATCTCGGTGTTCGACATTCCGCGCGCAATCAGAAACAGGATGTCCCGTTCCCGTGGCGTGAGCGCCGCGACAGCCTGGTCGCCGCCGGCCGGATCATCCGCGGGTAGTCGCTGGCCGAACAGGTCGAGCATTCGGCGACTGACCCGGGATGACAGCGCCGCCTCACCAGCCGCGACGGCACGAATGGCCGCGAGCAGTTCAGCGGGTTCGACATCTTTGAGCAGAAATCCGCTCGCCCCCGCACGGAGAGCCTTGAACGCATACTCGTCGAGGTCGAAGGTCGTCAGGACGATGACGTGCACGGTCGGCTGGTCCTCGACGATCCGTCGGGTTGCCTCGATCCCATCAAGTCGTGGCATGCGCACGTCCATGAGGACAACGTCGGGTACGAGTGCGTTTGCCAGTTCCATCGCGGCGGATCCGTCCGCGGCTTCGCCGACCACCTCGACCCCGTCCGCCGCGTCGAGGACCATTCGAAACCCGATTCGAACGAGCGTCTGGTCGTCGACCAGCATCACCCGGATGGGCGCCGCAGCCTCGCCTGTCGCGCTCACGCCGACGCCGCCACTTGGGGGATGAGTTGGGCGTGAACTGCCCAGCCACCGCCGTCACGTGGTCCCGTCGTCACTCTCCCATTGTAGAGCGCGACGCGCTCACCAATGCCGATAAGACCACGACCCAGATCATCGACGGCATTCTCATCCGCGATTCCATCGTCATCGACGATCACCGTCACCAGGTCTGGGCCGAACGTGATCGTGACCGCTACCCGTGTTGCGCCGCGCGCGTACTTGAGCGCATTGGTCAACGACTCCTGCACGATGCGGTAGATGGTCAGCTGCATGACTGCATCCGGTGGAACGTCACCGGTGCAGCGCATGATCACGGGCAACCCGGTGGCACGGAAACGTTCGACCAGTGCGGACAAGTCCTCGACTCCGGGGGTTGAAGTCGCTCCGTCCGCGGGTCTGCCGTCGGGGGTGTCTCGCAAGACACCCAGCATTCGCCGCATGTCACCGAGCGCACCGCGCCCGGTGCGGGCCACCTCGCGCATCCCCTCAACGGCCCGGTCCGGTTCCTTGGTCGCAATTTCGGCCGATCCATGAGCAAGTGAGATCATGACCGAGAGGCTGTGCGACACGATGTCGTGCATCTCGCGAGCGATCGAGGTGCGCTCCGCGGCGGCGGCGGCGGCCACATCCTGTTCGCGCTCCCGGGCGAGCTGGGCGAGTTGCATAGCGGCGAAATGGCGGCTGCTCCTGACGCTAAGGCCAACCAGTAGCGCAACAACGAGCACAACGATGGCCTGCACCGATTCGCCGACGCTCTCCACCGGCTGGGGCAGCAGCACTGCCTCGACGACCAGCAGGATGCCGGCGACCAGCCAGCCGATGACTGCGCCGCGCACACTGCGGTAGACCACGACCGCATAGAGCGCGCAGCCGGCCGCGATGACGGCGATACTTCCCGGAGTCCAAAACGTGGCCAACATCAGTGCCGTCGTCAGCACGAAGACGAGCAGGGGGGTCCGGCGACGGAAGAGCAGCGCCAGCCCCGACGCGACAATTGCGACTGAAGTGACGGTGAATTGGATTGCGTCGTGATCGCCAAACACAACTACCAGCGCCACCGCGAACGCGGGCAGGGCATACGCGAGGGCGACGAGAAGATCGGTCACGCCGGGCCGGGATGCGAACCAGCCCGTAGACGGCGGATGCTGCGCGGCCGATCGTTCCGGCTGAGTTCTCGACTCGCTCATGGTCTGAACTCTATCGCCAGGGACCAGAAGCCCGCCGGAACAGACGACCGCGATGCGACGCTGTTCCGGCGGGCTGGCAGTAGCAAAATCTGGGCTACTTGCTGCTACGACGCTTCACTCGCCTCACTCGCCTCATCATGGTCGGAATCAGGCCAACCCCCACCGAGAA
>JBBRSC010000347.1:0-2630 GCA_038245795.1 Acidimicrobiales bacterium
GAGCCGCGGCGCGGGCCGCTCCGACGGCGGAGCGGACGCTCCCTCCTGCGTCGTAGGCCCCCGCGGATTCAGCCAGACCGAGCGCGGCGTGCACGGCGGTGGCGTTGGTCTTGTCGAGGTACGCCGGCGCCGGAGTGGAGAACAGCAACTCGCTCGGCCGGTCGCCTGACATCGCGGCCAGCGCTCGCCGTCCTGCTTCGACGGCCATGGTGCTGGTGTCCTCGTCGTAGGACGCGACCGTTCGTGTGCCACGCCCCCCCGGTGTTCCCAACATCGCGCCGATGGCGGAGCGCTGGAGCCGCCAGTACGGCAGGTACACGCCCCACGACACGATTCCACTCATGAGGTCACCGGTGCGGGCTCGTCGAGTCGGGAGTAGGAGATGCTGGCCGAGGCGACCAGGCGGCGATCGTCGCCCACATCGATCACCTCCGCAGCCACCACGATGGCGCGTCGTCCCAGACGCAACACGCGGCCGATCACCCGGGCTGGACCGACCCGCACCGTCGACAGGAACCGCACGGTCAAGTCGCCGGCCACGATGTTCTCGCTGTCGCCGGCCCGGACGGCCACACCGGCCGCACCGCACTCGATGAGCGCCGTCATCAGGCCGCCGTGCAGGCTCCCGTGGGGGTTGGACACCTCGGGCCGCAGTTCCATCTCCAGGCTGGGCCCGGCGATCGGATCGTCGACGCGGCGCATCTCCATGAGCGAGAGCAAGTGTCCGGGCACTCCCGCGTCGATGATCTCGGCCACCCGCACAACGTAGCGTTCGTGAGAGGGACATTCTCAGCCTGGTAGAACGACGCGGTGGATGACGAGCCGGCGACCTCACCCAAGTGGCAGGAACGAGCGGTCAACCGATCACTCCGGGCCGCCCGAGAGCGGGCGATCTCACGTGGCGACCAGTTCATCGCCGCCGCGGCCGACCTCCTGCGCACCACCGGCAAAGCCGACTTCACCGTGCAGGAAGTGGTCGACCGGTCAGGTCTGTCGCTGCGATCCTTCTACCAACACTTCGCCACCAAGGACGACCTGCTGGCGGCCGTGGTCGAGGCGCTGTTCGACCAGTTACGCACCGAATACGAACTTCGCTTCGACGCCATTGCCCCAGCCGAGCGAACGATGCGCTCGGCGCTGGCGCTGCTCGGGGAGCAGATGAGTGACGAACGCCTTCACGCCGCCTTCGATCTCTACACCGATGCGAGGACCGACCCGACATTGCAGGCATCCCTGCAGCCGGTCGTGACCAGCCACGTCGACAACATTTTCGAACTCGGCCGGGCGCTGCTCGATGAGATCGGCGGGACCGCTGATGACGCCACCCGCGCCATCATCGAGCTGGCCATCCTGTCGATGCAAGGCCTCATGCTCAACAACATGGCGGCTCCTGATCCTCATGCCCGCCAACGGCTCGAGAGCCTCCTCGAGTCACTCGTCCCCACGCTCTTCGGGATCGGTTGACCCATGAATAGCGAACCCATCGACCTCACCACGTACGCCATTCCCGCGTTCCTGCTGCTCCTCCTCGGCGAAATCTGGCTCCTCAGATCACGACGCCGACGCGGAGACAGCGGCCCCCTCGGCTACGAACGCCGTGACACCGCGGCTTCGCTGTTGGTCGGTCTGGTCTCCACGATGCCCGTCCTCGCGATCAACCTTGCCGTGTTCGCCATCGCCACATGGTTGTGGCAATTCCGTATCGTCGATCTCAGCACCGGAGTCATCGGATGGTCCGTCGCCATCGTCGGCTGGGATCTTGCCTACTACTGCCAGCACCGGGCAGAACACGAGATCCGGGTCCTCTGGGCGTGCCACGTCAATCATCACTCCAGTGAGCGGTACAACTTGTCGACCGCGATCCGTCAGCCATGGACGCCGTGGACCCATGTGATCTTCTACCCAGGGTTGGCGCTCGTCGGGGTGCGACCGTGGATGATCATGATTGCGGGAGGCATCGACCTGCTGTTCCAGTTCTGGGTGCACACCGAAACCATTGACCGGATGCCCCGCTGGTTCGAGTTTGTCCTGAACACACCGTCGCACCACCGAGTTCACCACGGATCGAACCCGCAATATCTCGACAAGAACTACGCGGGAATCTTCATTCTCTTCGACCGCGCGTTCGGCACCTTCGAGGTCGAGAACGAACGCGTCCGCTACGGGCTGACGAAGAATCTCACCTCGTTCAACCCGTTGCGGATCGCATTCCACGAGTACATCGACCTGTCAGCCGACGTCCGGCGAGCGCCGAGCTGGTCGGCGCGTTTCCGGTACCTGGTCGGGCGACCGGGATGGCAGCCCGCGACCAGTGTCGATGTGGTTCAGGACGCCTGACGAGCGGCAGTCCGGCCATCGTTGGCGCTGACAATCGCACCGTCGCCGTTCTCGAGGTGGGCTCGCACGAACCACTGGAACTGTTCGAGCTGACCGCTCTGCCCGATGAGCAGATCTTCGGTGATGGGATCGACCGGGCCGACCTTCGCGATAGCGCCACGGTGCGCTGCGACGATGCCGCTATAGGCGACGTCCAGCTCAGCCAGATGCTGGGGAACCACTGCGCGGCCGAGCGAGTAGTCGTCCCATGTTCGGGACGAGACCAGGTTGCCCGCGAGGCCATTGGGAGACTC
>JBBRSC010000348.1:0-2581 GCA_038245795.1 Acidimicrobiales bacterium
GGAACGAGCCCATGGCAGCAATGAACCTGCCCATGGCAGCAATGAACCTGCCCGTGGCAGCAATGAACCTGCCCATGGCAGCGAGGAACGAGCCCATGGCAGCAATGAACCTGCCCATACCTGGAGAAACCCTGATGGCCACTTTCGATGACTGGTCGGAACGATCGACGCTCATTCCCGTCCGTCCCACCGACGCGCCCGAGTCGACCGAGGAGCTCCACGTCGCCATGTGGGACATCGGCACAGGCCCAACGGTCACGTACCTCCACGGGTTTCCGTCGTGTTCGCTCGACTGGTCTGAGACCATTGGCCGAATCGGCGAGGGGCACCGAGCGATCGCCATCGACTTCTTGGGGTTCGGCGCCTCCGACAAGCCCCTCGACTACCCGTTCAGCATCCATGGCGTAGCCGACACCGTCGTTGCGGCATGGCGACATGCCGGTGTGACCAGCACCATTCTGGCGGCGCACGACTATGGCGCGTCGGTGTGTCAGGAACTCCTGGCACGACACGAGGAGGGTTCGCTCGACGTCAACGTGACGGGCGTGTTGTGGTGCAACGGTGGGATCTACCCGGATCTGCATCGTCCGACCGAGGGTCAGAAAATGCTGGTTGACCCGGAACACGGTGCGGCGATTGCGCAGGCTGTCGATGAGAAGTCGTTCCGGGGCGGCGTGTTGGTCACGTGGGGCACTCGGCGCCGGGCCACCGATGAGGAACTCCACGAGATGTGGTTGTCGATGGACCGCCTCGGCGGCGTCGGTCGCATGAACGAGTTGTTGCATTACATGGCGGATCGGCGCGTCCACGCCGATCGATGGATTGGCGCCATGGAGACGACCTCGCTCCCGATGCGGTTCGTCTGGGGCGACCTCGACCCGGTGTCCGGAGCCCACATGATCGAACGGGTCGAGGAGCGCATGGGGGACAACGCGGTAGTGAACCGGATGATCGACATCGGTCACTGGCCTCCGCTCGAAGCGCCCGTGGAGGTCACGGCCGCGCTCCAGGAATTGCTCGGCCTGCCCGCCCGCTAGGTGTCGAGGAGATTCGCCACCCGAAAGCCCAGAAGTTCTCTGAGGCCACTCTTCGCCTCACGATGTTGAGTCGGCGCGGGCCGACCTTTGCGCAGCGCCGCGCGTGCCTCCACGGCGATGATCGATGCGTCGATCGTCGAGAGCCGCGCGACCGGTCGTCCGCGGTCGGTAACGATGACCTCCTCGCCGTCCCTCACGCGTTCGAGAGAGCGGCTGAGGTTGTTCTTGAGGTCGCGTATCCCGACCTCAACGCGTCATGTGGTGACTGGCATCGGTCCGGGGTGGCTACATCAGGCAATGATGCCTCGTTGAACGAGGGCCGCAATGGCCGGCGGATCCATTCCCAGCACGTCGCCCAGAACTTCTGCGGTGTGCTCACCCAACGTCGGCGGGGCGAGCGGCGATGCAACGTTGTCGGTCGGCGAGGTGGCGCCCGGCGTGTTCATGGCGAACGGTTGCGCTACTGACGGCACCGATCCCATCGCGTCGGATTCCAGGCGGAGGACAAGGCCTCGTTCGGCAGCGTGATTGTCGGTGAGCGCCTCGGAGACCAAACGGATCGGACCGGCCGGTATCCCCGCTGTTGCCAGTTCCACCAACAACGACTCGCGGTCACGAGTTCGGACCAGCGGCTCGATCGCCTCCAGCAATGCTGCTCGATGCATCACGCGGGCAGCGTTCGTCGAGAACCGATCGTCACCTCCCATCTCCGCAACGCCCAGCAGCGCGGCCAACGCGCAGAACTGTTGATCGTTGCCGACAGCGATCACCAGGGGCCCATCGGCCGACTCGAACGGCTGGTACGGCGTGATCGTCGGGTGGCTGTTGCCGAGGCGATGCGGTTCGCTGCCACTCACCAGATACGACAGCGCCTGATTGGCGAGTGTTGCGATTCCCACGTCGAGCAATGAGACGTCAATGTGGGTGCCGACGCCGGTGCGCTGCGACTCAATGACTGCGGCCAGGATGGCGGTCGACGCGTAGAGCCCGCACATCACATCCATCAGGGCGACGCCGACCTTCATCGGTTCGCCGCCAGGGGTACCGTCTGGTTGCCCGGTCACGCTCATCAACCCGCTCATCGCTTGAACGACCATGTCGTAGCCAGGCAGATGCGAGAGCGGTCCGTGCTGACCGAACCCGGTGATCGAACACACCACGAGCGATGGGTGCGCCGTCAGCAACGATGACGCGTCGAGCCCGTAGGGCGTCAGCCCACCGACCTTGAAGTTCTCGATGACGACGTGGCTGACAGCCGCCAGCGACCGGACGACGTCAGCGCCGTCGGGTGTCGAGATGTCGACGGCAACAGAGCGCTTGCCTCGGTTCGTCGAGAGGAAGTATGCGGACTGAACGACTCCGTCCCGGGTCGACGACCTCTGCATCGGTGGCCCCCAGCTGCGCGTGTCATCCCCGATGCCGGGACGCTCGATCTTGATGACCTCAGCGCCGAGGTCTGCCAGCAGCTGGGTGGCCCATGGACCAGCCAGCACGCGACTCAGATCCAGGACGCGGATTCCGTCGAGCGCTGATGCCGTGGCCAA
>JBBRSC010000349.1:0-2558 GCA_038245795.1 Acidimicrobiales bacterium
ATGGTGCCCTACCACCGCTACTCACGGGTGCTGCGCTGGTTCGCCCTCTCGCTCATCGCGTACGTTCTCGTCCTGGCCGTGGTCCACGTCCCATGGGCCGACGTCGCCGCCCGCACCTTCCTGCCGCGGTTCCACCTCGACTCGGCCACCATGATTGCCCTGACAGCGGTCGCCGGCACCACCGTGTCGCCGTACCTGTTCTTCTGGCAGGCATCCGAGGAGGTCGAGGAGCGTCACGAAAACCCTGACACTCCGCTCGACCGCCGCCATCTCGTGGCGATGCGTGTCGACGTATGGACCGGGATGCTCTCGGGCGTCATCACGATGTTCGCGATCATGTGCACCGCCGCCGTCACCTTGGGGGCCAAGGGGCCGGTCAACATCCAGTCGGCCGAGCAAGCCGCCCAAGCTTTGGAGCCGCTCGCCGGCAGTTTCGCCAAAGTGCTCTTCGCCGTCGGGATCCTCGGTCTCGGCCTGCTCGCGGTGCCGGTACTCGCCGGATCCACCGCCTACGCGGTCGCCGAAGCGTTCCACTGGCGCGAAGGCCTGAGCCACCGCCTGAAAGACGCACCGGGCTTCTACGCCGTGATCATCGCGTCGATGGTGATCGGACTCGCACTCGTGGGCATCGGGGTGAATCCGATCCGTGCGCTGTACCTCTCCGCGATCTTCAACGGGATCACTGCGCCACCGCTCATCTTGTTGATCGTCATCCTCGCCCGCTCTCAGGACGTGCTCGGCAAGTACCGATCACGCTGGCCGTCGCTTGCGGCCACAGCCGTCGCCGGCGTCGCCATGACCGTATTCCCGATCGCCGCACTGCTCGTCCGGTAGCACCCGCGAAAGCATGCCGCGCGTGGTTCAACGACGCATGACGAGCATGACCACGACGATGATGACAACGAGCATCAATAGCCCACCACCGATGTACATGACTACCTCCAAAGTTCTGAGAAACGCACTAGCAACCTGAGTGCAGTGTGCGCCAGCCGCTCCGCCGCCGATAGAGCCGTTCGTCACCCCAGCAGTGGTGAGGCGATACCCCCTGGTCGGCGCCGCGCGCAGGATTCGTTGCCCGGCCATCGAATCTGTGAGATGGTGGCATAGTGAGTTCTCCGTTCGGCGATGGTCGTCAGATCGTTGCTTCCTGGAGCCGGCGACGTGGCTGAGCTGACCCTGGGGCCGATGTTGCGTCATGTCACGGCGACGTCGGCGACGATCTGGTTGGAGACCGATACGAGTTGCGTCGTCGAGATCCTCGGCCACCGCACTCGCACGTTCTCGGTTGTGGGGCACCACTACGCGCTGGTGGTCATCGACGGACTGACGGCCGGCACGTCGACAGAATACGACGTCCGCCTCGATGACACGGTGCGTTGGCCGGTCGCGAACAGCACGTTTCCGCCGAGCCGGATCCGAACCCTGCACGATGAGATGACACCGCGAATCATGTTCGGTTCGTGTCGCACCGCGGCACCACACGAAGCGCCGTGGTCGCTTGAGTTCGCGCTCGACACCGAAGGGCGCGGCGTCGATGCGGTCTACGCGTATGCGCTGCGGATGATGCGATCCAACGAGTCCGAATGGCCTGATCTTGCGGTGTTCATCGGCGATCAGATCTATGCCGACGACTCGTCGCCAAAGACCAGGAAGCGGATCGATGCCAAGCGAGACGGGGCGCCGGCGTCGACTCTGCCTGTCGAACTGGTCGACGGGTTCGAGGAGTACTGCTGGCTCTACGAGGAGTCCTGGTCGCCGCCTGTCGAACGCTGGTTCTTCTCCGTCGTCCCGACGGCCATGGTGTTCGACGACCACGACATGATCGACGACTGGAACATCTCCGAAGCGTGGGTGAACGACATCCGGCGCGAAGACTGGTGGGAACGCCACATTCTCGAAGGATTGATGACCTACTGGTTGTACCAGCATCTGGGCAACCTCAGTCCGAACGACATCCGCGACGAGGGGATCCTCGAGGCCCTCTCGACGGCCGCTGACGGTGAACGGGTTCTGCACGACTGGGCATCGTCGACCGAGGAGGTCACCGGAGGCAAGGACCGCTACAGGTTCAGCTTCGTCCGCGACATCGGCAACGTGCGGCTCGTCGTCATCGACGCCCGCAACAGCCGTACGCTGACACCCGGCAGCCGTCGGATCGTCGACGAGCGCGAGTGGCAATGGGTCGTCGAATCGTGCCATGCGGAGGTCGACCACCTGCTGATCGGTACGTCCTTGCCGGTGTTCACCCCAGGCGGCATTCACGACCTGCAGGTCTGGAACGAAGCAATGACCGATGGTGCTTGGGGGAAACTACCCGCCCGCTTCGGGGAGTGGATGCGCCGCAAAGCCGACCTCGAGGACTGGCCTGCGTTCGTGCGCTCGTTCGACGATCTCGTCGACCTCCTCGCTGACCTCGCATCACCTACCCGGGCCACGCCGCTGCGCAGCATCGCAGTGCTCTCCGGTGACATCCACTTCACCTACTCATCGGAGATCCACTTTCCCAGCGAGGATGCGACCCAAGCCCGGGTCTTCCAACTCGTCAACTCGCCGATCCG
>JBBRSC010000350.1:0-2550 GCA_038245795.1 Acidimicrobiales bacterium
GTGTACCACTGGCGGAACCGGATCGATTCGTCGCTCGAACAGCGTGACGCGACGCATCACATGTTGGCGCAGCAGTTCTTCGAGACGTACCCGCAGCTCGAGGGGTTGGCCTTCTCGCATCGCTGGGGCGGCGTGATTGATACGTCGACTCGATTCGCGGTCGGGTTCGGGACGGCGCTCGACGGGCGGGTGTCCTACGCCGTTGGCTATACCGGACTCGGGGTCGGCGCGACGCGCTTCGGGGCGACGGTCTGTCTTGATCTGTTGGATCGTCCTGACAGCGAACTCCTCGGGCTCGATTTCGTGCGCAAGGCACCGCTGCCGTTCCCCCCTGAACCGGCTCGTTGGATCGGGATCACGGTGACTCGCAAGGCCATGGCCCGCGCCGATCGCACGGGCAAGCGGGGCGTCTGGTTGAAGGCGCTCGACGCCGTCGGCTTGGGCTTCGACAGCTGACGCTCGTTCTTCGTAGATCCGCCGTTTCTCAGAGGAGACTTGAATATGCAAACGCTCAACTTCATCGATGGAACCTTTCGGCCCGCCAACAACGGCGGCACCGACACCATCATCAACCCGGCGACCGACGAGGTCATCTGCGACGTCGCGTCGGGTGATGGCAGCGACATCGATGACGCGGTTGCGGCGGCGGCGCGGGCGTTCCGGACGTGGTCGCTGACGACGCCTCGCCAACGACACGAGGTCTTGTCGGAATTGGCTCGACGGATCGAGGCGGACCTTCCGGAGTTGTGTCGATTGGAGAGTCTGAACGTGGGCAAGCCGGTCGGGATCATCGACTTCGAGATGGACCTGACGGTCGACAACTGGAAGTTCTTCGCAGCGGCGACCCGGTTCATGGAGGGTCGTGCGGCGGGGGAGTACATGGAGGGGTACACGTCGATGACGCGGCGGGAGCCGATTGGCGTGGTGGGGTCGATTGCGCCGTGGAACTATCCGCTCAACATGGCGACGTGGAAGGTGGCGCCGGCATTGGCGGCGGGGTGCACGGTGGTGTTGAAGCCGTCGGAGCTGACGCCGTTGAGTGCACTTCGGCTCGCTGAACTCGCTGATGGTTTGTTACCGCCGGGCGTTTTCAATGTGGTGTGCGGCCAGGGCGAAACGGCGGGGGACCGGTTGGTGAAACACCCCGATGTGGCGATGGTGTCGCTGACGGGCGATGTCGGCACGGGGCGGCTCATTGCACGGAACGCGTCGGAGTCATTGAAGCGAGTGCATCTAGAGTTGGGTGGCAAAGCGCCGGTGGTGGTGTTCGACGACGCCGATATCGAGGCGGTTGTCGCGGGGATCCGGCTGGGGGCGTTCTACAACTCGGGGCAGGACTGCACCGCAGCGTGTCGGATGGTCGCTGGCCCGAAGATCTTCGACCGCCTGACCGAGGCGTTGGCGGCGGACATCGCAACCATTCCGATGGGTGATCCGTTGGATCCGAATGTCGAGGTCGGTCCGGTCGTGTCGCGGGAGCAGCAGGAGCGGGTGGTGGCGATGATCGAACGTGCGGTGGCCGCCGGAGCGCAGGCGGTCGTCGGTGGTCGGGCTCGGGCGGGAGTGGGAGCGTTTTATGAGCCAACGTTGATCGTTGGTCCGAAGCAGTCCGATGAGATCGTGCAACGCGAAGTGTTCGGCCCGGTGGTCAGCATCCAGCGCGCCGACGCCGACGAGGCGCTCATCGCCATGGCTAATGACGTGGACTACGGCCTGGCGTCGTCGGTGTGGACTCGGGACGTGGGCCGGGCCATGTCGGCGGCGAAGGCGCTGCGCTTCGGCACGGTGTGGGTGAACGATCACATTCCGATTGTGTCGGAGATGCCCCATGGCGGGTTCAAACACTCGGGCTACGGCAAGGACATGTCGATCTACGCGCTCGAGCACTACACCGAGATCAAGCACGTCATGGTCAAGCTGTCATAGGGGAGGTTGCCTGCGCAGGTTCTCCAATTCGATCGCTTGGCGGGCACCCAAGATCCGAAACATGCGCCGGACGTCCGACCCGAATTGGCAGTCGGTCATGCCAGCGAAGAGTTGTGAGATAGATCAGTAAATAGGTTGCAGAACGAACACATGTTCGACTAGAGTTCTTGTCATGTCGGGATCAGTAGGCGCCACATCGGGGGGAAGGTTGAACCCGAACGCGACCCCCGAAGCGATCGAGCGTGACGCGGCGATCGAGGCAGCGTCGGATCGTGTCGGGTTGATCGCTGCTCAGATCCATGTGTTGCATGCCGAGTTGGTCACGGCGGTTGGCGAGTTCGATGAGTTGGATTCGTTGGGTGGGACTGGCTTCAAATCGTTGGCGCATTGGATGTCCGTTCGCACGAAGTTCACCCCGGGCGACTCCCAGCGTGTTGTGACGGTGCTGGGCCGCCGGGACCGAATTCCGATGTTGATGGAGGACGCGGCGAATGGTGCGGTGTCGTTGCCGTTGTTGGCTGCGGCCGCCCGGGTGGCGACCCCGGAGAACGAGCAGACTCTGACTGAGATCGTGCGGACGTGCGTTCCGTCGCAGGCGTTGCGGGTGCTTGCGAAGTACCGGGA
>JBBRSC010000351.1:0-2540 GCA_038245795.1 Acidimicrobiales bacterium
GCAGCTCCCGGCAAGGGCGTCGGCCTCACCATTGGTGGCGCCGTGATCTCCAAGGTCGACATCGAAGCGTCGAACGGCATCGTCCACGTATTGGACGAAGTCATCACCGCAGCCAAGTAACTCTCCCAGAGCACAGAGGCGGTCACTCCGGTGGCCGCCTCTGTTGCGTTCCGGCACGATGTTCCGGGACGACGTTCCGGCAACTACGGCTTTCGGAGGTCGAGCATGAGGAGCCTCGGGACCGTCGCTGCCTCGAAGTACTCGGGTGCCTGTGCGAGAAATCCGGGGGGAGGTGCCGGCTCATCCAGGTGCTCGAGGATCAACCCACAAGCGTGGGCAGTGTTGAGGTAGCGGCTCAGCGGACGATGGAAGAACCGGATGAAGACCCCCCGCTCGACCTGTTCGATGGTGTCCGCCTCGGTCAGATAGGGGCCGATGCGCCAATACTGCTCGGGCGGGTCGAGCATCTGGTCGTCGATCCATCCGGATCCTGGCGTCTGCAGAAGCGGATGATTCAGCAGGAACAGGAACCTGCCTCCCGGCTTGAGGATCCGTGCGACTTCGGCCAGAGCGGCGTCGAGATCCGAGATGTGCTCGAACACCAGACAGGCAATGACCGCGTCGGCGCAGGCTGATCGCAATCCGATCGACGCCGCCACGCCTTGGGAATACCAGACCTCATGACCCCGCTCGGCACCCACGCTGACCTGCGCCCAGGCCGGGTCAATCGCCACGACCCGGTGCCCCTTGGCGGTCGCGATACGCGCCACTTGTCCCTCGCCGCAGCCGATGTCTACGACCAAGCCGGGGGCCGGGAGGCGAGAACTGATCAACGGCAGGATCTGCTCGGTGTACTCAGGGTCGACCCCGTCGGTGAACTCTTGTTGCCACCAGATGGAGTGGGCTTCCCACGGATCGTTCACACTGCTCCGATGTCGTTGTTGTCGTCAGTTTCTGGCACCACGTGCTGGATTGCATCAGGGTGGGTTACGTCGGGATGGGTTGCTCCGAAGACGGAGACCGCCACCGAGTCTGGGAGCCATGACAGCGCCGTCAACGAGTCGAGCGACGCCGCGCGAACCGCAGTCACGCTTCCCAATTCCTTGATGAGCCGCTTCTTCCGGACGTCGCCCAGACCAGCAATGTTGTCCAGCACTGAGGTGGTCATCCGCTTGTTTCGGAGCTCCCGGTGAAACGTGATGGCGAACCGATGTGACTCGTCGCGGATGCGTTGCAGCAGGAAGAGCGCCTCGGATTGTCGGGGGACGCGGATCGGGTCGCTGCGACCCGGCAGGAACACCTCTTCGAACTGCTTGGCGAGCGAACAGACCGGGATTTCCTCTTCGAGACCCAGTGATTCGAGCACCCGAACCGCAACGTTGAGCTGGCCCTTGCCGCCGTCGACCACCAACAGCTGCGGCGGATACTGGAATCGGCCCCGCTCCTCCACCGGTCGCTGGCGATCATCGAGATAATTCTGGAAACGGCGGGTCAGCACCTCTTCCATGGCGGCGAAGTCATCCGAGTCGCCGATCCGTTGGCCGCCGACCGTTCGGACCTTGAATTTGCGGTACTCCCGTTTGTCCGCCAGTCCATCGGTCACCACCACCATCGATCCGACGTAGTCGGTGCCCTGGATGTGGCTCATGTCGAAGCACTCGATGCGGAGCGGCGCCTCGGGGAGCTCCAAATAGTTCGCAAGTTCGGTGAGCGCTCGCGAACGGCTGTTGTGATCCGACGCACGGCGCAACCGATGGCGAGTGAACTCCTCGGTCGCGTTCGCCGTCACCGTCGCCTGAAACTCGCGTTTATCGCCGCGTTGCGGCACCCGGATGCTGACTTTCGTTCCCCGGTGCTCGCCGAGCCACCGTTCGTACAACGACACATCCTCGGGGAGCGCCGGAACGAGTACCGACTTCGGCATTCCGAGCGGCGGTTCCTCGTAATAGAGCTCCTCGAGAATGCGGCCCACGAGCTCACCATCGGAGACGTCCATCACCTTGTCGAGAACGAATCCGTTGCGGCCCACCACGCGCCCTCGTCGGACGAAAAAGATCTGGACTGCGGCCTCGAGTTCGTCCTCGGCCAGACCGATCACGTCGAGATCCTCGTTCGAATCAGCGACCATCTGCTGTCGTTCGATGGCGCGACGAACCGACGCGAGTCGGTCCCGCATCCGTGCCGCCAACTCGAACTCGTGGCGGTCGGCGGCCGCACGCATCTCCTGGTCGAGTCGCTCGACGACTTCATCGGTGTCACCCTCGAGAAACGATATGAACTCCTCGACCAGGGCCGCGTAGTCCGCCTCGTTGATCTCGCCAACGCACGGCCCGGCGCACTTCTCGATGTGGAAGAGCAGACACGGCTTACCGAGCCGCTGATGACGAACAAGCTTGCCGTCGGAACACGTCCGTATCGGAAATGTCCGCAGCAACGAATCGAGCGTCTCACGGATCGCGTAGGCGTGGGCGTAGGGACCGAAGTAGCGATTGCCTTTTCGTCGGGAACCCCGCGTCACGGTGGCACGAGGCCACTCATCA
>JBBRSC010000352.1:0-2447 GCA_038245795.1 Acidimicrobiales bacterium
CGATGGTCGTTCTGGGTTCTGGTGCGGTTGCAGCCCTCAACAGTGCACATCGGGTGTGTCCACAACAGGGCGATGTGCTGGGCGGCGTTGACTCCGCGGCCGAGGTGGGTCACGTTGGCGACGTCGACACCGTTGGTGATGACGAGTTTGAGGATCGACTCACTGAGGAGCCTGCGGGCGGTAGACACGGGGATCGGTCCGATACCGGTGATTTCGCACAATTCGTCGCCGGTGACAGCACCACGTATGAGCGCTTCGAGATCGACACGAATGACCGCCAAGTGTTTCGGGTTCACCCGTGTTGGCGGTACTGCTCCTGCCGGTCGGCCGGGTTCATTGTCGCGACTCCCGCCAGCCCGTGGGTCGACGTCGTCTCCGCTCCGTCCGCGCTGATCGCTCCCTCTGTGCTGGTCGCTACGTCCGTGCTGATCGTTACCGTTTGACCGCGCTGCCGCTGCTTGGCCGCCACCTGCATCAGCACCGGGTCCAGCAGCGGTGCTGTGGGTGCGGGAGAGTTCGATGAGCGCGTCGAACGCGTACGCGTCTCGTGGCTCGTTGATCCCCGCAGCCCGGGCAGCCCTGAATTTTGTGTCGATGAGCTGGTTCAACGCCACCATGAACTCGGCGCCGTGTTCAACGGTGCCTCGAGCGGACAGGTTCCATGCGCCTTCGGTGTCAGTCCATGTCCGACAACGACGCGTGCGGTGAATCCGGTCACGCGTGGCGTCAGGCGTCGGGTCGCCGGCAGCTTTCTTGCGTCCCGCTTCGTCTTTCAGGTTTTTGATCGACCCGGACTCGGCGGCACCCAACAGGTCCTGTTCAGCCGCCGGGTTGACCGACGCAGCATCAGAGATCACCTCGGCTTGCTCAGCGGATAAGCGGCCTTGTCGCAACGCCTCGGCGGTTTTCTCGAACTGGCGGAGCCGCTCAGAAGTTGTCAGGTCAGCTTTCGCCCGACCGGTGGATGTTCCACCCAGGTCGGCTTGGTGGTCAGCGGCAGACGCGAACCCGCCAGCTTTCCATTGGTTGGTGTCCGCCAAGCGTTGCGCCAACAAGATCCGTCCGGCAGCAGCGGTTCGTTCCAGACCAATGAACAACCCGAACAGATCAGCTACGTCAGCCCGGTGCACCACGGCTGGGTCCAACACGTCGACGACCCCACGGAGACCCACCAGAATGGTATCGAGGTCCGTAACGAGCGATGACATGCACCGAACACTAGTTCGATCACACCAAACACGTCAAGAGATCCGAACAGGAAATCTCAGAGGAGCCAGAATCGTCGATCGGATCGCCGCCAATAATCGTTGTCCACTCGGGCGCCACTCGGCCGCTCAACGCGCACGTGCAAGGACGTAATCCTCACCTCCCGCTCATCTGCCGTCGAGCCATCCGCAGCGACAGCGCCCCAACCGCCACTCCCGCGCTCACCAGCCCCCACGATCCCGCATCGAACTTGATCGGCCACGGCGCGAACAGCGCGAACTGAGCGAGGATCGCCAGACCGACATTCCGGGCGACGTCAAGTGGCGAGATCACCCGATCGGCGGTCCCCCCGAAACACGCGCAGCTCACCACCAGACCCGAGCTGATTGCCCGAACCAGCACCACCGAGAACGCCACGAGCAAGAACAGCGCCGCTCCCGCACCCACCACCGGAACGCGCACCAAGAGCCCCGCGGCAAGGAGTTCCAACGCAGCCACCGTCGGTGCCAGCGACGACGGCGCCACCAATCCCAGTTCGGCGAACGACGCCGCTGTAGCGCCCAGCGACCCGATCTTCGCACTCGCCGCCCAGACAAAAACAGCCGCCAGAATCAGCGCCGCCGCCGACGCGGCCGCATCCCCGCTCAACCGATGGCGGCCTTCACTGCCGTTGCCGCTTCGGTGAGGAAGCGACGACCGATGTCGGTGATGCCAGCCATGTTCATGACACCGTGAATAGCACCGTCGTAGCGCGACAGCGTGGACTGGACTCCAGCATTCGACAAGGCCTTGGCATACGCCTCGCCCTGATCCCGAAGCGGATCGAACTCGCAGGTCATGACGAGCGCGGGCGGGAGATCCCCCAACGTCTCCGACAGGATGGGACTTGCCATCGGCAAGCGACGGTCCGCCTCATCCGGCACGTAACACTCGCCGAAAAACAACATGTCGTTCATCGACAAGAAGTACCCCTCAGCGTTCTCGATCATCGACGCATAGCCGGGGTGCAGCAGCGTCGGCGTCATGTCGACCACCGGGTACACCAGCAACTGGAAGGCCAGCGCCGGTCCGCCCTCGTCGCGCGCCCGCAGCGCTGTGACCGCCGCCAGATTCCCTCCTGCGGAGTCGCCGCCCACCGCCAAACGGGTTGTGTCGACTCCGAGCTCGGCGCCGTGGTCTGCGATCCATCGCACGGCCGCGAAACAGTCGTGTGGGCCAGAAGGAAAGGGATGCTCAGGAGC
>JBBRSC010000353.1:0-2446 GCA_038245795.1 Acidimicrobiales bacterium
AAGTCGGCCAAGATCAAGGAACTGCGCAAGTAGGACGGTTCAGCCTCGACGGCAGCGTCTCTGTTGAATACACGAGGTGCAGAACGCTCTCGGGGACTGTGCCTTGCTCATGGCCCGGCTCCCACGCTTCCCCTGACGTGCTCCGAGTGGATCGCGTGATGGAACGGGAGCGTCCATGTCAGCCGCACACGATCTGGGCCGCGACGGTGAGGACACCGTCGCGTTCTGGTACGAGCGACACGGGTATCACGTACTCGAACGGAACTATCGGACCGGCACCGGGGAGATCGACCTGATCGTCACCTCCGACCGGTTGGTCGTCTTCTGCGAAGTGAAGACCCGTTCGTCGGGTCGCCACGGCGGGGGAGCCGCCGCGGTCGGTCATCGGAAACAGCAACGGATCCGCAGCGTCGCCATCGAGTGGCTCCGCCAGTGCGACCGCTCGTGGCCGGAAATCCGCTTCGACGTCGCGTCGCTTCGGCGCCGTGTTCACGGATTCGACGTCGACGTGATCGAGGCGGCGTTCTGACGACTCAGTTGCGCGGCGAGCGGCCGTGGCGTCGCGCCCAACACCCATGATGCCAGTGACGTCGAAGATCGGGAGCCTCCCTCGGCACCGCAACGACGTGGCCCATGCCGATGGCGATGTCGCGGTTGCATCCCGGACAGATGTACAGCTTCGTCGCCTGATACGGCTGGACTCGACGGACCTCGCAGTCCACGTTG
Source organism: Acidimicrobiales bacterium (assembly GCA_038245795.1). GTDB lineage: Bacteria > Actinomycetota > Acidimicrobiia > Acidimicrobiales > Microtrichaceae > JBBRSC01. The sequence goes on from JBBRSC010000353.1 coordinate 727, forward strand.
GCAGTGAAGTCGGCCACGTTGAATCAGCCGAGGACTGCCCACACCCCGACAGCGGTGCAGACGATGAGCGCGGCCGCTACGAAGAGGTAGTCCCATTTCGTTCGTGGCTGTGGCTGGTGAGGGTTGAAGCCCATGAGTCTCAGTATCGTTGGCGCGGTGGAGCTCTCCCAAGCACAGGTCCGACTCATTGGTTGTCTCATGGAGAAGGAGCGAACCACGCCGGCGGAGTACCCGTTGAGCGCCAACGCACTGATGCGGGCGGCGAACCAGTCGACCAGTCGAGATCCGATCGTCTCGTACGACCAGAGTTTCGTCGAAACCGAACTGGCGCTTTTGAAGGACCTCGGTTTGGTCCGCTACGTCTTCAGCCAATCCAACCGTGCCACGAAGTTTCGTCACATCGCTGACGAAGTCTTCGGTCTGTCGGAGGCCGAGATCGTCGTGCTGTCGTTGTTGTTCCTTCGTGGCGATCAGACGGCGGGGGAGCTGCGAACACGGGCAGAGCGCGTGCTGGCGTTTCCTTCCACGGAGGCGGTGACGGGAGTGCTCGACGATCTCGCCGATCGGGCCGATCCGTTGGTGCTGCGTCGTGGTCGTCGGCCGGGCCAGAGTGGTGATCGATATGGTCATCGATGGGGTGACGATCAGTCCGCTGCGGCCATCGCAATCGCACCGGCTGCACACCCGGTAGTCGCCGGAGGTTCGGTGGTCGTTGGTCAATCGACCGTTGATGGTCGCGGCGCAGGGCCCACTGCGGTTGGGGCACCAACGCTGGCCGACGAAGTGATCGCACTGCGACACGAGGTTCACGTGATGCGCGAACGCCTTGATCTCATCTGGCGTGAACTCGGACTCGATGGGTCATCGCTGTCGCAGACCTGAACTAACGTCAACGTGCTGATGGAGTTCGACTCCTGAGCGATCGGCGCTGGTGCGCCCGGACCGGGAGACTCTCCCGGGTCCTTCTTTCGAAGGGAACGGGCGGATGATCGCTGTCGTTGTATCGGCGTCGGTATGTGGGGTGGCGGGATCGGCTGTCTCGCTTGAGGTGCCTGTCGGGCCAGGCCTACCGTCGTACACCATCGTTGGTCTGCCGGACACCGCCTGTCGCGAATCGCGCGATCGGGTGAGAGCTGCGCTACTGACGTCAGGGCTCGTCTTCCCCAACACGCGGCTGACCATAAATCTGGCACCATCAGAGGTGCCGAAACTCGGCACCGGTCTCGACCTGGCCATGGCCGTCGGGGTGGTGATTGCCAGCAAACAACTTGTCGTTGCCGATGGGGTGGTCCGAGGGTTTCTCGGGGAACTCGGCCTCGATGGGGCGGTCCGCCCGATCCGTGGGGTTCTCCCGATGCTGTGCGCCATGGAACAGGTCGACGAGGTGATCGTGGCCGCCGACAATGCCGCTGAGGCGTCGCTCCTGGGCAACGTTCGGGTTCGACCAGTTCGGACACTCGCCGAAGTCGTCAAAGCGTTGGCTGGTGTCGATCCCTGGCCCGACGTCGACATCCCCAGCCGATTGTCCGAACGCTCCGGTCGAGGACCGGATCTGAGCGAAGTCCACGGTCAACCGCTGGCGCGGCTTGCCCTGGAGGTTGCGGCGGCGGGCGGTCACCATCTGCTGATGGTCGGTGCTCCGGGTGCTGGCAAGACGATGCTCGCCGAGCGGGTGGTCGGCCTCCTGGATGATCTGACTGATGCGCAGGCGCTCGAGGTG
>JBBRSC010000354.1:0-2428 GCA_038245795.1 Acidimicrobiales bacterium
ATCGATGACTACATCATCACGTCCTTTGTTGCTGGCGACGGCTTCTCGACGTTCCCGATGAAGGTCTACAACTTGGCGCAACGGACCACGCCTCCGCAGATCAACGTGCTGGCGACAATGGTGCTGTCCGTCTGCGTGATGCTGCTCGCGGCGCCGCTGGCGATCCGCAGCCTGCGCCGTCGCCCCGCTGGCTGACAGACTGGCGTCATGAAAAGCTGAGTAGCTTCGGCGCTATGTGCGCCGACGTGCTCCTGGTCTCAGCAACCGGGGCCATCCAATTCGATGAGGACCTGCCGTTGCTCACCGCGGCCCTCGATCGGCGAGGGATCACCAACGACGTCGTGTCCTGGGATGACTCCACCGTTGCGTGGGAGACCTGTCGCCGAGCGGTGATCCGTTCCACGTGGGACTACTCGATGCGTCTTCCGGAGTTTCTCGGCTGGGCCGAACGGGCGGCGGCCGCCTGCGATCTGGTGCACGGGCCACCGGTGCTCCGGTGGAACACCGACAAGGCGTATCTCCTCGATCTTGCCGACGTCGGCGTGAACATCGTTGAGTCGTGGTTCGTTCGCGATCGCCGCGACATCTGTCTGCCGGAGGTCGGCGATTACGTGGTGAAGCCCTCGGTCGCCGCGGGCAGCCGGGATGCAGCACGCTTCGGTCCCGGACAACGTGAGGCGGCAACCGAGCACGCCGATCGACTCCTCGCTGCCGGGTCCACCGTGATGGTGCAGCCGTATCAGCAGTCCGTCGACATGTTCGGCGAGACGGCGATGTTGTTCTTCGGGGGAGTGTTCTCCCACGCCATCAACAAGGGTCCACTTCTGGCTCGTGGTGAAGCGGCGTCGAGGGCGCTGTACAAACAGGAGACAATCAGCAACCACGAACCAACACGTGAGGAGCTCGACATCGCCCGATCAGTGATCGATGCCCTAGCGAAGGTCCCCGACGTCGGCCCGTCGCTTTCCCCGCCGTTGTACGCCCGCGTTGATCTGGTGCGGGCCAACGACGGAACCCTCGCCGTGCTCGAGCTCGAGCTCACCGAGCCGTCAGTCTTTCTGGCCAACAGCGAGACGGCCGCCGGCCGCTTCGCCGACGTCATCGCCGCGCGTCTGCCGGGGAACTGACCGTTCTGGCGGCGAAATCAGGCCGTTTCCGACGTGATTTCGCTGCCAGAACAGGATGGTGTCAGTCGAGGTTCGGTTGGCGCCGCTTGGCGACGAGGAGCCCAAGGCCCAGCAGGACCATGCCCGCCCCGAAGATCGTGATGCCGCGTGACTCCTGGCCGGTGACGGCGAGCCCGCGCCCGGTGGCTCGATTCTGGATGACGGCACGCACTCGCGTCGGCACCGTGGTGGGCACCGACGATCCCACCACCGTGGTGGTCGGCGCCAGCGTGGTGGTGCCGCGGATGGTCGTGGTCCCCAGGACCACTGCGCCGGTACCCGTGTAGTTCGCCGGGTCCTTGGCAGAGACGGGCTCGCAGACGATCACCACGGGGGGTTGTTCGCCATCACCGATGGTGGTGGTTGTTGTCCCGCAGAGGGGCACACCGGAGATGGTCCCGATATTGGTCTGCAGCCCGACCTTGGCCGCAGTGGTCGTGGTGCACGTCATGGCCTCGTTGGAGGCCAGGAGCACCTTGGGGCAGGTGATGGTGCCGAGCTTGTCGTCGGTCAGCACCAGGCTGCCGATGCTCAATGTGCCGGTGTTCGTCACGACGTATGTGAAGGTGACGGTGGACCCCTCATCGACCGTGGGACCGGGAGCGGTATTGGCGTCGTCGTTGTTGACCGACTTCACGATCGTGATCGAAGCCGTGGGACGCACCGTGAACCCGGCATCGATGGTGTGGTTGTTGGCGCCCGGGCCGCCAGTGGTGATGCTGACCTGGGGGAGCCCGGTTCCAGCAACCACCGGATCGGAATCGATGGTGGAGGGACCGAGGTTGGCGCCCGTGATCGTGAGCGGTCCGGTCAAGGGGCCGAGCCCCGAGATGTCAGCAGTTGAGGCATCGAACGTGATCACGTAGCCGGTGTCCGGTGTGATCCCACCGGTTACGAGACCGAACTCAGCGCCGGGTGCTCCAGGGAGGTTCGGCGCGTCTGCAGCAGCAAAGTAGTACTTACCGGCAGCGTTGGTGATGGCGGTGGCAATGACAGATCCACCCTTCACGAGCCGCACGGTCACGCCGGGGATCACGAGCTCGGTCGGGTCCTGGATGCCGTTCTGATTGGCGTCGAACCACACGTAGTTGCCGAGTTCGATCGGGGCAAGCTCACAGAGCGCCTCGAGATCGCCCAGGCCGTTGGACTTACCGAACGGCAGATCGCCGCCCAGCGTTCCTTCGTACAACGAGAAGGCGCGATTCTTCAGGTCAGTCGAGTCGCCGCCCAACGGAGCGTCGTTGCCGCTGTCGCCGAGGAAC
>JBBRSC010000355.1:0-2426 GCA_038245795.1 Acidimicrobiales bacterium
AAGTACAGCAGCGCAGCCCACGCTCCGTGAAGCATTGCAACCAGGAGGCGGATCACGATCGTCAGGCTGCCCGCCACCCACACCTGCAATTGGGGGGAATCCGTCTGCGTCAGCGACGCCACGAGAGCGAGTGCGAACGAGTTCAAGATGGTGACGAGTACGCCACACAACACGACCTGCGCAATGGCCGGCATGAAGCGACGATTGGCCAACTGGAACGATCGCTTGATGGCCGCGAACGGGCCGATCCGTTCGATGGCCACGACCGGAGAGATCAGAATGAACCAGACAATCGGGGCGAGCGCACCGACAAAGCAGAGCAGAAAGCCGATGCCCTTCAGCGGGAGCACGACGACCCCGGCGAGCGCCACCGCTGGCAGCGTGCGGCCTACGAGTCGGAGGATCTCGCCGACCGAGGGATCCCGACCGACGATCCAACCCCCGATGAAGCCCGCCATCGCGACACCGACGATACCGGTCGCCAAATACGTCCCAATCGTCGCCAGCCATCCCCAACCACTGATCGACGAGAGATCGATGCCGAATCCCGAACCGAAGATCTGGCCGTTTGCGCTCTGTTGTTGCGCGTTGTCGAGGGCCTGGAACTGATTGGCAGCGGAGAGCACGGTCGGAATCACTACCAGCGGGCCGAAGACCACCAGCGTGACCGACAAGAGGCGTACGAAGCGGAAACGGATGGCGGCAAAACCCGCGTCGAGGATCGCTGTGGGGCTCCGAGGGTGCAGACGGAGGGTCAGCGGGAGCGCACTAGTACTCGGCGCCGTCCGCTGTCTGGCCGGCGGGGGCTGACGGACCGGTTGAGGTGGTGAGACGTCGGGCGCCGCCCAATCCAGCGGCATCGGCGCGACATCATCCATGACTGGTCACAGTGTTACCGATCGATGATGACGGGCGGCGCCATTCGCCCCGGCTTGCGCCGAACTGCGCCTCGTGCGCACCGTTGGTGTGTGATCCCACCAGATCCCTCGCTCTACGGCGACAACTTCGCCGACGTCTACGACAAATGGTACGCCGATCGACTCGGTTCGCCCGACGAGGTCGTGGCGTTCCTCGACCGCGTCCTCGAACCGGCAGCGGCGCGATCTGTCGTCGAGTTGGGGATCGGAACCGGCCGCCTGGCGCTCCCCCTTCAACGGGCGGGTTGGCGGGTCATCGGGATCGAGTCGTCACCGCGGATGATCGACCAACTGAGCGACAAAACCGGATCTGCGAACATCGAAGTGATCTGCGGCGACGCAGCGCTTCCTGCAACCTGGGTGTTCGGGCCAGTCGACGTGGTCCTGGCGTCGTTCAACTTCTTGCATACGCTGATCGAACCGACGGCTGCTCCAGCGGTGCTGGCCCACGCGGCCGCAGCACTGGCGCCGGGGGGCTGCGTCATTGTGGAACACGATGTGATCGATCTGGCGGGGGCCCCGGCGGATTCGACGGTCGCCAGCGATCTCGTCGAAGGATTGCGGATACGGACCGTCGTTGACGCCCGCACCGGTGTGGTCCATGGCACGCACATCGAACCGAACGGCCGGGCCCGGTCCTGGCAGCTCCGACCACGACCACCCGCCGAATACGACGCGTTGGCGGCGCTAGCAGGGCTGGAGTTGAGCGAACGATGGTCGAGTTGGACCGGGGATCCGTTCGATGCTGGCTCGTCCGCACGAGCCATCTCGCTCTACCGGATGGCGTGACTCGTCGGCGTGTTCAGCCCATCTTCATGGGTTGCAGCAGCGCAGTCTGGGTCGCCAGACCAACGAGCTCGCCGCCCTCGCTCCACAGCTCCGCCGTGCCGGCTGCAAACCCGTCGGCGGCGTGGTGTGCCCGGGTGTGCTGGCACAGCCACTCGCCGCGGATGGGAGCGAACCACTGCAACGTGATCTGCAAGGAGATGATCAGGAAAAAGCCATCGGTCCGACCGAGACCCTCGACCACCGCCGGGCCGAGAACATCACCGGGGACCGCCAGCACGGCGGGCTCCCAGGTGCCATCGGACCGCACCGGCGAACGCTGAAAACGGAACCAGGAGACCGTGCGGGCATCATCGGACGGAGGGGTCATGGGATCCCATGGGGACCTGCCCACCGCCAGCCTCCAATCGGTCTGATGGTGATACGGGATGTGATCGAACGGCGTGGGTTCCGACGAACTCTCGCGTTGTCGAGCGCTCTCGGGTGACCCGGCATCGGCGGGCAGCGACAACCCCGCAAGGTGATAGGGGCTACTGCGCCGTTCCCCGAAGACCACCGTGACCACCAGATCGTTGCCGACCGGACTCCGCGGATCGTCGGTTGCCCACATGCGCACGAGGACCTGCGCGCCGCGGCGACCGTTCCGGAGAACCTCCACGTCCATGGCTACCGGCCCCGCCGGAATCGCCTGGCAGTATGTGGCATCAGCCGAAATCAGATCGA
>JBBRSC010000356.1:0-2402 GCA_038245795.1 Acidimicrobiales bacterium
GAGCGGATCCATGAGGCGCTCGAGATCCACCTGCCAGCCGCTCGGACCGGCGAGCACGAGATCGACGTCCGCGGACACCGATGAGAACGCCTCGAGCAACATTTGAAGGTTCTTTCGGGGCTCCACCGTCCCCGCCCACATCACGTAGTCCCGGTGCAGTCCGTGACGTCGTCGGACGTCCGCGACCTCGTGATCGGCAACGGTCACTGCCTCGACCCCGAGGGGAACCACGCACAATTGATCATCGGAGAACCCGATCCCCCGGCACTGCTGACGCGTGAACTCACTCGATACCAGTACCGCGTCGGCGGTGTCCCGAGCGCGCATGATCCCGTGCGACAACAGGCGAACACCGCGGCGGCTCAGGTGCTCAGGTCGGGTCAACGGAAAGATGTCGTGGATGGTGACCACCAGTGATCCCCGACGCGGTCGGGGCGGCACCGTGACGGTGGTCGCGTGCACCACGTCAACTGAGCCGGCTGCCCAACTCACCGGAGGCAGTCTGAGCCGATCCCAGCTGTCGTAGATCAACTGGTACGGGCCGGGCAGGTACCGCAGCGGCATCGGTGGGGTCCACTCCGCGGGCGCGGCGGGCCCACGGGTGCGCCAACCATTGGGGCCGATGCCAATGAGGTCGATGGATGGATCGGCCAGAACTGCGGCGGCTTGGCGTAACGCCGCATGGGCGGTACCGCCCGGCACACGATGCCAACATTGCAGCATCGTCATGGCGACCCTCAGTCGGTCGCCGGTGGCCGCCACGGCTCAGCGAGATGTCAGCGAGCTGAAGAACTCGATGGTCGGGATCAGGCCCTCGCGCAGCGAGATCTTCGGTTCCCAGCCGAGCTCGGTCCGAGCGCGGGTGATGTCAGGGCGCCGCTGTGCCGGATCGTCCTCCGGCAACGGTTCGTAGATGATCTCCGAGGTGGACCCCGTGAGTTCCAGAACCAACTCCGCCAACTCCAAGATGGTGAACTCGCCCGGATTGCCGATGTTCACGGGATGATTCACATCGGAGTCCAAGAGCGCAAGAACCCCGCGGATCGTGTCGTCGACGTAGCCGAAGCTGCGTGTCTGCTGGCCTTCGCCATAGATGGTCAATGGTTCGCCAGCGAGTGCCTGCACCACGAGGTTCGACACCACCCGCCCGTCTCTCGGGCGCATGCGCGGGCCGTAGGTGTTGAAGAATCGAACGATGCGGGTATCAAGGCCGTGGTACCGGTGATACGCCATGGTCATGGCCTCGGCGAAGCGCTTCGCCTCGTCGGAGACCCCCCGGGGTCCGATGGGATTGACGTGGCCCCAATACCCCTCGTGTTGGGGGTGCACCAACGGATCTCCGTACACCTCTGACGTCGACGCGAGGAAATACCTGGCTTCTTTGACGCGTGCCAGACCCAACGTGTTGTGGGTGCCGAGGCTGCCCACCTTCAACGTCTGGATCGGCATCTCCAGGTAGTCGCGCGGTGACGCCGGTGACGCGAAGTGCATCACCGCATCAACAGCACCCGGCACCCAGACGTACTCCGAGACGTCCTGGCGAATGAAGGTGAAATGGTCGCGCCCGAACAGGTGGGCAATGTTGTCCTGAGAGCCCGTGATGAGATTGTCCATGGCCACCACCTGATCGCCACGATCCAACAACGCTTCGCAGAGGTGTGAGCCGAGGAATCCCGCACCCCCGGTGACGACGATCCGCATATCAGTGCCGTCCGATGCCCGCATAGGTGAATCCGGACTGGCGAACCCGTGACCGATCGAGGAGATTCCGTCCATCAACGATGTGCTGCTCGCTCATCTCGGCCGCCACCTTGTCGAGGTCCGTCCATTTGAACTCGTCCCATTCGGTCAGCAAGACGAGTACCCGCGCATCGCGACAGGCCGAGTAGGCATCGCTCGCAACGGCGATGCCCTCGATCTCCTGGTGGATGGCTGGGTCGTAGGCCGTCACGATCGCCCCGCGAGCCTGGAGCCGATGAATGATCTCAATGGCTGGCGACTGGCGCGTGTCATCGGTTCGCGCTTTGAAGGTCAGCCCCCAGGCGGCGATTGCGACGCCGTCGACCGAACCGCCAGCGGCTTCGACGACCTTGTCGACGACGCGTTCGAACTGTTGCTCGTTGACCTCAACGACCCCGCGCAGCAAGCGGAAGTCGTACCCGGCGTCCTCGGCGATTCGCACCAGAGCGTGGGAGTCCTTGGGGAAACAACTGCCGCCCCAGCCGGGGCCGGGGCGCAGGAACTCCTGTCCGATGCGCTTGTCGTACCCCATGCCCAACACCACGTCCGCCACGTCCGCACCGACTGCCTCGCACACCGCCGCAATGGCGTTCACAAAGCTGATCTTGGTGGCGAGGAAGGCGTTGGAGGCGTATTTGATGGTCTCGGCGGAGGCCGGGTCC
>JBBRSC010000357.1:0-2384 GCA_038245795.1 Acidimicrobiales bacterium
ACCTCCTCATCGGTCATTGCGGATGTGACATGAGATCGAGGCCCCGCTGCGGCGCCGGTTCTGATGCCTGGTCGAGGACGTACCGACCGCCATACTGGAACCATGTCCTCGATCACGGGTTCGATCTTTCGCATCTCCACGTTCGGCGAATCCCACGGGCGCGGCGTCGGCGTGGTGATCGATGGCTGTCCGCCGCGATTGGCCGTCACCGAGGCGGCGATTCAACATGACCTCGATCGTCGCCGACCCGGGCAGAGTCGACTCGTCACCCAACGCGATGAAAGCGACCGTGTCGAGATCCTGTCGGGGATGACCGGCGGCGTGACGACCGGCGCCCCGATTGGTCTGTTGGTTCGGAACCAGGATCAGAATTCTGGTGCCTACGACCACCTCCGAGAGGTCTACCGACCCTCGCACGCCGACTACACCTATGACGCCAAATACGGCCTGCGGTCGGTCGAGGGCGGGGGTCGGGCATCGGCCCGGGAGACGATCGGGAGGGTCGCAGCTGGCGCCGTGGCACGGGCCATGCTGCGCGCCGTCGGTGGGATCGAAGTAGTTGCGTGGGTCTCGGCGGTCCACGGCATCGATGCCACCTCGGTGATCGACGCTGACACCGTTGTGGAATCAGATGTGGAAGCGGACCCCACGCGCTGCCCATCTCCGGAGTGCGCGGCGCTGATCACCAGCGCCATTGAACAAGCCCGTCGTGACGGTGACAGCCTCGGTGGCATCGTCACCTGCGTGATCCGTGGCCTGCCACCCGGACTCGGTGAGCCAGCATTCGACCGTTTCGAGGCCGACCTAGCGAAGGCCACCATGTCGCTACCCGCCACCAAGGGTTTCGAGATCGGCTCAGGTTTCGCAGCTGCCCTCATGACGGGACGTACCCACAACGACCCGTTCGTGCCTGGGCCAGACGGCCGACCGCGAACGACCTCAAATCATTCGGGTGGCGTGCAAGGCGGCATTACGAACGGTGAGCCGGTGATCTTCCGGGTCGCGTTCAAACCCACGGCGACCATCTCGTCGGAACAGACCACGGTCACGGTCAACAACGAGGCCACTACCCTGGCAGCCAAAGGTCGTCACGATCCATGTGTGTTGCCTCGTGCCGTGCCCATGGTCGAGGCGGCGGCACTCCTGGTCACCGCCGATCACTGGCTTCGCCAGCGCACCGTCGACGTGCTGTGACATCACCTGCTCGGACATCGAGGCGGGCGTCGCCGATCGGCGTCAGCTTTCTTCGGCGTGGGTGACGGGGTTCTCACCCATCCACGACCGCAAGGTGTTCTTCAGCTTGATCTGTTGGATGAAGAGATCATGTTCGGGGCCAGCCTCGCTCGCCGCCTGCGGTGCCTTCCAGTAAAAGCTGAGCCACTCTTGGACGCCTGATTGTCCGGCCCGCTGGGCCAGATCCAAGAAGAGCGCCAGATCCAGCACGATGGGTGCGGCGAGGATCGAGTCACGGCAGAGGAAGTCGACCTTGATCTGCATCGGGTACCCCATCCATCCGACGATGTCGATGGCGTCCCAGCCCTCTTTGTTGTCACCACGCGGCGGGTAGTAGTTGATCCGCACGACGTGATCCACGTTGCCGTAGAGATCCGGGTACACCTCGGGCTGAAGGATGGAATCCAGGACGCCCAGCTTTGACGTTTCCTTCGTCTTGAAGTTCTCCGGGTCGTCGAGGACCTCGCCATCTCGGTTGCCCAGAATGTTGACCGAGAACCAGCCGCGTAGCCCGAGCATCCGTGCCTTCAAGCCCGGTGCCAGGATCGTCTTCATGAGGGTCTGGCCGGTCTTGAAATCCTTGCCGGTGATGGGCACACCGTTCTGCGCAGCAAGCTGCTCCATGACCGGGAGGTCGATGGACAGATTCGGCGCACCATTAGCGAACGGGACGCCGGACGCCAGCGCTGCGTAGGCATAGATCTGGCTGGGGGCGATGTTGGGATCGTTGGCCCTGAGGCCAGCTTCGAACGATTCGATCGTGTCCTGGACGGGGGTCGGTTCCTGGTACGCCTCGGTGGATCCGCACCAGACCATCACCACCCGTGCGCAGTCGTTCTCGACGCGAAAGCGTTCGATGTCGGCGATGAGTTGTTGTGCGAGATCCCACTTGTTGTCGCCGGTCTTCACGCGGACACCATCGAGGCGCTTCACCCAACGTTGGTCGAAGACCGCGTCCATGGCGACGATCCCTTCGAGCTCGGCTGACAGCGGCTTGAGGTCTTCGGACGACAACACCCCGGCGGTGCGAGCGGCTTCCAGGGCGTTGGGTGTGATGGGATCCCAACCGCCGAAGACGACGTCGTCGAGCGACGCCAGCGGCACGAAGTCCTTGATCATGGGGTTGCGGCCTTCGGTGCGGTCACCGAGAC
>JBBRSC010000358.1:0-2361 GCA_038245795.1 Acidimicrobiales bacterium
CCGAGGATCCAGATGTCGTCACTGCTGCTCATGAGTTGCTCCCGTTGGTCGTCTCGCTGGTCGGTTCGAAGCCGAAGCCGATGGCATCGGTGCCGTCGCGGTCCTGTCCGATGGAGAACGTCGTGAGTCGCACTGCCATGCCAGTGCGGACGTGCTCCGGGTCGGGTGGGCAATTCACGATGTTGGCTCGGACGCTGGTCCCGTCGCAGTCGATGACTGCCGCCACGAACGGCACCGGAACACCCGGAGCGGCGAACGCCACGATGGTGAACGTCCGCACGGTTCCCGTTGACGAGATGCGTACGGATTCGAACGAATTGCCACCACACGACGCGCACCCCGTCCGTCGATCGAAGAAGCGCGCCCCGCACGAGGTGCATTCGTGGGCAGCGAGGTGGGGATCATCGCCCAGCACCAGATAGTCGACCAACGGAACTGCCATCTCATCCCCCTCACGAGCACTGGGAGGGCTCGACAATCAGCCGAAGCATAGAGCGGCAAATGCGGAGCGGCTCGGCCCGAATGTTCAGCCGATCAACAGCGACGTGCGATCGTCGCTCCAATTGGCGAGGAGGTGGCACGCAAAATGATTCTCGAGTTCCAACAGGACACGAGCGCCCCACACAATCAGCGAGGATGATTCGGGGTGCTCGTCCACGAAGTTGCCGATGAGATCCCGGGCCGCAACGACCTCGTGGTGGGTCAGAGAATCGGCCCGAGCCGTGTAGAACCGACGTGCCGCGTCTCCGAGATCGAATCGATCGACAAGGAGTGCGTACCGTTCCATCGGCACCGTCGACGTCATCTCGACCAGTGCGATGTGGCCCAACATGGCGGGGAGGAGCCGGCGATGGAGCCCGAGCAGCGAGGCGTAGTTGCTGGTTGCCAGGGTGATCGCAGGGAGCTGATCGAGGTAGTAGCCGTAGTCGTCGTGGAGTCCGGCGGCGCGCATCGTGGCGGCGAAGAGTTCGGCATGCGACTCGCCGGGACGACCCGAGCCGTAGACGTCCATCTGGATCTCCACCAGCGCCGATCGCGAACGACCCGCGAAGCGAGGTAGCCCCCATGAGTGGGTATCTGCTTCCTTCAATCGGTGAGCAGAACGATGAACGATGAATTCCCGGAACTGGTCGAGCGTCCCGACGCTCGACAGGTACCTCGACAGCGACGGCCCCTTGAAGCCGTCGATCGCCGCCTGCACATGCGCAGCCGGGGCGGTCCGGCACGATTCCTCAGGAACGAGTTCTCGGAGAGCCGCCTCGTACTCGATCTCGAGGTCACGGCGGAAGGACAGCACCGCTGGATCCCATTCGAGGTCGTTGTCGACTCCGGCGAAGTTCCGGTAGTGCAACTCGTAACAGCAGTACAACGCCAGTTGAAAGTCGCCGCTGAGCACGGTGAAGAGCGGTCCCTCATCACACGGGGGCCCCACGGCGGGCCCGATTCGGTCAGTGCGACCGGCGAGATAGTCGATGATGGCGGCCGAGAGGGGGCCGCGTGGCCGCGGGAGGGAGGGCTCGGTGACGGCGCTGTTCACCGGAGCGAGCGGATCAATCAGCGCGGCGGAGGAGCCGTTCTGTGCCATAGGTCCGAAGGTACCCGGAATGCGCCGGGAGTACACCGCGGGAAGCCGGAAAGACGAGCGAATGTCTGGATTGCTGGCGTGCGGGGAATCTGGCGCCTGTGAGCGAACTCGATCTCGGCCTCTTGAGCGAACCCCCTGAACCGACCGACAATCCAATCCCGCGGGACGAGTTGACCCCTGCGCGCATCGCCAAACTCACGGTTGCGGTGCTTGCCGTCGTCGGCAGCGTGGCAGTCGCCTGGGTGCTCCGGGATCTGATGCTGTTGTTGCTGTTGTCGTTGATCCTCGCAATCGGGTTGCAGCGACCCGTGGACTGGATGAGCGGCCATGGTGTTCGGCGTGGTGTCGCGCTCTCCATCATCATGGTGCTCTTCGTCGGGGTGATCGGCGCGTTCGTCGCGCTGGTGATCCCGCCCGTTCTCGACGAAGGAGCAGCGCTCGTCCGCGAGGCCCCCGACTATCTGCAGCGTTCCAACCAGAGTGGCCTCATCAAGGAACTGAACGACCGTTTCGCCTTGACGGACAAGATGTCAGCGCTCGCAGAGAACTTGCCCGACCAGGCGGTCGGTATCGGGTTCTCGGTCGTCAGCGGTCTGGTCGACACCCTGACCGTGCTGGTCATGGCCGTCTACTTCGCTGCCGATCTGCCGCGGGTGCGACGCAAGATCGATCGACTGCTGCTTCCGCAGCAACGCTCGAGATTTGAGCCGATCTGGGATCGTGTCGTGCATCGGGTCGGGCGCTATGTGAGTGGAAACCTCCTGGTCAGCGGAATC
>JBBRSC010000359.1:0-2354 GCA_038245795.1 Acidimicrobiales bacterium
CTGACAAAGGCAACGTCGATGTCGCTGACGACGAACCAAGAGTTCGTCGCAACGTCGATGTCGAGGTCAACGGCAAACGGTTCGCCGTGTCTGTGTGGATGCCCGAGTCCGCTGGAGCTCCCGCTGCTGCGACCGGTGCGGGAAAGCAGCGCCCGAAGCGCTCTGCCAGCAGCGCTGGGGCCGCCCTGGCCGGCTCCGGCAACATCACCGTCCCCATGCAGGGCACCATCGTCAAGGTCGAAGTGGCAGTTGGTGACATCGTCGCCGAAGGCGACACGATCTGTGTGCTCGAGGCCATGAAAATGGAAAACTCGGTGACTGCCGACAAGGCCGGGACAATCACGCGGGTCGAGGTCGCGGCGGGCCAGTCCGTCGCTTCCGGCGATCTCGTCGCCGTCATCGAATAACCGCCACCCACCGGGGTTCACTCCAGAACGGAATGGTCAGGCGAGGGCGGCCATCAGGTTCGTCGGATCGGCGTACTCGAACATGGCGGTCACGCGTCCGTCGGCGACCGACGCAACGATGCAGGCAGGCATCGCGATGTTGATGCCGGACGGGGCCGTTGCCCGGAGCACGTGGCGCTGGACGAAGCCGCCGGCGGTAACGATTCGTTCTTCGATGTCGTAGTTGAGTCCGGCCAGTGTGGTCGTGAGCCAGCCGATCGTGCGCAGCGCTCGTCTGCGATCGACAGATCGACCATCGAAGTTGGTCCATACCGACATGTTGTCGGCCATCATTTCTTCCACCCCCACCATGTCGCCAGCTTCGATGCACGAGAACAGGCGCTCCGCCACTGCGATGGCGTCCGGTTCGGGGAGGTCAGATCCGGAGGAATCACTCATCGAGTTCGCAACACGATCGTGCCGGCTGCCTTGTCGTGCAACCCCCGGTAGATCGGGTCCGCCACCGACGACAGGTAGATCCCAATGGTGATCAGTGACAGGATCGCCGCTGGAGTCGCAGTGAAGATCGACGACAGTGCCGCCGGAACTGCTGGGACCAGCACCCTCATGGCGGCCTGGTGTGGCATCAGCCGGTCGCCTGACACGAAGTTGGCGACTCTCAGACCGCACGCCCATTTGCCGAGCGTTCGCCCGTACATCGTGAGCGTCACCAACTCGTAGACGATCGGGAGGAGCACCCCCACGACGATCAACCAACCAGGCTGATTGATTTTGAACTCGTTGCCGACCTGTTCGGAGTACCCCACGAAGACCAAGATGGACAGCGGAAGCCCGGTGACGAGCAGGTCGATCAGGCGGGCGGCGAAGCGGAGCAGGATCGAGCCGGGAGCATTGATCCCGATCGGCGGGAGATCATTGCGGTTGCGCGGCGGCGAGAAGGGATACGCAGCGCCCATGCGGGTCTGCTCCGGCATGGGCTCTGGGGGAGGCGGCAGTTCTGACACCGCTACACGATACTGCCGACTTGGGCCCTGCCCGCCCCTACTCGGCGGCGTCGGTCAGTGCTTCTGCCAATGCCGGGTGCACCAGGAGCGTTTCAGCGATGTCCGCCACCCGCAACCCCGCAGTGACCGCCAACGCGATGACCGAGATCAGTTCGGCGGCGTGGTGCCCCACGATCGATCCGCCGAGCACCACCCCGGTCGCGGGGTCGGACACGATCTTCACGAAGCCACGTGGATCGCCGTTGATGAGCGCTTTCGCCGTCGTCGCAAAGGGCACTTTCGTCACCCGGACCTTGCGCCCGCCGGCGAACGCATCAGCTTCTGCCAGCCCCACATCAGCGATCTCGGGGTCGGTGAAGATGGCCGATGCGGCCTTGTCGTAGTCGAGGTGGCGGTGTTCGACGACCGTCATTCCCATGACGTGTTCGGCGATCTTCCGACCCTGCATCGACGCAACCGAACTGAGCGGGAGTTTCCCGGACAGGTCACCCGCCACATAGATGTGCGGAACCGTGGTCCGCAGATGGTGGTCGAGATGCGCAATGTACCCGTGGTCCATCTCGATGCCGGCGTTCTCGAGCCCGAGGTGTTCGCTATTGGGGATCGAGCCGATCGCCAGGAGCGCGTGGCTTCCTTCGGCGGTGCGGCCATCGTCGCAGATCACCTTGACACCATCGTCACGACGCTCGATGTCGATGGCCCTGGCACCTTTCAACAGCCGAACCCCTCGTCGGAGGAAGTCCGCCTCGAGCACTGCGGCCACTTCTGGGTCCTTTTGCGGGAGCACCTGCTGGCGGCTGACCACCAGCGTGACCTTGGAGCCGAAGGAACTGAACATGTGGACAAACTCCACGCCCGTGACACCGGAGCCGATCACGACGAGATGTTCGGGAAGGACCTTCGGAGGATACGCATCGCGGGTCGTGAGCACCCGGAGACCATC
>JBBRSC010000360.1:0-2351 GCA_038245795.1 Acidimicrobiales bacterium
GGCGCCGATGTGGTGGTCACTGACGCCTGGTATTCCATGGGCCAAGAGCAGGAGAAGGCGGAACGGCAGGCGTCGTTCGCCGACTATCAGGTGAACGCCGAGCTGATGTCGGGAGCGGCGGCGCACGGCATCTTCATGCATTGTCTGCCCGCCCATCGCGGCGACGAGGCCACCAACGAGGTCCTCGACGGTCCGCAGAGCAGGATCTGGCCCGAAGCGCACAATCGACTGCATTCGTCACGCGGCCTCATGCGGTTCCTGCTGGAAGAGCTCGCTGGGGGAGTCGGCTGATGAGCGATCGGCTCTCGAAGACCCAGCGCCAACATCGGATCGCCAAGCTGCTCGAAGATCATCAGGTCACCAACCAGACCCAACTGGTCGAGATGCTCGCGGCCGATGGAGTCGCGGTGAATCAGGCAACGGTGTCGCGTGACCTCGAGGACATGTCCGCGATCAAGGTTCGTGTACCGGGCGGCGAAACGGCCTACGCGATCCCCGAGTTGCCGTCGCAACAGGCCATTCCCGAGGACCATCTGCGCCGCGTCCTCGGCGATTGGGTCGTCGAGTCTGACCGCTCCGGGGACCTAGTGGTCCTCCGGACGCCGCCCGGATCGGCACATGTGGTTGCCTCGGCGATCGATAGGTCGTCGTTAGCTGATGTCATCGGAACGGTCGCCGGCGACGACACGATCCTGGTGATCGCCGCCGTCGGTCGCGGCGACGACACGCTGTCATTCTTCAATCGGCTCGCCGGGTTGGGCTGACCGGCCCCGACCCGCCAAGATCCCGGTTCGTCGACAACTTCAACAGATCAGCAACGAAAGCAGAACAGAACATGGCAAAGCGAGTAGTGCTCGCCTATAGCGGCGGGCTGGACACTTCCGTCGCGGTGCGGTGGATGATCGAGAACCTCGAGGTCGAGGTGATCTGTATGTCCGCCAACATCGGCCAGGAGGGCACGCTGGAAGGTAACCGTGACAAGGCGCTCGGCGCCGGTGCCATTGCGTACGAGGAGCTCGACCTCCGTGAGCAGTTCGCCACAGGATTTCTTGCGCCCGTGATCAAAGCCAACGCGTTGTACGAGGGCAAGTACCCACTCGTCTCGGCCCTGAGCCGACCCTTGATCGTGGAGCACCAGGTGGCGGTGGCCCGGAAGTACGGCGCCGACGGGCTGGCCCACGGCTGTACCGGCAAGGGCAACGACCAAGTCCGATTCGAGGTGTCGGCCATGGCCATCGCCCCTGATCTCG
Organism: Acidimicrobiales bacterium; assembly: GCA_038245795.1. Classification (GTDB taxonomy): domain Bacteria; phylum Actinomycetota; class Acidimicrobiia; order Acidimicrobiales; family Microtrichaceae; genus JBBRSC01. The sequence continues at coordinate 1,251 of JBBRSC010000360.1, forward strand.
AAATGCTGGCGCCGGTGCGGAACTGGGGGTTCACCCGGGAGGACTCCGTTGCCTACGCGGAAGCCCACGGCATCCCGATCCGCGCCACCAAGGAGAAGATGTACTCGATCGACGACAACCTCTGGGGTCGAGCGATCGAGTGTGGAGAGATGGAGGACCCGTGGGCCGAACCGCCGGTCGGTGTCTGGGAGATGACCCGCCGGACCGCCAGCGAGAAGCGCGAGGTGACCCTGTCGTTCGTAGCGGGTCTCCCGGTTGCCATTGATGGCCGAGCACTGCCATTGCACGAACTGGTGGTCGAGCTGAACGGGATCGTCGGACCCTACGGTTGGGGTCGCCTCGACATGGTCGAGAACCGACGCGTCGGGATCAAGAGCCGCGAGACCTATGAGGCGCCGGGCGCGCTGGCAATCATGTTGGCGCACGCCGACCTCGAGTCGATCACCGTCGAACGAGATCTCGCACGCGAGAAACAGCGCATCGAAGGGCGCTATGCCGAATTGGTCTACGACGGCCTGTGGTTCAGTCCGCTGAAGCGCGCGCTCGACGCGTTCGTCGACAGCAGCCAGGCTCACGTCACGGGCGACGTGCGCCTGGCCCTGGAGCCGAACCGTTGCGAGGTCATCGGGCGTCGCGGCCCAAAGAGCCTCTACGACTATGGCCTGGCAACCTATGACGCTGCTGATCGGTTCCGCCACGCCGATTCTGAGGGCTTCGTTCGACTCTGGGGTCTCAGTGTGCAGACGTGGGCGTCGATCCAGGGTGGCCAGTGATGCCCGACGCCACAGCATCTTCGGGGGAGCACTCCGGACCACATCCGACCTCGCAGCCGCTCTGGCACGGCCGGTTCGACGATGCTCCCGCCGATGAGCTGTGGGCGTACACGGTCAGCCTCAGCTACGACCAACGCCTGGCTCCGTTCGATGTGCGGGGGTGTGAGGTCCACGCCCGCGGTCTCGAGCGGGCGGGAATCCTCAGCGCCGACGAAGCCAGGGCTGTGGTGAACGCCCTGAGCATTGTCGCCGGCGAATTCGAACGGGGCAGCTTCACGTTCGTTCCGACCGACGAGGACATCCATACCGCCATCGAACGCCGTGTCAC
>JBBRSC010000361.1:0-2350 GCA_038245795.1 Acidimicrobiales bacterium
CAACAGCAACGACGTGATGAGGAATCCTGACAGGACGAAGAAAAGATCGATGGTGAGCGACACCCCGAACAGGCGCTTGTTCAAGTAGTCGCTCAGACCGGCGGCGTAGTGGCCAAACATGACGAGCAGGATGCCGATCCCGCGGATACCGTCGAGCGGGGGGATATGGCGGAACGGAACCACTGACGGCCCATTGAGACGTTCTCGTAGATTCGGTGCCGCTTGCAGCTCGCTCATGTCGCCCCTCTGGAAACGAAACGGTACCAGCGAGACTCAACTGCGAACATCGTTGGGCTGATCGGGCCGGCGATCCCGGTGTCGACCGGACATCGCGCAACTCCGACGCGATCAGCTACCGTCATGCAAATGGATGAGGGTCGTGATGAAAACGTGGGATGGCTGTCGCCACACGAGTCGCACGCTTGGCGGACCTTCGTCGCTGCCCACGGGCGTCTGCTTGGACATATCGACGCCGCGATGTCGGCTCAGACGTCACTGACGCTCGCGGAGTACGAGGTCATGGTGCACCTGGCCGAGTCACCCGATTGGCGCATGCGGATGAACGAACTGGCTGATGACTGCGGGTTGTCACCGAGCGGGTTGACCCGACGCTTCGATTGCATGGTTCGCCGTGGCTTCGTGGAGCGGGCACGTTGCGATGCCGACCGTCGCGGGGTGTTTGCGGTGCTCCTTCCCAGGGGTCATGAAGTGCTGGTCCAAGCGACGCCGACGCATGTTGCCAGCGTCCGCCGGTACTTTCTCGACGTGCTCAGCCAGGGCGAACTCGAGATGATCGGCGCGGCGCTGCAACGGGTCGGCGTGGGGTCCGCCAGCGTCGGCAAGGTTGCCGAAGTCGCTCAGCGATAACGATTCGTGATCGGCAATCGCCGGTCACGTCCGAAGGCCTTCGACATGACCCGCAGCCCGGGCGGATTCTGCCGACGTTTGTATTCGGCCAGATCCACCAGACGACAGATTCGTCCAACCATCTCGGGATCGTGACCCGCCTCGATGAGTTCGGCCTCGGTCCGGTCACCGTCGATATAGGACTCAAGGAGCGGGTCAAGGACCTCATAGGGCGGGAGCGACTGATCGTCGCGCTGATCTGGTCGGAGTTCGGCGGAGGGCGGCTTGGTCAGCACCGACTCGGGGACCAGATCACCGCCAGGGCTTCGCGCATTGCGCCAACGACACAACTCGTAGACGAACAGCTTGTAGACGTCCCTGATGACCGCCAGACCACCTGCGGTGTCGCCGTAGAGCGTCGAGTAGCCCACCGCTGACTCGCTCTTGTTGCCCGTCGTCAGCACCATCCATCCGAACTTGTTCGACAACGCCATCAGCGTCACCCCACGGAGTCGCGACTGCAGGTTCTCCTCGGTCAGGTCAATCGCTCGTCCCTCGAACGACGGTGCCAGCATCTCCAAAAAGGCGTGGTGCGCCGGCTCGATGGCAATCGTGCGGTGTTCGATGCCGAGAAGTTCACAGAGGGCCTCGGCATCGCTGACCGAATGGTCGCTCGAGAATCGCGACGGCATCAACACGCCGTGGACCCGATCTGCGCCCAGCGCATCAACGGCGATCGCCGCCACGATCGACGAGTCAACGCCGCCGGACAACCCGATCACCACATCGGTGAAACCATTCTTGATGACGTAGTCCCGGGTACCGATGACCAGCGCAGCCCAGACTTCCTCGCAGCGATCCAACACCGGCGCAACATCGCCAGCTCCCGTACCTGCCGTCTGCCTCGTGCCTTCGAGGTCGACATCGACAACGTTCACCGCTTCGACGAATTGAGCCAGGCGCTCGACCACGCCACCGACGCCAACCACCATCGATCCACCGTCGAAGATCAGGTCGTCCTGACCCCCCACCTGGTTGACGTACACGATCGGCACGCCGCATTCCTCCGACCGCCGTTCCAACATCGACACCCGTTCGGCCAGACGACCCTGGTGAAAGGGCGACCCGTTGAGATTCACCAGGAGCGCGGCTCCGTCACGTGCCTGTGCGACGACCGGCCCGTCATCGATCCACACGTCCTCGCAGATCGAGACGCCGACCGTGACCCCGTTGATGTCGACGAGCGGTTGGCCCAGTTCGCCAGGATCGAACCACCGGTCCTCATCGAAGACGTCATAGGTCGGGAGGGCCCGCTTGCGGATGACCTCTTCGACCAGACCGTTGCGACAAATGGCGGCCGCGTTGAACCGTCGGCCGACCTTGTCGCGCTCGGGGAATCCCACAATCGCCACGCACTCACCCGTCATGGCGGCAATCCGTAGGACCTGAACCCAACAGTCGTCCACGAACCGGCGTTTCAGGACGAGGTCCTCGGGCGGATACC
>JBBRSC010000362.1:0-2334 GCA_038245795.1 Acidimicrobiales bacterium
CGACTGGCTGGGCGGCCGCTGTACGAAGCGACAGCGGTACCTGGTCTGCCCGACTCCTCACCGCATCAGGGGCCGACGTGTCCGCAACCGCCCCCGGTCCGTGCACGGCGGATGCCGCCCGGGCCGCAGGAGGTGGTGGGGGAGGCGACTCGCCACCCGTTGCCGCTCCCGACGCGGGTGAATTGGTCGCCGATGGTGATTTCAGCAGCCCGAAGGTCGACAGCATGTTCATCACCCTCTCGGCTGGTCAGACCTTCGGTTCCTGGACGGTCAGCTCCGGGTCCGTTGATCCGATCGGTACGTTGTGGACCCCGCCGACCGGAGGCCAATCCGTCGACATGAGCGGGAACGAAGCCGGCGCTATCGCCCAGTCTGTGACGACAACGCCGGGCGCCAAATACAAGGTACGTCTACTGGCGTCGACCAACGACTCGTGCGGATCAGCGTCGAAACACCTCATCATCAAATTCGGTGGATCGATCATCTCGGACACCATGGTCGCGGGCCCCGGCGCGGGATCCGGTGCGGCATGGCTCGCGCTTGACGCGACCGGCATCGCTACCTCGTCGTCAACGTCACTCGAGATCATCTCGGCAGAACCGAGCCCGTGCGGCCCCGTCGTCACCGCCGTATCGGTGACCGCCGCCTGATCCACCGGGTGAACCCTTTCGTCGGCATGTTGCTGGCACGCTCGTGAACGGTCTGTGCCTCGCCATCGGGAGAATGGGATCTGGTTCGGCTGCGATCGCTCAGGGCCGTTTCCAGAGGACGAGCGGAAGGACGGGTCCGGAACCCTCGCGGCGGAGCAATTCCGCAACGACCGTCATGGTCCACCCCGATTGCGACAGGTCATCGACGACCAGAACCGGTCCGTCTGGGAGATCGCCGTCGACGCCAAACGCGTCGAGCGCATTCGTGACCTGATTGGCTGAGTTCGACATAGTTCGTTGTCTCGGTCGATTGGCCGCAATCCGATTCAGCGCTGGGACGACCTGAAGTTTTCCGATGGTTCCGATGGTTCCGATGCGTTCCGCGAGTGATTCGACCAACAACGGGTGCGTTCGAGACGGAACCGCACAAATCCAGGTGGGTCGTTGGTCCCATGTCCAACGTTTGAGCAATGACACGAGCCCAGTCACGAGTTCCTCAGGAACCGCTCCATCCGGACCATCGATCACCGACATGACCAGCGAGGACCAACCAGGGTCGGTACCGAACGAGAGCGCCCGACCCGTCTCGGCCCGATGATTCGGCGCGATGTTGCCCTTTCGTTCCGAGATCCCTCGAGGCCACTGCTTGCGAGGCTCCAGATCAAAGCGGGTTGAGCGGAGATGCGTCAGCGCGGTGGTCACCCCCTCTGGGTCCAACTCGTGTTCGGCCCGCACCCCGGTGCAGTTGTCGCACCGACCGCAATCTGCGGCTCCCGGGTCATCGAGCGCCTCGCGCAGGAGCCGCATCCGACATGACTTCGAGTTCGCATAGTCGACCATCGACTGCTGCTCGACCGTGCGCGCCGCAGCGACCCCTTCGAGGCGTTGTGTGTCGTACTGCCATGAGGATTCAGTGCGCGACCAGCCGTTCCCGACCCGGTCAACAGCGCCTTCGACATCGAGAACTTTGAGTAACGCTTCGAGCCGACCCCGACGCATGTTGACGGCCAATTCCAGATCGGGGACGGTGATCGGTCCGTTCTCTGAGATGGCCGCCAATACCGCGTCGACCAGATCCTTGGGTGGGAATGCTGTCGAATCGAAGTAGTCCCAGATGTCTCGATCCCCTGGCGTTGGGAGGAGCGTCGCCTGGGCCGAGTCGATGGCGCGGCCAGCGCGTCCCACCTGCTGGTAGTAGGCGATCGGCGACGAGGGCGACCCCAGATGGATCACGAACGCGAGGTCGCCCTTGTCGTACCCCATGCCGAGCGCCGAGGTGGCAACCACACACTTGAGTTGATTGTTCTTCAGCTGATCCTCGATTCGTTCCCGTTCGCCGGGGTCGGTCCGCCCGGTGTACGACGCGGCGGAAATGCCCTGCTGCGACAGGAACTCCGCGACCTGTTCCGCCTCGTTCACGGTGAGGCAGTAGAGGATTCCCGAGCCGTCGACCGTGCCAAGTTCTCGTGCGATCCACGCCAGTCGCTCGGCCGCTGTCGGGAGTTGGAGGACAGCCAGGGCCAACGACTCGCGATCAAGTGGGCCGCGCAACGTCAACGTGTCATCGCCGATCTGTATCGCGACGTCGGCAGAGACCCGGGAATTCGCGGTCGCAGTGGTGGCGAGCACCGGCACTCCGTCGCCGAGGCCTTCGATCACCGAGGCGATGCGCCGGTAGTCAGGC
>JBBRSC010000363.1:0-2331 GCA_038245795.1 Acidimicrobiales bacterium
AGGTTTCCCCGCGAGCCTTGGATCCAAACGTCGTTCGTCAATCCGACGGGGTGGCGACGCACAGGAGATCAGCGTCGACGATGATGACGAACTCGGGGAGCCCGTCCCGAACAGCTCCGCACGATCCGCCCGTGGCGGCGCACCGAGCGGCAGCGGGAGGCAGCCGACCTAGCGGCCAGATCGGTGGCTTCGGCCCGTTGAATGGCGTTGACGAAGGCGACAAATGCGGCGATCTGATCCGATGTCCAGACCTGCGCTGGCTCCGCTTCTGAGCCCGAGCCAGTCGCGCGACGTCCAGCCGCTGGCGGCGTTGGCGCTGACGGTGTCGGGCAGGCGGGCAACCCGACCAGCATGATCGACACCCAGTCCGACGGCCGATTCATCGCCGCCGTGGAGGGGAACGCCCGGTGATCGCCAGTCGCGTCGACATCGCGATGGCTGGCCATGACATGGAGCGTGAGCGGACCGCAGCTCCATCCCAACGATCCGAGCGGGATCCTGAATTCGGCGGCGCTCGACGAACCAACCACTCGTGCAGCTGACCACCCCGGCAACGAGAAGCCGGCCCATCCGCCCGAGCCGTTGCCGCGCTCAACGACGGGGGTTCGGCCCCCGGCGGCGCTGAAACGGACATCTCGCCCATCGGGAACTGGGTGGGCCTCGCCAGTCGAGACGCCGAAGACGATGGTGTCGAGGGTGGAGTTGGTGCCGCCGATTCCACTCACACAGGCATTGAGGGTGGTCGTGTTGTGGCTGACCTGAAGCTGCCCACCGACCGGGGACCAGCTGCCAAGGGCTGGTCGACTGGGGAAGAACCGATGGAGATCGATCTCGCCGTCACCGCAGCTTCCATCGAGTGGACCCGGTACGAGCGTGTTGCCGAGCGAGGCAGCCGAGGGGTCAACGGCAGCGATGGTGACGCGGAGCGACGGACGAGCGGTCGGCGCTGAGGAGGTCTCGTCCCCATAGATGTTGTCGAGATCACCGACCGACGGCGTGGGCCGCACGATGAGGCCGCGGTTGGGCGCACCGTCGTTGACCCACTGGTCGACCATTCGCGCCAGCGGAGCGGCATCGGTGGTGTCGAACGTCATCGGAGCGTCCTCGGGGCCAACCACGGGTCGCGTGTTCCAGGTGGCTGTGGTGTCCCACGATGTCGACGACATCGACACGACGACACCATTGGTCCCGTATCCGCTCCGGCGATTCGCGACCAAGTTCAACGTGGCATCCACGATGATCGATCCGGACGGGATCACCCCGAGACCGAACCGGAGCAGCGTTTGGGTCTCGCCGGCACCATCCCGACCAACCCACAGTTCATTGCTCGACGACATTGACAGGTCTGGCACCGCTTGGTCGACGTAGGTTGCAGCGATCAGCGCTACATCGATGGTGTGACTCCCCGATGGGGTGGGTCGCGCCCACGCTGGAGGTGCCATCACGCCTTCGACGGTCACGGCCGTTACGGCGAGCGTCACGCCGAGCGCTATCCCACGGATCACGCGACGTCGAGTTGTCGCGCGGAATGTCGCGTGGGTTGGGGGAGAGAACTGGCCAACTGATGATGCGGGAGTTGCAGGCAGGGGACTTGATGGCATGGGACACCTCGTAAGTGGTTCGATGCCGGTTGAGACGAGGCGGTTCGTGTCGCAGTTCGCTGGATCTCGCACATTGGGCGAGATGACCTACCTGATGGGTGGCGCTCGGTCAGCGGCGCCGCTTCTTGACCTTCTTCACAACAGAGCAGACCTTGACCATTCGCCCACGCTTCTTCACTGAGCGGCAGCGTGATGTCGTCGCTTTGGCATCGGCTTCGGCCTTCTTGATGGCGTTGAAGAAGGCGATGAACGCAGCGATCTGCGCGGGCGTCCAGGTCGGGGCAACGACGGGCGGCGCTCCCGGCGTGGGTGGCGCAGCAACGGGCGGCGAGGTCGGACATGTCGCGAGACCGGCGAGGTTGACCGTCTGCCAGGCCGATGGCTGGTTCTGGATGGCCCGTGACGGCCACGCCCGCGAGTCGCCGCCGTAGTCGACGTCCACGTGAGCTCCCATGATCCGCAACGTCAGCGGACCACACGTCCATCCGAGCGACGACAGCGGAATTCGGAACTCCGCATAACTCCACGTGCTTCGATAGGTCGACGCCGTCCAGCCGGGGAGCGAGGAGACAGACCATCCCCCGGCGCCATCGCCCCGACGAACCACTGGCGCCGCCAACGGGGTGGCTTCGAATCGGACGTCACGCCCATCGGGGATCGGGTGGCTGGCGCCGGTCGAAATGCCGAGATGCTGACCATCGAAACTGGTGTTCAGGCCGCTGAGGCCGTA
>JBBRSC010000364.1:0-2299 GCA_038245795.1 Acidimicrobiales bacterium
CGTTCGTCGAACCCGAGGGTCACCAATCGCTCGATGACCCGTTCGCCGACTCGAAGCAACGCCACGGGTCGTTGGTCACTCAGCAACAACTTGAAGGGCGATGGGTGTCTTCGGGTGACGTCGCGGAATGACCACGACAGCTGGCGGATCGTGTCCGCCCACCCGGCGTCCGCGTCGGGCAGTTCGAGCGTCGACATCAACCGAGCGGCGATCGCTTCGATGAGTGCGCTTCGGTCGGGAACGTGGTGATAGGTCGACATGGTCGACGTGCCCAGCCGACCAGCGAGTCGTCGCATCGACAGCGAGTCTGGGCCTTCCTCATCGAGCAGGGCGATGGCCTCGTCGACGATTCGCTCCAAGGTGAGTCGTCCTACTGGGGGCACGGCGGCACGAATGACGCCGGATGGAATCGGGGCGGTTGGGAGCGTCACCATGGCAGTTGTACAGTGTACAGCGGCAGGAGCGTACACCGTACGAACCCATCGGCCACCACTGATCGACCATCGAGGATGACATGTCAGACATCGGGACCAACGCGAGCGCCAACAACGACAACACGAACGCGACCAACGCTGAACTCGAGGCCATCTTCGCGGCCTACGACGTGCGCGAGATCGACGCCATTGGCCACGCCGTCGAGGTGAACGCCGATGCGCTCTTCACGTGGGATTACGAGCGGAGTCGCCCTGCGCTGTCCAAGTTGTACGAGAAGGCGAAGACCAGCCAGTGGAATGGCGCCACGGACCTGCCGTGGGATACCGACGTCGATCCCGAGGAAGTTGGCAAACAAATGATGGCCAGCTCGATGATGCGCTTCAAAGACTTGCAGTCGCTTCCTGGGTCACCCTTCAAGAACTTCGGTGACAAGGAATGGACCCAGGTCGGCGTCGAGATGCAGAACTGGCAGCTCAGCCAGTTCCTGCATGGCGAACAGGGCGCCCTCATGTGCACCGGCATGATCACCGCCACCACTCCGTGGATCGACGCCAAGTACTACGCCGCCACCCAGGTCATGGACGAAGCACGCCATGTCGAGGTGTTCGCCCGCTATCTCATGGAGAAACTCAACGGCACCTACCCCATGAACCCGAACCTCGGTTCGCTCATCGACGACACCCTCAACGACGAGCACTGGGATGTCACGTACCTCGGCATGCAGATCATGATCGAGGGCCTCGCTCTCGCCGCCTTCGGCGCCATCCACATGGTGACGCCTGAACCGCTCCTCAAACAGCTCCTCCGCTACGTCATGAGCGACGAAGCTCGTCACGTGGCGTTCGGGGTGCTGTCGCTGCAGGAGTACTACCAGGAGCTGTCGGCGACCGAGATCCGCTATCGCCAGGAATTCGCGGCTGAGGCAGCGACCCGCCTGCGCAACCGCTTCTACATGGTCGAGGTCTGGGAGAAGATGAACGTCGACTACAAGGCGGTCATCCGCTTGTTGCACGACAATCCACCGCCTGCACAGACCGACTTCCAACACCTCCTGTTCAGCAAGATCGTCCCGAACTGTAAGAAGCTCGGTCTGCTCGATGCGGGCGACGGTTGGCTCCGCCGACATTTCGAGGAGCTCAACATCATCCAGTTCGAAGATTGGGTCGATTCCTCTGACGACTACGCCAAGTTCGCGCTCGGCGAGGCTGACGCTCCCGAGTCGGTGCTGGCCAGCTGACCGGAGTCCGCCGTCGCCGCCGCCCCTCGTCGTTAGCGTGTGGTGAATGGGGCCAACGACATCGGAAGCCAGCGTTCCCGATGGGATCGCCGCCGATGATCGACCCATTGGGTTGTTCGATTCGGGGTTCGGTGGACTGACGGTCGCTCGTGCCGTGATCGATCTGCTCCCTGACGAATCAATCGTGTATCTCGGCGACACAGGGCGCTATCCCTATGGTCCGCGTTCGCTCGACGAGGTCCGATCCTTCGCTCACCAGATCACGTCGTATCTCGTCCACAACGAGCACGCTAAGGCCGTCATCGTTGCGTGCAATACCGCCTCGGCCGCGGCGCTGACCGAACTGCAAGCGGCGTTCGACGTGCCGATCCTTGGTGTGATCGAACCAGGAGTCCGGGCCGTGGTGATGGCCTCCGAGACCGGGCGGATCGGCGTGATTGGAACGGTCGGAACCATCGAATCCGGTGCGTATCAGGACACGATGGCCGCCATCGCCCCCGATCGGGAACTCGTGGCCCTGTCGTGTCCCGGCTTCGTCGAGTTCGTGGAGCGGGGTGAGTTCCGCTCGACGGAAATCCACGCGTTGGCCGAGCGCCTCCTCGCACCAGCGATCGGCGCGCAGGTCGA
>JBBRSC010000365.1:0-2289 GCA_038245795.1 Acidimicrobiales bacterium
CGATCGACGGCGAAGTAGTCGCTGAGGAGTGAGTTGTGGGTTGGATCGACGGTGGCCTGGCCGATTCCCGAGCCGGCCCGAACGATGCACAGCATCCAGCTGGTCGTCGCCAGACCGGTCGTGAACGAGAAGATCGCCATCGCAATGGCACCGATGATGGCGAGCCGGATCCGGTTCGATCGGTCCGCCATCGTTGCGATGGGGAGCTGCAACAGGATGGCGCCGAGCGCGGTGAGCGTGATGAGCGACAGGATGCCGGTGTCGCTCATCCCGAAGTGATCGCGGATGGTGGGGATGAGGATCGCGAAACCCGTGCGATCCAGCTCGTCAACGGCGTTGAGGCCGAACAGTATGAGCAGCGCGTAGATCGACCCGTCACCTGCGATGACCGCCAAAGCGCGGCGTGGATGGCGGAGGTTCTGCCACCACACCCGCGGATTCCACAGTCCGGAGAACGCCGAATCGGTCACGTTCATGCGGCCTGTTCCGATCCGCTCGACTCGGCCGTTTCAGACCGCGCGGCGAGCACGTCGTGTTCGGCAACGCTCAACAATCCGGGAGCGTCGGTGCCCGTTCGCCGAGCAATGGCCCGCAGCCCCGCGTCACGGATCTTGAAGATCACTCCCCCGAGACCATCAGGCAGGACCATGAGAATGAGGAGCACCCCGATCGAGGACGCGAGGACCTGCCAGTTGCCGGGGAGGAGCCACTGCGCGCCGCGGAGGTACACGGCCCCGACGATGGCGCCGGTCACGGTGCTGATCCCGCCGATGACAGCAGCCACGAAGACGTTGATCGATGCGCCCGCGTCGAACGACTCTGCCCGAAACGACGACACCTGGATCACGTACGTTGCTCCGGCGATCGCGGCGATGGCGCCGGACAATGCGAACCCGACCAGCTTCGCCCGAACCGGGCTGATCCCGTAACTGACTGCCGCGCGCTCGTTCTCCCGGAGTGCGATGAGTACCCGTCCGGTTCGGCTTCGACGGACCGCGATGGCGGCAAGCGCCGACACAACCAATACCACCAGCGCCAAGTAGTAGCGGTTGGTGGCAGGGTCCAGCGAGATTCGCCCGAGGATCACTGGTGTGGGCTTGAACGACCCGGTGGGGATCACATCAAGTGTGAAGAGCGCGGCCGATGCAGCCAGCGCCATCCCGAGCGTGACGACAGCGAGGTACAGGCCACGAAGGCGGAGCGCGGGCAGACCAACGATCACGGCGACGACAGCACCGACAAACGATGCCATCGCCATCCCGATCAACGGGTCGAGCCCACGGGTCTGGATGGCCCACGCCGCGGTGGCCCCCCCAATGCCCACGAACGTCATCTGTGCCAGCGACACCTGTCCGGCCCAACCCGTCAACATCACGATGGAGATCCCGATGGTGGCGAAGATGAGAATCGCCCCACCTTTCAGCGTCACTCCGGTATCGCCGATGAGCGGGAAGACCAAGGCGAGGGAGCCGACGATCAGCACGGTCCCCCAGCGGATGGCCCGCTCGATGGGGAGAGCGCGGAGCGCATCGGGAATGGGGCGATCATCGAGCTGCGACCAGGTGGAGGCGCCGCTGTCATCAACGCGGGCAGTGCTCGAGCGCTGCGCCAAGAGCGCCACGACGATCACGCCCAAGAGCAGTGGCATCAGCAACGTGTCGTCGGAATTGGCGCGGATCGATGCCGCCAGGATGCCGAGCGCAACCGACGAGGTGGCCACGCACACCAGGTCCGTCATCCGGCCCATCACCAACGCCGCCAACGCCAAGAGCAGCACCTCGAAGCTTGTCCCAAGCTGGTTCGGAAGGCCATTGATCCCCGCGCTGAAGAACACCGTCGCGAAGCCGAGCACCGATGCAATGGCCCAGACGATCGTGCCCAGACGAGCCACCGGGATTCCGAGCATTGCCGCGCGATCGGCGCTCTCTGCCGCTGCGCGAATGGCGATGCCGGCGTCGGTGCGTTTGAGGAACAGCACGAGCGCCACGATGAGCAGGACGGACACGACCGCAGCCATCACATCGTTGGCGGAGAAGACCACGGCGCCGATGGTGAACTTCAGCTCGAATGGCGCTTCGAGGCTCAGACTCTGGGGCACCCGATCGAACAACGCTGGCAACGCGAGCGCCCCGAACGTGAGCAGCTGCGCCAACCCAATGGTGGCCACCGTCAGGGTGAGACGCGATGACTTGGCGAATCGCCTGATGATGAGCACTTCTGCGAGCACCCCCACGACCAGCGCCGATGCCACTCCCAACCCGAGCGTCAGCGCGTACGGAAGCTTCCACG
>JBBRSC010000366.1:0-2269 GCA_038245795.1 Acidimicrobiales bacterium
CGAGATTCCCGCCGACAAGATCGGCGAGATCATCGGCCCCAAGGGCAAGGTGATCAACGCCATCCAGGCCGAGACCGGCGCCGACATCAGCGTCGACGACGACGGCATGGTCGGTATCGTGTCGATCGCAGCAGTCGAAGGCGAGCGGGTGGCCGAGGCAGAGCGACAGATCCGACTCATCCTCAACCCGCCGACAGCAGGCGTCGGTGAGGTGTACATGGGCAAGGTGGTCAACATCACCAAGTTCGGTGCCTTCGTCAACATCCTTCCTGGACGCGATGGTTTGGTCCATATCTCCAAGCTCGGCGGCGGCAAGCGGATCGACAGCGTCGAATCCGTGCTGTCGCTCGGCGACGAGATCGAAGTGACGGTGGAGGACATCGACCCGAACGGCAAAATCTCCCTCACCCCCACTGGTGACGGCGGTGGCGACCCAAAAGCGCCTGAGGCCGACGGCGATGCCGAGGCTGCACCGATGAGCTCGCCTCGACGGGAGCGACCGATCGATGATCGGCCTGTTGTCGAGGACACCGATCTCGTCAGGGTCAACTTCGGTACCCACTATGACTCAACGGTCGCTGACGTCCAGGGTGACCTGGGCCCAGCAGTGGCTGGCAACTTTGGCAACCGTTCGCCACGCGGCGGCGGTGGCGGGCGTGGCCCGGGTCGCGGCAACAGCGGTGGCGGCGGTGGCGCTCGCGGCGGTCGTGGCGGCGGCGGCGGCGGTGGTCAACGTCGTCGCTGATCGCATGAGGCAGCGGAACGCGTCCGTCGACGCAGTCGACGATCGCGTCCGTCTCACGACACTCGACAACGGGGTCCGGGTCATCACTGACCCGGACCCGTCGTCTGTGTCGGCTTCGCTCTCCATCTGGGTCGCAACGGGCAGTCGCGACGATCCCTCGGCGGCAGTGGGCGCAGCGCACTTCCTCGAGCACATGATGTTCAAGGGCACGGCGAACCGCTCGTCGCACGACATCAACGTCGCCATCGAAGCGACCGGTGGGGAACTCAACGCCTTCACGAGTCGTGAACACACCGCGTATCTGACCCGCGTTCCCGCCGACGACGCTGAATTGGCGGCGAAGCTGCTCGTCGAATTGGTATCGCAACCCCGGTTCCACCCGGATGACCTCGAGGTCGAACGCGATGTGATCCTCGAAGAACTCGCGATGGTGGGGGACACCCCCGACGATCTCGCAGCCACCCTGCTGGCCGAAGCGGTCTTCGCTGGGCACCCGCTCGGTTGGGAGACCCTCGGTCGCACCGACACCCTCGTTGCCATGGATCTCGCAACCCTCCAGTCGGTCCACGGGGCAAACTACGGAGGTACGTCACTCGTGGTTGCGGCCGCCGGTGCGGTGGATCACGACGAATTGTGTGCGCTGGCCGAAGCGCTCGGTGCGGGTGGCGCCGTACTGACCCGCGAGGCACCCGCTGCGACGGTCGATGCGGTCATGGTCGAGCATCGGGACAACGAGCAGGTACAACTCAATCTCGGCTGGCGTGGCGTCCCCAATCGTCATCCAGATCGATTTGCATTGGCGGTTCTGTTGCAGATTCTCGGCGACGGACCGTCGTCGCGGTTGTACCGGAAGATCCGCGACGAGCGCGGCCTGGCATATTCGATCTTCACGTCCCAGGCGCGTTTCTCGGATTCCGGCATGGTGTCGGTCTCGTTGGGAACCGGCGCCGAAGATCTGTCAGCGTGTCGGGAGATCATCGCCGCGGAAATCGCGGATCTCATCTCAGTGGGACCGACCGACGATGAACTTGCCGTGGCGATCGGATCGATGAGCGGAGCGGTGGTCCTGTCACTGGAGGATTCTGGTCAGCGGATGGTGCGGCTCGGCATGTCATCTCTGCTCGACGGATTGCGACCTCCGAGCGACAGCCTTCGCGGCTACGGCGCAGTCTCCGCCGATGATGTTCGTCGGGTGGCCGCCGACGTCTTCTCGTCACCGTGTGCCGCCGTGGCGGTCGGACCGATCTCGATCAACGACGTCGCCACCTGACGCCCGGGGGTCACCAGGATCGGTGAGAGCCTGGGCCAGAATCAGTTGGTGAAACCTGGAAGTCGTTGGTCGAGAAGAACAGCAGCGGGGGCAGGCGCGATGGGGTTCGCACTCGTTGCTGTCGGATGTGGCGGCGCAGTTGAACGCACCGCGCTGACTCCTCCACAACCGGGGGTGTGCGCTCCGAGGAATGGCGAGGCCACGACGGTTTCATTGTTCCGCTGCGCAGCGACGTCCATTGCGTACGTCAGCAA
>JBBRSC010000367.1:0-2240 GCA_038245795.1 Acidimicrobiales bacterium
GCTCGAACCTGTTACTCGAACGACGGTGGCGAGGACTACGGATTCGTTCGCCGCGGCGGCCGTGTTGAGACCGTCAACGATGGCGCGGTGGGTGGTCATGGCTTCAATGTGAACGTCCGGCAAAGTCCAGTCCAGTTTCCACGATCACTAATCTCGCGGTGATGCATGATTGCCGTATGCTCGCGAAGACCCGACATTGCACCGATGAAATCACTGTATGTCGCGATCATGTTGGCTTTGCTCGGTTCGGGAGCGCAAGCGCAGCCGGTCGTCCGCGCGAACGACAATCGGGTGCTCGCCGGCAGACTAGAGAATGGCGAGCTAAGAATTCGCCTCGTCGTGCGGATGGCGCGATGGTATCCCGACCTGCCAACCGGTTCGTACGCGATCGCGCCGGTCTTTGCCGAAGAAGGCCACGATCCTCAGATCCCGGGGCCGCTCATTCGAGTCAGGACCGGCACGCAGATCGTGGCCACTGTTCGGAACGGCCTGACGGACTCGACCGTCTACCTGCGGGGGTTCATCACCCGTCCGGCCGGAGCGCTCGACAGCATCGCGGTTCCCCCTGGCCAGACGCGCACGGTGAGATTCTCCGCCGGTGCCCCCGGAACGTATTTCTACTCCGCGATGCCGGGGTTATGGGATGACGACAAGGGGGAGAGGGAGACCGCCAGCGGCGCGTTGATCGTCGATCCAATGGGACCTGTAGCCCCCGACAGGATTTTCGTGATCAACATCTGGGGCGACCAGATCGACTCGACGAGCTACGACAATGCGCTTGCGATCAACGGACATTCGTGGCCGCACACGGAGCGGATTTCGGCGGCGGTCGGCGACACACTCCGCTGGCGCGTGATCAACGCGAGCGCCCGCAATCATCCGATGCATTTGCACGGATTCTATTTTCGTGTGGACCAGCGCGGCGACGGCCTCGCCGATACAGTCTATGCTCCGGCGCAGCGCCGCCTGGCGGTGACGGAGGACTTGAGCCCGGGCCACACCGCGTACATGGTCTGGAGCCCGGACAGGGACGGCGACTGGCTTTTTCACTGTCATCTCGCGTTCCACGTCGTGGTTGAGGATGCGCGACTCACGCAGCACGATCCACATCCGATATCGCACGTGCTGATGACTTCGGCCGATGCGCGCCAGCACATGGCGGGGCTGGTACTCGGAATTACTGTTCGGCCTGCCGGCGGGCCGCCGATTGTCCGGAACAATGTGCGGAAGCTTCGCCTGTTTGTGGACGAGGGCCGGCGGCGTGGCTTCGCGAAGCGATCGCTGGGCTTCGTTCTCCAGGGTGACGACCGGGTTCCCGCCGAGGATTCGGTGGAGATTCCGGGGTCGGTGCTGGTGCTGACGCGTGGTGAGCCAACGGACATCACTGTGATCAACCGGATGAACGAGGCAACCGCGGTGCACTGGCACGGGATCGAGCTCGAGAGCTATTCCGATGGAGTGGCGGGGTGGAGCGGAAGTCCCGGGCGGCTTGCCCCGGCAATCGCTGCGCGCGACTCGTTCACTGCCCGCCTCACGCTGCCGCGGTCGGGGACGTTCATCTATCACACGCATCTCAACGACATCGAACAGCTCACCTCGGGACTCTACGGAGCGATTGTCGTGCTGGAGCCCGGGCGGCGGTTCGATCCCGGAGAGGATCACGTTTTCGTTGCCGGCTGGGACGGGCCGAGCGGCAGACACATCGTCATCAACGGCGATTCCACCGGCGGCACGCCGATCGAAATGCGCTCGGGCGCTCCGAATCGGTTTCGGTTCATAAACATCGGCCCGGCGGGGCGACTTGTTTTTGCGATTCGTCGTGATTCATCGGTAGTCAACTGGCGACCGGTGGCGAAGGATGGAGCTGATCTCCCGGGGAATGCTCACGAGATTGCGCCCGCACGCCGGCGCCTCGCCGTGGGTGAGATGTTCGACGCCGAATTCACACCGGCGTCTCCGGGAGAATACCGAATCACCGCTGGTCCCCCCGGAAACCAGGAGAATTATTCGCGGCGGATCATCGTTCGCTGAGTCTTGCTGCGACCAGCGTCGACAGACATCTTGCCCGCTATGCCAGCAGTCGGTAACAGCGTCGAACGCAAGGACGGAATCGGAAAGGCCACCGGTGCCGCACAGTACGCGGACGACATCGTCTTTCCCATGATGCTCCACGGCCGGACTATCCGCTCCACGATCCCGCGCGGCCGCGTCAAATCCATCCGCTACGATTTCGATACCAC
>JBBRSC010000368.1:0-2228 GCA_038245795.1 Acidimicrobiales bacterium
ACCGTGCTGGCCGCGCCAGCAGGGTCGACCATCCGCATGGAGATACAGGGAATCTTCTTCGACCAGTCCGAAACAGGGGTCCAGTATTTCCCCGATGTCCCGGGACCACTCGTCGTCGGGTCGACCTACAACTTGGGCGAGAACCCGCTCGGATTCGTCGACTTGGGTCGATGCCTCGACGTCGTCGGGTCAGCCGGTCTCGTCTATCAAGTGACCACCTCGTACGTAACGGACCCGGCCACGTGGCTCCTGTATGCCCTCGGCGGCGAACACCCCGGTCACCCGCCCTTCGCTGGGCAGCGGGCTTGGCGCGGTCACCTACCGATCTGAGCGCGTAGCCAATCCTCGGGGGTCGTCGTTTCAATCGCCGCCGCCAGCGGCTCGAAATGAGCGGATCGCTCCTCGGCGGTCATCGCCAGAGCGTAGTGGATGGCTGCAGCGGTTGCCGACACGTCGAACGGGTTGATGACCGCAGCCCATTCGCCCAACTCGCACACGCTGCCAGCATGCTCGGAGAGCACGAGTCGGACCGAACGCTCGCTCAGCAGTGGACCTTCCTTGGCGACCAGATTCAGACCATCGCGAATCGGGTTGACGACGAGCACCTCGGCAAGGCGGAGCGCGGCGAGCGAGCGCGGATAGTCGTCATCGGTTTCCCAGAGGATGGGCGTCCACCCATCGGTTCCGAAGCGCGTATTGATCCGCCCCACGATCGCCTCGGCCTCGATCCGATAGCGGACATACTCCGGAACGCCTTCGCGCGACGGGTAACAGAACGCACCGAACACCACGCGTCCACGGTGCTCCGGATGAGTTTCCAGAAGTTCTTCGTAGGCCTCGAATCCGCGCAACAGGTTTTTCGACAGCTCGATCCGATCGACTCGGACGACAAAGCGCCGATCGCCGATCGCCTCACTGAGCCGGAGGGCGGCCGTGGCGACATCGCGTTGCTGAGAGCGATCACGCAACTCCTGCGCATCAACCGTCAATGGCGCGACGAAGGTGGCCGTCTCGACGCCGGTGCCGAAGGTCGCAACGCACGATTCGTACCGCGCTGCCCACACGCTGGTATGGAATCCACGGGCATCGAACCCTGCGAGACCGTCGAGCAATTCCTGGCGTTGGGGTGCCGGCATCATCGCCAGCTCATCGGGGCCAGCGAAGGGGGTGTGATGGAAGTGCACGGTCTGCAGGTCAGGTCGCGAGATCCGGAGCATCGCACCGAGGAGCGACAGGTGATAGTCCTGCACCAAGACGACGGCTTCGGTCTCGGCGATGGAGGCGAGTTGATCCGCGAACGCCTGATTGAACTCCCGGTAGGCAACCCACGCGTCGCGCCAATTCGCAACGAAGGACGGTGTTCTCGTTGGATCGAAAAGGCCGTGGTGGAGGAACCACAGGGTGCCGTTCGAGATGATGTCATACGCCAAGCGGTGTTGTTCGGGATTGAACTCAAGCAGATGGACCATGAATCCGTCGGCGAGCACCGGACCGGAACGTGCCACCGCCCGATCGCCCTCGGTCAGCGCCGCGGCCAGCCATCGGACCTCGGTCCCCGACCGTCCGAGCGACCCCAACCCTGCAATCAGTCCACCTCCGCCGCGACCCGCCACTGGCTCGCCGTCGATCAGTCGAAACGAGACCGGTCCCCGATTCGAGGCGATGAGGATCGGTCGGCCCCCGGCCAGATGGAAGGAGTTGGTCTCGGGAATCGGCACGGCGACACGATAGGCAGTCAGACCTCGTTCGGCACCTACCCTTGATGTCATGGTTCGACGGCCCATGCCAACCGATCGTGTCGTGGTCGCAGCACCTGACAAGTTTCGAGGCACCGCCACCGCCGCTGAGGTATGTGACGCGGTCACCCGCGCTGCCGCCCGCGCCGGCTGGAACTGCATCGCCCATCCGATGGCCGACGGCGGCGAGGGAACGCTCGCGATTTTCGGTGGACCGAATCGTACGACCATTGTCTCGGGGCCGCTCGGCGACCCGGTTGAGGCAGGATGGAGACTCTCTGGCCGGACCGCTGTGATCGAGATGGCCACGGCATCCGGAATTGCCTTGGTCGGCGACCCGAAGGACAACGACCCCATGGCGGCATCGACCTACGGCACCGGGGAACTGATTGCGGCGGCGGTCGAAGCGGGCGCCAAACGGGTGATCGTCGGTGTCGGAGGTTCGGCCACGACCGACGGCGGACTCGGCGCGATCCGAGCCTTGAACCTGGC
>JBBRSC010000369.1:0-2228 GCA_038245795.1 Acidimicrobiales bacterium
GACGCTGGCGCCACTCATCGCCGACCAACTCGCCGCCGAGAGCGGTGGATCCACGCCGACGCAGATCGAGGCCATCGCCAACGACTATCAGGCGCTGGCCACCTCCGCGCTGTCGGGCTCGCAGCCGGTGGTCGCCGACATCAAGAAGGTCGGGGCGTGGATGTCACAGCACTACACCGCCCCGCTGCGCGCCGTCGGCTGGGATCTGCGTCGGTACTACCGCAGCGCATCGGGGCCGGACCTGGTGGCGCTGTCGGGCTGGTCGCCGGAGATCCGCGATTCGCTCGGTCGGCTCAACGCACTGATCGCGTCGGGATGCCCGTCCCTGAACGGGACGACCACCACGACCGGGTGACGGATTTCTTGGTGCGGTTCGCGTGATGTGCTGTTAGAGTCGTACACATGTTCGAGTCATCGATGGCAGAACTGAGATCGTTGGCCGGCGGGGCCGACAGTGTGGATCTGCTGGGCAGCGCGGATCTGCTGGAGTGGGCGTCGGCGTTGGTTGAGTTGCGCTCGGTGCTCGACGCCACCCAAGCCGTCGTGTTCCACCGGTTCGCTGAGTCGTTGGACTGGACTGTCGACGGGTCGTCGTCGCCGACAGCGTGGCTGAAACGAAACACCGGTCTCCGCGCTGTGAGTGCATCAAGATCGTTGAAGACTGCACGGTTCCTCGCGAAACACACGACGCTGCTCGGACTGCTCGCGTCGGGTGATATCACCGCAGACCACGTCGGCTTGATGGCAAAGCTGGATGTCGGGTGGGCGACTGAACGATTCGCTGCCGATCTGGCTGTGCTCGCCGCGTTCGCTGTCGATCTGAGCGCGGATGACTTCGCTGTCGTCTGCCAGCAATGGACGCTGCTCGCTGAGCAAGACGAAGGAGCCGACGACACCACCCGCCGGCACCGCAAACGCTCCCTGCACCTCTCCCAACTGTTGGACGGCACCTGGAAACTCGACGCAGTGTTGGAACCCGACGCCGGTGCGGCGCTGGCCGGGCTGATCGAGAAACTCGTCGGGGAGCAACGCGATCTCGACCAGGCCGCCACCAACGCCGACCCGACCCTCGTGTTCGACGCGACGGCCACCCAACGCCGGAGTGACGCGTTCAACGAGATCATCCACCGCGCGTTCGCGGTCGACCTGCGTTGCACCACCGGTCCGAAGACGTCGGTCAACGTGACCATCGACAGCGACCAACTCCGTTCTGGTGTCGGGTTCACCGACACGGGAAGTGTGCTGCCACCAGCGGCCATCGCCAAGCTGTTCTGCGGGGCCGAGCTCCACACGATGCTCCTCGACCACAACCACGTCGACCTCAAAATGGGTCGCACCATCCGCTTGGCCAACCGAGCCCAGCGTCGAGCGTTGGCCGCACGTGACAGCGGGTGTCGGTTCCCCGGGTGTGACCGCCCCGTCGGGTGGACCGTCGCCCATCACATCGAATACTGGGAGAACAACGGCCCGACCGACATCGACAATCTCGTCCTGTTGTGCCATCACCACCATCACCTCCTCCACGAAGGCGGATGGACCCTCACCCGAGACAAGTACGGCGAGTTCCAGTTCACGTCACCAGACGGAACGATCGATCACCAACCCGCCCGCACCACCCGACGCAAACACCGACACACCCGCGAACACCTCGGCGACCGCGCCCAACGCCACAACGCCCAACTCCTCCAGGCCCGCATCGACGAAATCGTCGCCGAACGCGAACTCATCGCCTCCAGAAAATGAGTTGTCAAAAATCGAGCGCGCTCAGGTCCTCGTACCAATGACCAGCCCGCTCAACTGCGCGCTTCCACTGCGCCCGATCGAGCTGGCCGGTGGGCTCCACGACGCGGCTCGGGGTCCAGGTGCCGGCGACTTCTTCCCAGTCGGCGTAGGTGCCCAACGCCAACTCGGCCAAGGCCGCTGCGCCTGCGGCAGTTGCCTCCTTGTGCGGAGCGACCTCCACCCGGTGCCCCGACGCGTTGGCGAGCGCTTGGCAGAACACTGGGTTCTCGCTCATCCCGCCGTCGATGCGCAACGCGTCGATCGAGATGCCAGCGTCTGCCTCGGCGGCCTCGACCAGATCAGCGCCTCGGTGGGCGACTCCCTCGAGCACGGCGCGAACGATCTCGGGGCGGCCCGTGCCCCGGGTCACGCCGAACAGTCCGCTGCGGGCCCCGTAGTCCCACTGAGGTGTGCCCAGGCCGAGCTGAGCGGGCACGTAGACGACA
>JBBRSC010000370.1:0-2224 GCA_038245795.1 Acidimicrobiales bacterium
ACCACCCTGCGAGCTCTCCCCCATCACCATGGTTTAGGGAGAGTGACCCGTCATCCGCAAATCTGTGGACGTGAGCACTCATCCGACCATCTGGGCCCAACGAGTTCTCGTCGTCGTCCTACCCCTCCTCGGCGGCGACCTGGTCGGCTCAGCGCTGAGCCAACGTTCGGGCCCAGTCGCAACAGCGCTGACCTCGTTGGCGTGGATTGTGTGGGCCATCACAGCGATCGCTGTGGTGATCCCCCACCCCTTCGGTCTGACTGCTCTCCGGATCACGACGCCCGCCATCGTCATCGGGCTCGTCTGGGCGCTGACCGAGACGGGTACCGCGCACTTGATCGATGTGTTGTCGATGATCGTCGCTGCCGTCATCGCGGTGCTGGCAGCATCGTCGTGGGTGGCCGACAGCCTCATCGACGGACGTTCGTATGGCGACGAACGCCGGTTCTCTTTGCGGATTCCGGTGACGCTGCTGCTCGGCCCGATTCCGCTCGCCATCGTCCTTCCCTCAGCCACCAGCGCGGCGACCGTGGCACTCATGGCGAGCCGTCAGTTCGCCTTCGGCGCGATCATCGGGCTGGTGGGCGGCGTCCTGAGCGCGTTCGCGATCCGGTCGTTGCACACGTTGGCGACGCGGTTCGTGGTGTTTGTTCCGGCCGGCATGACGATCGTGGATCCACTGATCCTCACCGATTCCATTCTTTTTCCGCGAGCTCGGGTGATCAGGATCGGACCCGCACCCGCCGCAACCACGGGAACAGACCTCTCGCAGAACGCTCCCGGATTGGCGCTGCAACTTGATCTCGACTCACCGACATCGCTCACGATCATTCACGGTCGGGCGTCAGCCGAGGAGGTGAGCACTCGCCAAGTGATCTTCACGCCTGGTCGGCCCAATGCGGTTCTGGACGAGGCGGAGCGGCGGCTGTTCAAACGCGGCTGACGGTACGCACGGCGATCCCGCCGCCGGCCACCACATCCCCGACGTAGATCACGACGGATTGCCCGATCGCGACGCGTCGATGGCGCTCAGACCACTGAACCATGACCCGATCGGCGCCAACCAACAGGCCCGCCGCGTCAGCGCTGCCGTGGGCGCTGACCTGCACTCCCACTGCCACGTCGGCGATCTCGGCTGGATCGATCGCCCACGTGATCGAACCGATGAGCGTTTCCTCGACCATCAGGCGCTCTGGAGCGCCGACCGATACGCGACCTTCGGCCAGGTTGACCTCGGTCACGAACCGTCGTGCCTCGCCACCCGCAAGATCAAGACCCCGGCGCTGACCAATCGTCACGAGTTCGATGGCATCGGTCGATCCAACCGTCTCACCCGACTCGTCCACGACCACGCCAGGGTGCAACTCAATGCGCTCCGACAGGAACGCCTCGCGGCCCGCGGCCCGCGTGATGAAGCACACGTCCTGGCTGTCCGGCTTGGCGGCCGTGACCAATCCGCGTTCGGCAGCCAGCGCCCGGACAGCGTCCTTGGTCATCTCGCCGATCGGAAACCACACGTCGTCAAGATCCTCGGGCGACAACATGTTCAAGACGTACGACTGGTCCTTGGCAACATCAACCGCACGCGCCAATCGCCACCGGCCCTTCGGGTCCCGTACCCGACGAACGTGATGACCGGTGACGACGGCATCGAAGCCCAGCGCCCGGGCTCGGCGCAACAACTTGTCGAACTTGATGTGACGATTGCACTCCACACACGGATTGGGGGTCTCGCCCGCCTGATGGGCCGCGACGTAGGGCTCGACGACGTGACGATCGAACTCCTCGCCGAAGTTGAACACGTGGTGTTCGATTCCCAGCCGGTGGGCCACGCGTCGTGCGTCATCGGTATCGGACACGGCACAACATCCGTTGTCGCTCTCGCCGCCCCACAACTTCATCGTCACGCCGCTGACCCGGTGCCCGGCGTCGATCATCAGGGCCGCTGCGACCGACGAGTCGACCCCGCCCGACATGGCCACCAGGACGTTCATGATCCCAGCTCGCGGAGCCGGTCAACCGCAGGGGCAAGGACGTCGAGGAGTGCGGTCACGTCCTCCATGCTGTTGCCGCGACCGAACGAAACACGAATCGACCCGCGGGCGATCGCCGGATCGACCGCCATTGCCGTCAGTACATGTGAGGGCTCCTGGGCCCCTGAGGCGCACGAGGAACCGGCCGACGCCCCAATGCCGGCCGCATCGAGCAGGAACAACAACGCTTC
>JBBRSC010000371.1:0-2217 GCA_038245795.1 Acidimicrobiales bacterium
AGGACGCCTTCAGCCCCTACCTCGTGGGCGGCTACGACCATGCGGTGTGGGGCGCCGATGTGGTGTTGGCGCCGTTGAACCTGTGTCATCAGACCCTCGATGGCATCCGGAATCATTCGTGGTCGCGACCTGCGCCGGGCACGCCCGAAGGCGAAGTGGTGTCCTGGGCGGATCGAATCGCCTATGTCTGCCACGATTTCGAGGACGCCGTCCTGGCGGGGATCGTGACTGCCGAGATGTTGCCCGAGATCGTCCGGGATCGCTGCGGCACCTCCCGGGCACGCCAACTCAACTCCTTCATCGCATCCATGGTCGACGTGGCCACCCGCCATGGCGTGGTCGGCATGGCCGACGATCTGGCCGACGCGCTATCAGAATTCCGGCGCTTCAATTATCACCACATCTACATGCGTCCAGCGTCGATCGGACAGTCGGAGCTGGTGATCCGGGTGCTCCGGGCGCTCGTCGAGTTCTACGCGGATCGTCCCAATACGCTGCCGTTCGCTGATCCCGTTCCGGCGCCAAAGTTGGCAGCCGGGTCGCCCGACGCCATCCGCGAGGCGGTGACCCACGTGGCTGGAATGACTGATCGGTACGCCTTTCAGATGGCGGTCTCGCATCTCGGCTGGGACCCGTCATCGCTGCCCGCGGGCGTGGATGTCCGGCCACGCTGAGGCAGCTCAGCTGCGATCGATCAACTTGGATTGGCGGAACCACACTGCCAGCGCGATCGCGCCAGCGATCATGGCGACGATGCCAATGACCCGCAGCACGACCGACGACTCGCTGCGAAAGGCCAGAACAGCGCCCACCGTCAGAGCGGTCCCGCCGACCAGGAGCAGATTGGCGCGGGGCACTGGAACGTTTCGGGCGTCGGTTCCGGGTGCTCCCGACGTTGAGGCGCGATCCCGGAGTTCCGCGAGCGGTCAGTCAGCCGGCAGGACGTCGACGAGCTTGCGGTTGTTGCGGCTGCCGAACTTGACCTTGCCGGGAGCCAGAGCAAACAGGGTGTCGTCCCCACCGCGGCCGACGTTCAGACCCGGATGGAACTTGGTTCCACGCTGGCGAACGATGATCGTTCCGGCGGTGATCTCCGTTCCGTCGAACACCTTGACGCCGAGGCGTTGGGAGCGTGAATCACGGCCGTTGCGGGTTGAACCGCCACCTTTGGTCTTTGACATGGTTCAGCCCTTCTTGATCGAGGTGATCTCGACGGTGGCGTACTTCTGGCGGTGACCCCACCGCTTGCGCACGTTCGACTTGTTCTTGTACGTGAAGGCCACGATCTTGGGGCCCTTCACCTCGCCGGTGATCCGGCCGGAAATCGTTACGCCGGACAACTCGGCCGGTGTGGCGAGCGTGGTGGCACCATCCACGAGGAGCACGGGCGTCAGGTCGACTACGGAACCGATATCGCCGAGGCGCTCGAGTTCAACGGTGGCCCCTTCGGACACACGAACCTGCTTGCCACCGGACTTGATCACTGCGTACATAACGGATCAGACGTTACACGGGTGGGCCACCCAAGTCGAAGTCGGGCGGGAACGTCAGCGGGGTTCTGCGCCTGCGGCTGATCCAACCCGGCCGATGAGTGGGTGTTCCACGATCAGGCCCCGGCCGTCACACGGATCGCACGGGGTCGAGAAGCTCTGCAGTAGGCCCTCACCGATGCGCTTTCGGGTCATCTCGACCAGTCCCAGCTCGCTGACCGAGTACACCTGGGTGCGGGTCTTGTCGCGACTCAACGCATCCTTGAAGGTCCGGATGAGCTCCTCGCGGTTCACCTTGATCTCCATGTCCACGAAGTCCACGACGATGATGCCGCCGATGTCGCGGAGTCGAAGTTGGCGGGCGATCTCGATGGCGGCCTCGAGGTTGTTTCGAAAGACCGTCTCTTCCAAGCTGGAGGATCCGACATTGCGTCCGGTATTGACGTCGATCACCGTCAGCGCCTCGGTATGTTGGATGATCAGCGAGCCACCCGATGGGAGCCATACCTTCTCGTCGAGCGCTTTCGTGAGTTGCTCGACGATCTGATAGCGCTCGAACAGCGGCAGGGGTTCCACGCTCTCGTCGTAGAACTGCACACGGTCAGCGGTGCCCGGCGAGATGGCGCTCACGTAGTCGTGCATGTCGTTGAACAACGACTCGTCGTTGATCATGATGCCCCGGTACTGGTCGTTGAACTCCTCGCGGATGACCCGCACCGCCCTGTCC
>JBBRSC010000372.1:0-2212 GCA_038245795.1 Acidimicrobiales bacterium
CAACGGTCAAGGGCGACGCCGTCGACTACTCCAAGCTCACCGCAACGATCAACGGATCGGGATCGAGCTTCCAGGACACCCTGCAGCAGACAGTCAAAGGCGAGTTTGCGAAGGTTGCCGCCAACGCCACCGTGAATTATGCCAAGTCGGGTTCTTCGGCGGGCAAGACCGATCTCCAGACCAAGACGGTCCAGTTCGCTGGCACCGACAGCCTCATCAAGGCCGAGGACAAGCCGAAGTTCACGGGCGGAGACGTGCTCTACTTTCCGATTGCGGCGGCGCCCATCACGATGTCGTACAACGCGCCGGGTGCCGACGGTCTCAAGCTCACCGCCGACGTGATCGCCGGGATCTTCCAGGGCGAGATCACCACCTGGACCGATCCAAAGATCGCCGCCGACAACGCCGGAGTGACGTTGCCAGACAAGCCCATCGTCGTCGTACGACGATCAGACGGTTCGGGCACGACGTCGAACTTCACCAAGTTCCTGAAGAAGGCGGCTCCTACGGTGTGGAAGCTCGATTCGGGCGACACGGTCAACTGGCCAGCCAGCACCCAGGGTGCCGAGAAGAATTCCGGTGTGGCCAAGATCGTCAAGGACACCGTCGGGGCCATCGGCTACGTCGACCTGTCCGACTCCGTGAGTGCTGGACTGCAGCGAGCGCTCGTCAAGAATGCGGACGGCAAGTTCATCGAGGCGGAGCTTCCCGGCGCGTCGGCCGCGCTCGAGGGCACCACGGTCAAGGATGACCTGACCTTCGACCCCATCAACGCTGCTGGCGCCGAGTCGTACCCGATCACGTCTCCGACCTGGATGATCGTCTACGCCAAGCAGGACGATGCCAAGGTGGCGGAGACGCTCAAGGGGTACCTGAAATTCATGCTCACATCCGGCGAGGGATTCGCGAACGGTGTCGGCTACGCCAAGCTCCCCGCAGAGTTGACTGCCAAGGCCATCGCGCAAATTGAGAAGATCACCTCCTGATTGTTCCGATTGGCTGGGTCGGGGGTGACATCTTGTTGTCACCCCCGTCCAGCCGTCAGACCTCCTACGACTGCCACCCACTCACCACCGAGGACCTGTTCGATCTCCATGAGTACGTTGAACGTCACTGGCGCTCCGACCCTCGGCGACCTGTCGGGAACTCGCCGGGCTCGGCGTCCCGACTCGCTCTTCAAGGCCTCGACGCTCGGCGCCGGGCTGTTGGTATTGATGATTCTCGCTGGCATCGCCATCTCGACGACCCGGGATGCCTGGCCCGCGTTTCAACACGAGGGGCTGAGCTTTTTCACCAGCGACAACTGGAACACCACGACCAACTCCTACGGCGCCCTGGCGATCATTTACGGCACCTTTGTGGTGTCGGCCATTGCGCTCCTGGCAGCGGTGCCGATCAGTCTCGGAATCGCCTTGTTCATCACCGAGGTCGCTCCCGGTCGCGTCCGCCGAGCGGTGACCACGGTGATGGACGTTCTGGCGTCGGTGCCGTCGGTCGTCTTTGGTCTGTGGGGCTTCCTGGTACTGAAACAACCGATCGGTAAGTTCTTCAACTCGGTTGCGGACCTAGTGTCTGGGGTACCCATCCTCAACAAGCTGTTCGGGCCCAGCACTGGGACGAGCTTCATGACTGCCGGGCTGATCGTGGCGCTCATGATCACGCCGATCATTACGTCGTTGCTACGCGAGGTCTTCCAGACCGTACCGATCAACGACAAGAACGGAGCCATGGCGCTCGGGGCCACCAAGTGGGAGATGATCCGGGGGGTCGTGTTCCCGCACTCCACTGGCGGCATCGTCGGCAGCGTGATGTTGGGCCTCGGTCGAGCCATGGGTGAGACCATTGCCGTGGCGCTCGTGATCGGTGCCAGTCCTCAGATCATCGCCAACTTGTTCGGTCAGGGCGAGGCGATGCCCTCGATCATTGCCCGCAATCTCGGCGAGGCACAGGATCTCCACAAGTCGGCACTGATCGCATTGGGCGTGGCGCTCTTCGTGCTCACCATCCTGGTCAATATGGCGGCCCGCAGTGTCGTGTCCCGCGTCGATCGTCGAACCAGGGGCTCGATCTGATGACCGCCGCACTGCAGGACTCGCCGTTCTCGGGCACCCTCTCGACATCGCGACGTGTCAGGAACCGTCTGGCGACGATCCTCATGGTGCTGGCGTTCGTGGTTGCCGCCGTGCCGCTCATCATCGTGCTCATCACGTTG
>JBBRSC010000373.1:0-2207 GCA_038245795.1 Acidimicrobiales bacterium
ATCGGCCTCAAAGGCCGCGATCCGCTCTGGATGCCGGCAGAGATCAATTTCAGTCGCACCGCGGGGTTGGCGACTCCTGAGGTGAACTCGCTCCCCGCACCCGAGAATCTTCCCGATGCGGTCGAGACAATGAAGGGGTTCCCTCTGATCACCGCCATCGCGAAAGGCGCCGAAGGCAAGGATTGGCAGCCCACGACGCTCTCGAACGTGGTGACCGAGGCAACGCCGTTGGTGCTCGTGACCTCTCGGGATCTCCAGGGCGGGATCCGTGCCAACGTCGAGAAGAATGCCACGGAATTCCTGGCGGACAAGCCGGAGACACAGGCGCTGTTCAAGCTGCCCGATGACAAGCTCGTCGACGAGATCCGTGCCGAGGCGGAAGCCCTCCGTTCAGAGGTCGAGGATCAGCTCGGCGGTTGGTGTCTGCTCTCCGAGTCGGATCCGCGTCGCGGTGAGGCGGTGGCGTCAGCAGATGCTGAGCTGGTGGCCGCCAAGGCATTCGGGGACGGGACCAACAGCTCGAAGTACATCGTCAACGATGTCTTCTTCTTCGGCGGCAAGGACTCGTGTAGTCCGGTACAGGAGCGGAGCCTTGTCGGCCAGATGTCGTTCCGGGTGTCGTCAATATTCCGTCCCAAGAATCCCAAGCTGTTCGGTGTGGTCACCGTGACCAAGGCGAAATCAGTGACCGTCGCCCCGGGCGAGACCCCACCGGCCGCCTCCCGTCAGGAGGGAGCGTCGACCGTCTCGGTGATCATGTTGAGGAACCTCGGCAATCGTCGGTTCCTCCCCTTCCTCTTCGCGCTCGGTAACGGGTTACTGTTCGCGGTGTTCGCAATGACGTTGCACTCCCGGGACAAGCGGGCGATTGCCGCCCGAGCTGAGTTCGAAGCGGCCCACTGAACATGGGCCAGTTCCTTCCGATCGTCGCGCTCCTGGTCCTAGCGGGACTGTTCGCTGGCCTGAGCTTCGGCGCCACCAAGATCCTCATTCCCCGGCGACCGACGTCTGCGAAGGTTGCGCCCTACGAGTGCGGGATCACGGATCAGACCGATGCCCCCGAACGCTTTCCGGTCCGCTTCTACCTGATCGCGATGATCTTCATCGTCTTCGACATCGAGATCATCTTCCTGTACCCGTTCACCATCGTGTACCGGAGTCTCGGCGGTTTCGGGATTGCGGCCATTGCGATCTTCTCCTTGGCGGTGTTCGAGTCGTTCGTCTACCTCATCTCGAACGGTGCGCTCGACTGGGCACCCGTCCGGCAGCGGCGACGGTCGCTCCTCATGGTCGATTCCAACCGGACCTCGCGGACAACGATCCGCAAGGTGGGGCTCGAGGGTCGAGAGCCCGAGACCCAACCAATGAGCACCGATGGTCATGATGAGGAAGCAGCCTGATGGGACTCGTTGACAATGTCCGTGACGATGGCTTCGCGGGCCTCGAACACAACTTCATCACCGGCAAACTCGAGGACCTCGTCAAATGGTCACGGGCACGTTCGACCTGGCCAGCGACGTTCGGGTTGGCATGTTGTGCCATCGAGATGATGGCTGCAGGCGGTGCCCACTACGACCTGGCCCGGTATGGCATGGAGGTCTTCCGGGCCTCTCCCCGTCAGGCCGATCTCATGATCGTTGCTGGTCGACTGAGCCAGAAGATGGCACCGGTGCTTCGGACGATCTACGACCAGATGATGGAACCGAAGTGGGTCATCTCGATGGGTGTCTGTGCGAGCTCGGGCGGCATGTTCAACAACTACGCCCTGGTACAGGGCGTCGATCAGATCGTCCCGGTCGACGTCTACGCGCCAGGCTGCCCTCCCGGACCAGAGACACTCATGCACGCCATTTTGACGCTGCATTCGTCGATCGAAAACGGTGAAATCCTGCGGCGACGAGAGGTCTCCCCGACGGGTGGCGCGGCACTCACCGTTGAACAGCAGGACGGCCAGACTGCGGGCGCCACACCGGTGCTGCTGGAAACCCGCTGATATGGCCGACGTCATCGACGGGGGGCTCGCGCCCAACGAAGCATTCGAGAGCGATCCCGAGGCCGAGCTGGCAGCCTTCACCGTGCACGGCCAACCCGCCGTTCCCGATGGTGATGTCGTCGTTATCTTCCCGCCGCGGGAACAACTTCTTGACGTCGTGACCCAACTTCGCAACGACGGGTTCTGGCAATGCCTCGACCTGTGCGCCGTCGAC
>JBBRSC010000374.1:0-2162 GCA_038245795.1 Acidimicrobiales bacterium
ACCACCCACCGCTCACCAGTGTTCATTCGCCAGTCGACGTTGTTCACGACACGACGTTCGTCGCGGATCACCGACACATTGCGAAACACGAGCGCCGCGCGACCAGCGCTGTCCGATGAATCCGTGCTGTCCGACAGTTCGGCGCTGCCCGACAGTTCGGCGCTGCCCGACAGTTCGGCGCTGCCCGAGGAATCCGTGCTCATACGCCGCTGTGTTGTTGCCATGTCGAATACATCTGGGCGTACTCTCCGCCCAGCGCCACCCATTCCTCGTGGCTACCGAGTTCGGCAACTCCACCATCGTTGATCACCGCAATGCGGTCAGCCAACATGGCGGTACTGAGTCGGTGGGCGATGATGATTGCGGTGCGGCCCTGCAATACGACATCGAGCGCCGCTTCGATCTGTCGTTCTGATGCGAGATCCAATGAGCTGGTCGCTTCGTCCAGAACGAGCACGCGTGGTCGAGCCAGAAAAGCCCGAGCGAGTGCCAACAACTGTCGCTCGCCCGACGAGAACGATCCGCCGCGGTCATGACACGGTGTGTCGAGTCCGTCGGGGAGTCGATCCAACATGGGGCCGAGACCCACCGCGTCACACGCTGCCCGAACGTCGAGCGGATCAAGGTCGGGTTGAGCGAACCGGAGATTGTCCATGATGGAACCCGAAAACAGGAACGGCTCCTGGGGGACCACGCCGAGCTGTCGTCTGAGACTGTCGAACGTGACGTTGCGCAGGTCGGTGCCGTCGATCCGGACCGTGCCGATGGTGGGGTCCATGAAGCGGACGACGAGTTTGGCGAGCGTTGATTTACCGGCGCCGGTTGGACCGACGAACGCAAAGGTCTCACCGGCCTCGATGCGGAGTGTTACATCGTCGAGAACCGGTTGGCCGTCCAGATAGCTGAACGACACGTGGTCGAATTCGATCGTGCCGGCAATGGGCGCCAGCGTCGCAGCGTCGGGTGCCTCGCGCACGGTCGGTTCATTGGCCAACAGCTCTCGCAACTTGCGGACCGAGGATTGCCCCTGCTGATAGGTGTTGTACTGCTGGACGAGCTGTTGGATCGGAGTAAAGAACAGGTTCACGTACAGCAGGAAGGCCACGAGCTGTCCGACCGTCAACGACCCGTTGGCCACCAGGGTGGCGCCCATCCCCAGGACTGCTGCTTGGGAGATGATCCCCAGCCCTTCGGTCGCCGGACCATAGATGGCGCCGACCTTGGCCGTATACAGATTGGCATCGAGATGGTCGCCCGCCAGGTTGACGTGGTTCGCCACGTTGTGGCGTCGGCGGTTGGTGGCCGTGATGACCCGGATGCCGCCGAGGCTTTCGGACAGGTCTGATAGCAGCGCCGCGATCCGGTCCCGGACGGCGTCGAACCCACGGTTCGAGGCGCTCCGGAACCAAAGCGTGAGCCCGACCATGGCTGGGATGACGATCAGGATCGTGAACGCCGCGAGGCCCGGATTGATGATGAACAACCCGATGCTGATCACCACAACTGCCAGGCCCTGCACGCCGATCTGGACAAGGCCCTCCTGGAACAGCATCGACAGGTTGTCGATGTCTGACGTCATGCGGGTCATGATCACGCCCGCCTTCTCCTCGGTGAAATAGTCGACCGAGAGCCGCTGTAGGTGCGAGAACACCCGCACCCGGAGTCGTTCCATGAGTCGCTCTCCGAGTCGAGCGGTGTACGCCACGCGGAGCCCGCCGAGCGCCCCCGAAATGATGATCACGGCCGCATATACCGCGGCGATTTTCCACAGGACAGCGGTGTTGTTGGCGCGAATGCCGTCGTCGATGGCGATCTGGCTGAGCAGGGGACCCGATTGCGCGAGCACCGTCTCGACCAGCACGAGGAACCCGGCGATTCCAACGCCACCCCATGATCCAGCCAGAAAGCGTCGCAACGTGAACGGAAGGCCGCTTGGTTCCGATGGTCGCCATGCCGGTGGCGCGACGCGATGGACGGGTTCGTCCTCGAGGAGTCGTTCGACGCGCGTCAGTAGCTCCGGTGGAATGCCCGCAAAGGGGAGACCCTGACCGCCGCCGGGGGAGGCGAACGGTGATCCTGCTGGCGGCCCGAATGACATCAGATCTCCTCGAGCTCGGGAGATCGTTCCTGGGCGAGGATTTCGCTGTAGAGCGGCACCGTCG
>JBBRSC010000375.1:0-2133 GCA_038245795.1 Acidimicrobiales bacterium
AGCGTCGACCACATTTCCGCTGCGCCGTCCCGACGAGTCGCATTCGAATCGAGCCACGCAATGCACTCCGCTCGGAACGCTGCTTCGGTTGGCGAGTCGTCGAAATCCATGGTCACCTTTGGCACCGGTCATCCGGCCGAGGGTCGAAGCGCACAGTGTGCCAGAGCATCTGACGACCCGTCAGATCCTCGACACGCTACAAAGAACGTTGCGGCGTAGTTACGCTCGGCGCAAGATTTGGTGCCGAGGACGATTCGAACGAGGCACCCGAATCGGTTGCGCTGCTGAGGAAGCCGTCGCCTCCTCAGCAATCATTGATCGGGTCAGGAAGTCGGCCGGGGTGCTGCGAGGAAGTCGTACGCCTTCTGCAGATCCAGCGTGGCAGGAGAAGCCGATGTTCCGACGCTGAGCGACACGCGCACGTCGTCGAGATAGTCGTTCGGGTACACCGCGTAGCCGACTGATTTGAACTCGGCTGTCTTGGCCGTGGCGTCGTACGCACCGATTCCAACGACGTCCTGATTGCAGGCGCCCGTCGTTCGGAAGGCCGTCACCGCCATCGGGAGCGGGCCCAGTTCGACCATCACGAGGCCAACCTGGCCACCGCCGATGCTGGCTTGGCCGTAGGTGGCCCCGATCCGCCCGTTTTCGTCGAGCATGATGTTCATTTCCTGACCAGCGAGCGAGCCGCTCAGCTGGCAGGTCGAGCCCGTCTTGTCCTTGAAGGTCGCTCCAACAGTCAGCGTGCCGCTGGTGATCTGCTCACCCGGGAGTGGCACCTGCGGGATCGAGACAGGCGGTGCAGTGGTGGCAGATGCCGTTCCGCCGGCCACCGTTGTGGGCGGAGCTGTTCCAGCCGGGTCGGTCGTGGGTGCCGCCGTGGTAGGTGCGTCGGTCGTGGGAGGAGCCGTCGTGGGCGCAGCCGTCGTGGGGGCAACGGTGGTCTCGGGTGGTGGTGCCACCTGGCTCGCTGCAGTCCCCGACCACAGGCTCGCCAGGAGAGCCAACGACCCCACCGATGTGACAACAATTCGTTTCATCTCGAACAACCTCTCGCCCCGCCTGGGACTCCGAACGCAGCTCAACTGTAACGGAGGACATCGAGAACTCTCAAGGCGCCTGTGGATATTCTCCGGGAAGCGACTTTTCCCCTGCCCGAGGAGCAACATCATGGCCACGACTGATCTGCTGGAACTGTCCGAATCGATTCTGTCCGGAAAGATGTCGATCGACAGTCACCATCCGCTACAAATCGGTGGCGGCACCGTGCTTCAGGAGCTGGCGCCGGACGTTGCCTTCGTGGAGAGCTTCGCCAACGTGGCAGCAGTTCGGACAAGCGATGGGCTGGTCCTGGTGGACGCCGGCGGACCGCTACACGCCCCCGCAATCCACGAGCAGATTCGCGCCTGGACTGATCAACCGCTGCATACCGCCGTCTTCACCCATGGCCATGTTGACCACATCTATGCAGTGGCGTTGTTCGAAGCCGAAGCTGACACGACTCCGGCGCAGGTCATCGGGCATCGGGCGCTCCCGGATCGGTTCCGTCGCTACGAAGCCACAACCGGGTACAACGCGATCATCAATCAGCGCCAGTTCCAGCTGCGCGGGCCGTACTTTCCTGGGAACTACCGCTACCCCGACGTCACCTATGAACACGAGCTCGACATCGACGTCGGCGAGTTCCACTTCGAGTTGCGCCACGATCGCGGCGAAACCGACGACGGCACCTGGGTCTGGATGCCCGAGCAGAAGATCCTCTGCACCGGCGATCTGTTCATCTGGGCGGCACCGAACTGTGGCAATCCGCAAAAAGTCCAGCGCTACCCCGCCGAATGGGCGGCGGCGATGCGAAAGATGGCGGTGCTCGGTGCGGAGCTGTTGCTGCCCGGTCACGGGTTGCCGATCGGCGGGGTCGACAGAATCCGGGGCGTCCTCGAGGACACGGCCTCGCTCTTGGAGTCGCTGGTCGACCAGACGTTGGCGTTGATGAACGAAGGCGCCCGGCTGTCCGACATCATCCACACGGTCCGTGCCCCCGCTCATCTTCTGGAGCTACCGTGGCTCCAGCCCGTCTACGACGAGCCGGAGTTCGTGGTCCACAACCTGTGGCGCCTTTACGGCGGCTGGTAT
>JBBRSC010000376.1:0-2132 GCA_038245795.1 Acidimicrobiales bacterium
GGCAAGCTCGCGCAGGGCGACCTGGTGTTCCGGACGCTCGTCTGTGCTGGGCTGTGGATCAGCGGCGTGGTGTCGCTCGTCGCCGACGATGGGCCCTTCCAGGGAAACTGGTTAGCCGCCAAGGTCCTGTTGTTCGCCGTGATCATGACGTGCGGCATCGTCATCCGCTTCCTGCTCCGACCGTTCTCGGCCGCGTTCGGCGAATTGGTCAGTGAGGGTTCGACCCCCGTCCGCGAAGCGATCATGGCGTCGGCCATCCGCCGCGCGCAGCCGCTCGTTGCCGTGATCTGGCTGTCGTTGCTGAGCGCCACGGCGCTCGGTGCGCTCAAGGTCACACTGCTCGCCTGAAAGATCTGTGCGACGCCCCGGCGCCGACTATTGTTTCTGTGAGCGGAACGCTGTTCCACCGAACGATTTCGTTCCATCCCACATTGGAGTACCCATGCGACTTGCTCGTATCGCCGCCGCCACTGCCATTCTCGCCGCCGGAACCGGCGCGTTCCTGGTGATTCCCGCGGGAGCCACGCACGATGGCGAGACGATCAAGGTGTCGAAATTCGACGGGCTGACCGATGGTGATGTCGTCGATGTGTCGTTCGCCAAGTTCACCCCGACCAGCGCCGGCGGTAAGCCGGTCAAGGTCGTGATCGCCGGTCAGAAGGAATTCACAACAGTTCCCGACCTGCTCAACTTCGAGGAGTACGGCGCAGCCAAGAAGCTTGACGTCGCTGCAGACGGCACCGGCTCGACCACGATCACGGTCAAGAAGGACCACGGCATCATGAACAACGGCGCCCCGCTCGTCTGCGGCGTTTCCGGTCCGTGCTACATCGTGGCGATCCAAGAACCGTTCCTGCCGCTGCCACGCTGGGCCGTCCAGGAGATCACGTTCGGCGGGAGCGGCGCACCGGTGACCACCGTGCCGGTCGTGGCCACCACCACGACCGAACCAGCGATCGCCACCACCACAGAAGCGGCAACCACGACCACGATCGAGAAAGCAGTCGTGACCGAGGCACCCAAGGACTCGACCGTCAAGGAAGAGAGCAGCAATACCGGCCTGATCATTGGCGGCATCGCTGCTGCGGTGGTCGTTCTCGGTGGCCTCGGCTTCGCCTTGTCACGCAAGTCCAAGGGTGATGACGGCGTGCCACCGGCACCGATGACCCAGGAGAGTTAGTCAGGTCGCAGCTGGCGAGGGCGACACGATCGCTGTCGCCAGCTTCCACGGTCGGCCGTCGACCAGATTGGTGCCTTTCGAGATCTGCCGATTGACCGCACGGTCCGGATGGATCGTCGATCTCGTCGTCTCGCCCGAAGCGCACGCCAGCACGTCCGGCTGATTGATGGTGCCGTCGAACACGCGGGTTCGCGACGGCGCCCACAACGTGAAGTCCGGGGGGAGATCGATGATGACGCCGTGGCCCGCCGCATTGGCTGCCACCAGACACATCCGGTTCTCAGCTGCCCGCTCGATCAGACCGGTGCGGGTCTCCCAGGCTTCGCGTTGGGTGAACGGAACGGCGACAACATCGCAGCTGGCCAGCGCCGCCATGCGGCTGACCTCGGGAAAGATCGAGTCGTCGCCGACGATGATGGCGAGGCGACCCCACGGGAGATCGATAGGCGTGAGATCGCTGCCGAGACCGGTCTGCCATGGAGCGTTCGCCTCGATCTGGTGGATCTGGACCTGACGTCCGATGATGCCGTTCGCCGTCAGCGCAATGCCGACGTGTTCGGCGCCCTCGCGGATGCTCGACACGATCACCGCGTCGCCAGCCACGGCACGAAGGTCGTTGACCCGACCATCGGCTGAAAACTCGGGGAGCACCACCAGGTGCGCACCAGCCTCCACAGCCTCGCGGACCAACGGGACCGGGTCGATTGTCGGCTCGACGGCGCACACTGCGACCCTGACCTCGGCGCCGCGATGATGATCGTCGAGCGGGGGCGTCGGATCGGCCAACGCCGAATAGATCTCCGGGCGACGGGCGGCCAGTACATCGGTACCGTCTGGGCGACGCTTGTCGAGCGCGAGCGACAGATCGATTTCGGACATCACCACCGCCACGCCCGTACGTGGTCCCATTGCCACGACGGTGCAGTCGGGCGCCACGATATGGCTGTCACCC
>JBBRSC010000377.1:0-2112 GCA_038245795.1 Acidimicrobiales bacterium
ACTGTCGGCGCTGCTGGTCTTCCCGCTGTATTTCCTCCGCAGTTTCGCCTACGCCGGCATCGGCGTGACGCTCGTCAGCGCATCGGCGTCGTTGCTCACGCTGCCCGCGCTGCTCGCGGTGCTTGGCACGAGGGTCGATTCGCTCAGGGTCTTCAAGAAGCGGCCCGCGAGCGCCTCCCACGACGGCTTCTGGCATCGCACCGCCGTCCTTGTCATGAAGCGACCCGTCGTCATCGGCGGCGCCGTCGTGGTCTTCCTACTCTTCCTCGGCGCACCGTTTCTGAACGTTGTCTTCGGGACACCCGACGAGCGGGTACTTCCCGCAAGCAACGAGGCCCGCGTCGCCACCGAACGACTGCGCGGCGAGTTCACCTCCAACGAATCACAAGCCTTTCCTGTCATCGCCGAGAATGCGACCGGTGGCGACGTCGCTGTTGACGCCACCGCCAAACAACTGTCCATCGTCGACAGCGTCGCCCGTGTCGATGCAGCGACGGGCCGTTACATCAAGGGCGGGCTCGTGCTCGGACCTGACCCTTCCCTCGCGGGGTTCCGGGTTCCTGGTCCGAACGGCAGCGAGGCGGTTCGGTTCAGCGTGGTGACCACCATCAACCCGAACTCACCCGAGGGCGAAACACAGCTCGCGACGGTTCGGGCAGCGACCTACCCCGTCGGCGATGTTGCGGTCGGCGGCAACTCCGCCCGACTCGTCGACACCAAAGCTGCCATCGCCGCACGGTTGCCCTGGGCGGTCGGCATCATCGCGCTCGCCACCTTCATCCTGCTGTTCCTCATGTTCGGATCTGTGGTGGTACCGCTCAAGGCCATCGTGTTGAACCTGCTCTCGCTGTCGGCCACCTTCGGCGCCATGGTGTGGGTCTTCCAGGAAGGCCACTTCGCCGGTTTCCTCGGCTTCACCCCCACGGGGCTGACCGACACCACAACACCCATCCTCATGTTCTGCGTGGCTTTCGGATTGTCGATGGACTACGAGGTGTTCCTGTTGTCCCGCATCAAAGAAGAGCACGATCGCACCGGCGACAACGCCGCCTCGGTGGCGACCGGTCTGGAAAAGACCGGAAGTATTGTCACCGCAGCTGCCATGTTGTTGGCGATCACGTTCCTCGCCACCGGCACCAGCGATGTGACCTTCATCAAACTCTTCGGAATCGGCCTGACCGTGGCAGTACTGATGGATGCCACGCTGGTCCGAGGGTTGCTGGTGCCAGCCTTCATGAAGCTTGCAGGCGAAGCGAACTGGTGGGCACCCCGCTGGATGCGACCCATCCACGATCGCTTCGGGTTCAGCGAGCACACCCCCGATCGGATCGACGAGCTCGACTCGGATTCCGAACGGGAACTCGTCGGCACTACGAAGTAACCGGAACCCGCCGATCAGTCCGCTGATCAGAGCTCGCCAGCGTCCAACAGGGTCAGCACTTCGATCGCCCGCTGGCGCACCGCCGGCAGATCCGACAACCGACGCATGCCCGCCAGCGGTTGCGCCAGACGGTTGTTGCCACGGAACGCACCTTCGTTGCGAGCCAGGAAGTCCCAATAGAGCGTGGAGAACGGACAGGCCCTCGGGCCTGTCCGTTTCGTTGGATCGAAACGACAGTCGCGGCAGTGGTCGCTCATTCTCTTGATGTAGGCGCCCCCGCTGGCATATGGCTTGGTCGCCATGCGACCGCCGTCGGCGTGTTGGCTCATTCCCATCACGTTCGGCAGCATGACCCATTCGGCACTGTCGACGAAGCGCTCCCACATCCAGTCCGACGTCTCGTGCGGATCGACCCCCGCCAGCAGATTCAGGTTGCCCAAGACCATCAGGCGCTCGATGTGATGGGTCCATCCGTAGTCATCGAGCTTGGCGATCACGTTCGCCACGCACGCCATCTCAGTCGGAGCCGTACCTGCCAGGACTGGTGGCAACGGGCGGGTCGCACCCAGGCCGTTGACGTGTTCGTACTTCGGGCCGAACCACCAGTAGAGGCCCCACACGTACTCACGCCATCCGATGATCTGGCGGATGAATCCTTCGGCCGAGGCCAAGGGAACGGCACCCGATCGGTACGCATCCTCGGCGGCGTCGACCACTTCGCCGGGCAGTAA
>JBBRSC010000378.1:0-2059 GCA_038245795.1 Acidimicrobiales bacterium
CCGAACGCGAGCGTGACTGGCTCGGACAGCTCGTGCAAGGGCGCGGCATTTGGCGCGTAGGTGCGAGGTCCGCCGTGGTCCACACCGTGCTCACGCCCAACGAGCGGCGACTCTTCGACACTGATCAGGCGATGGTGGTTTAAAGCCATGAGTTCACGGACACTGAAGCCGTCTCGGACGGGAACCCAAGGGCGATGCCCGCTGTGGAGGTTAGTCGCGCGGGTGGGAACGTATGCCCGCTCGCTGGATTGGACACGCGGTCGACGCTCGACTTTCAGTTCGGACGCTGAAGCCAACGATGGCCTGGTGGCAGGACGAGGAAGCCACCGTGCCGCCACATCAACTGATGGGCATAGCGGTCCGCTAGCGGAGTTCTATAGAGCAGCCGGATCCACCACGACATCAACGATGGGACGGGCCTGGCGCCGCCAGCTGGCATCCAGTCCCATCCGGGTCGCGACCCCTGAGGCGCGGCCCACCCCCCTGGCGACGGAACCAGGTCCTCGTCAGGGAATCGCTGATCACGAACAGGAGGCTGAGCGCCCATCTGGTCATGATGCCATGCGGTACTCGATCGACGGGCCCGGAATCACGTCATCTTCGATGCTGATGGTGCCGGGCTCGGGGCTAGTGGTTGACGGCTTGGGTTCCCGAACCCGTGGCGGTATCGGTGTGGTCGAGGGTGTTGGCGTAGCGCATTGCTGTGTCGACGGTGATGTTGAAGAGCTCGCAGATTCGTCGGATGTCGCCGCCGGTGGCGCGGACTTCGTCGAGGATGCGGTCTTCGCGCAGGGTTTGCGATGCGAGGCTGACGTGGCTGAGTGGAAACGTTCGGCTGACGGGTGTGAGCCGCGGTCCGGTGCGCCGGTTGATGAACAGGTGCGGGTTGATCGTGGCCGGCCAGGTGTGGGCGCGGTGGTCGAGCCAGGCGGCGAGCCGTGGGAGGACTGGGGCGGCGAGGGGGATGGTGCGGTCGCCGATGGTGAGTCGGCCGTCGGCGATGTCGGTGAGTTGGATGGCGCGGAGCTCGCGGACGGTGAGGGCGTGGAAGGCGACGAACGCGACGGTGAGTGCGCTGGCCGCGTCGGGCGAGTTGAGCGCTGTGCGGATCGTGTCGGTGTCGAGGGGGACCGGGATGGTGGCATTGGTGTCGGTGACCGGCATCGCCCGGATCGGATCGACGAAGACGAGCTTTCGGCCTTTGAGGACGCGGAACAGCGATCTGAGTCCTTGCTCGACGGTGTGGCGGCGGGGCCCGTTCTGGGGCAACACGGCGAGGATGTCGTTGCGGTCGATCTCGGCGAAGGAGTCGTGTCCTTGGGACGCCCACCGGCGTGCGATCGGGCAGATCGCCCGGATGTGCAGCTTGGCGGTCTCGGGGTCTCGTGGGTGGCGACGCGGTGTGATGCTGCTGCCGTTGATCATGATGTCGAACCAGACGCGCAGCTGGTTGGTCATAGCAGCGGGAAGTCCGTCGATCTGTGTGTTGAAGTAGCGCTCGGCGGGCGAGGTTCGGTCGTCGATGAGCAGACCGGCCTTTGCGAGGATGTCGAGGGTCGACTGGGCGCTGACGTTGTCTCGCAGGCTCGGGATCTGGAGGACGTCGCTGGCGTTGATCTTCGCGTTCGGGGCGTGTTGGAGGACCTGCACGAGGCGCAGCGAGCGGCGGACATCGTTGGTCTGCTTGTTGCTCCAACCGTGCGCGGCGGCGTGGTCGCGGATGACCTCGTCGCAATATCGCAGCAGCGCTGTGTCGATCGTCGCGGCGAGCGCGATGACGACGGACGGCTCGAGCTCGGACGCGAACAGGGTCAGTTGGTTCCATGGGACCGGGTCGAATCGTTGGCCGCGGGCGACGCTGGCCAGGCGCGGCAGTACTCGTTTGAGGTGCTCGGCTTTGGCTCGCGACGGCCGATCGACCGGCGGTCCGATGCGGCGTGGTGTGTGTCGAGTGTTTTGCACGTTGGCGAAGAACAGTTGCTGACCGGACGCAGTGGCGTCGGCGAGGTCGACGGCTTGGCCTGGTTGTTGATGGAGCCTTGCTTGCTCGAAGCACAGC
>JBBRSC010000379.1:0-2054 GCA_038245795.1 Acidimicrobiales bacterium
GGCGGGACCCGCTCCCGGAACACCGTGAGGACTGCCGCTCGAACCAGGTGCTCGAGAATCTGTCCGTCACGCCCCTCCTCGAGCGATTCGATCTCGACCTTGCCAGCCGTCGAGGCCGCCATGGCATCGAGGTCGCAAATGCGCGGCGCAACGTCATGGTCCCCCTTGCGGAGCGACCGCCGCAGCGCGTTGGCGATCATCGTCTCCTGGTTCGAGACCGAGAGACGGACCGACACGCCCGACCGCTGGGAGATATGCGGGCTCTGGCGGGCCAGCTGGCTGAGCGTCGCAACGATCTCGGACATGTACGAGGGAACCGCAACGTCGGCGCCCTCGACCGTCGGTGGTGTCGATTCCTGCTCGATGATGGCCATCTCGGTCTCGACATCGAGGGGATAGTGGGTACGGATCTGACTGCCGAACCGATCCTTGAGCGGGGTGATCAGCCGACCCCGATTCGTGTAATCGTCTGGGTTCGCTGAGGCCACCAGCATCACGTCGAGCGGCAGGCGGATCTTGTATCCGCGGATCTGGATGTCGCGTTCCTCGAGCACGTTCAACAACCCCACCTGGATGCGTTCCGCCAGATCGGGGAGCTCGTTGATCGCGAAAATGCCGCGGTTCGTGCGCGGGACCAACCCGTAGTGAAGGGTCAGCTCGTCGGAGAGATAGCGCCCCTCAGCGACCTTGATGGGATCGACTTCACCGATGAGATCTGCGATCGAGGTATCAGGAGTGGCGAGCTTCTCGCCGTAGCGGTTGGAGCGGTGCACCCAACTGATGAGCGTGTCCTCACCATCGGCTTCGACCAGTTGGCGGGCATACCGGGAGATCGGATGATACGGATCGTCGTTGATCTCCGATCCGGCAACGATAGGCATCCACTCATCGAGCAGTTCGACGAGCCCGCGGATCATGCGGGTCTTTGCCTGACCGCGCTCACCCAGGAAGATCACGTCATGGCCGGCGAGGAGCGCGTTCTCGAGCTGCGGGAACACGGTGTCCTCGTATCCCAGGATGTACGGGAAGAGGTCACGGCCCGAGCGGATGCGAGCGATCGCGTTGGTCCGGAGCTCGTCCTTCACGCCGCGAGACACCCAGCCCGAGGCGCGAAGTTCCCCCACTGTCGAGGCAGACGGTTCTGGGGTGGCGACGTCGTTCACAACTTCGTTCATGCGCCAACGCTACCTCTCGATGAATCGTTGATGACCAGCGCCCGGCGATACCGTTCATTCGATTCCCGATGCCCCAGAACCAGGACGCCTCCCTATGACATCGACACCCCAGCCATCGAGTTCGCTTCACGGACCGGGACGGCAATCACCTGGCACACCCACGGTGACATCGAGACCGTCGACGGGACAACACGTGGCCCGATCAGCCGGCGTCGCAGTTGCGTTGTTCGCCACCGTGTTGTCGGGCACCGCTGCTGCGGGAGTCGCCGATCCGCCTCCGACCATCCCAGCCGTGACGGCACCTCCTCCTCCAACGACACCGCCGACACCTTCGTCCACGCCTCCACCCACCCCGACTTCGCTCGCCGTCGCGGGTGACGAACTCCGTGTGGGAGCGGTCGGCGTCGACGTGGCGTTCATGCAGTTCAAGCTCCTGCAACGCGGCTTCTGGATCCAGGATCCGATCGGCCGCTTCGGTGAATCCACCCGCCACGGTCTGGTCGTGTTCCAGAAGTTCTACGGCTTCCCCCGAACCGGCGTGCTCGACGCCGTGAGCCGATGGGCGCTCGCCTCGTTCAGCGATCGTGCGGCCGTTCGGGCGCCTGGTGCCGGCCACCGGATCGAGATCGACCTCGGCCGCCAGATCATGATCATCTCGACCGACAACTACGTGGATGGGGTGTTTGACATCTCGTCGGGCAAACGATCGACGCCCAGTCCCCGCGGCAACTACCGACTCACACGACAGATCTCCGGCATCCGGCGAAGCGCTCTCGGCGTGCTCTACTCACCCAAGTACTTCACAGGCGGCTACGCGATCCACGGGTCCAACTCGGTGCCGACCCAAGCGGCCAGCCACGGATGCATCCGGGTCACCAA
>JBBRSC010000380.1:0-2054 GCA_038245795.1 Acidimicrobiales bacterium
CCCGAGGTGATGGCGCGAACCGACCTCGAGACTCAGACCCGCGCGCTGAAAACCGTGTGGGTGGCGTCCTGTGACTCCTGGTACAAGAACTCCGAGGGTCGCCTCACCAACAACTGGCCGGACCACACCACCGAATACTGGCGGGAAACGGTCCGATCCGGACCGCACGACTATCGCTTCACGTCAACCGGCAAGGTCAACCCAGAGCAGCCCGGACGTACGCCTTGACCACATTCGGGTCGTTGGCAAGGGTGTCGTAGCGTTCGGGACGTTCGAACAGGTCGGCCAGGTGCTCGGGCAGCTGTGGATGAACACCCGTCGCGGCCATCACAGCGTCCGGGAACTTCGCGGGATGAGCAGTTCCCAGACAGATCACTGGTCCGTCGCGTCTGAGCTCGCGCGCCACGCCGATTCCCACCGCAGTATGAGGATCGATGAGCAGTCCGCGGTCACGATGCAACTCAGCCATGAGCGCCAGGCACTGTTCGTCATCGAAGCGGCCCGCACGATGGTGTTCGGTCAGCATGCCGAGTTGTTCGACCGGCACTGTGAGCCGACCCTCGCTGCGGAACTCGAGCATCATCTCGGAGAGGGTCGAGCCCCTGCGGCCCACCAGGTCGAACAGCAATCGCTCCAGATTCGACGACACCTGAATGTCCATCGACGGGCTCAGCGACGGGACAACGTTCTGAATCTCCATCGTGGCTGTCGTGAAGAAGCGAGTGAGAATGTCGTTGTGGTTCGAGCTCACGATCAGATCATTGACGTCGAGCCCACACCGCATGGCGGCGTACCCGGCGAAGACGTTGCCGAAGTTTCCAGTGGGAACGCTGAAGCTGACGGGCTCATCGGACGCGCGCCGGGACTGGACGGCGGCGGACGTGGTCACGTAGTAGACGATCTGCGCCATCACCCGTGCCCAGTTGATGCTGTTGACGGCACCGAGGGACACCTCACGTCGGAACGACTCGTCGGCGAACAATGACTTCACCAGGTCCTGGCAGTCGTCGAACGTCCCGTCGATCGCCACGTTGTGCACGTTCGATGCGTTGACGGTGGTCATCTGGCGACGTTGAACATCGCTACAGCGGCCGAGGGGATGCAGCATCACGATATCGATGCCGTCGCGTCCGGCGACAGCATCGATGGCGGCAGAACCCGTGTCGCCTGAGGTGGCACCGACGATCATCATGCGGCGATGACGGGCAGCCAACTGATGGGCAAAGAGTCGCCCGACGAGCTGTAACGCAATGTCCTTGAAGGCCAGCG
Organism: Acidimicrobiales bacterium; assembly: GCA_038245795.1. GTDB lineage: Bacteria > Actinomycetota > Acidimicrobiia > Acidimicrobiales > Microtrichaceae > JBBRSC01. The sequence goes on from JBBRSC010000380.1 coordinate 1,270, forward strand.
TCGGACCCCAGTAGAGCTCAGCGAGATACAGGTCGTCGCCAAGATCCACGATCGGGACCACGTCGGGGCTGGAGCCGGGCGGAGTCTCGAATGTCGCGTACGCCTCGCCGACAATCGTGTCGAAGTCGAAGCGGTCCATCGAGCCGTCGACGAAGGGCCACATGACCTCGGAGGCCACCTCTGCATAGGGCCGCCGAGCGTTGATGCCTGCCAGGTTCGGCCAACGCTCCGGTACATAGAGGCCGCCGTCGGTGGCCAGCCCTTCTAGTAGGACATCGCTGAACCCCAGCGGCGCGGCAGCGCCGCGGGTGCTCACGTACGACATGGTCATGACGACTCGATGACCCGGAGAACCGATCCGATGCGGGTCACGGCGTCGAGGCTCGACAGCTCACGGAGGGTCGAACGCACGTCGGCCTCACGAGCAACGTGGGTGATGAAGACGAGCCGGGCATCGTCGCCGAGACCTTCCTGCTCCATTGAGCGGATCGACACGCCGTGACGCCCGAAGCTCCCCGCCACCGCCGCGAGCACGCCGGGCTCATCGGCGACCTCGATGTTCAGGTAGAAGGGCGACGCGAGTTCGTCGATGGGGCGGATGGTCGCACGTCCGAGTTGGCCGACGGAGCCGGAACCCCCACGCCGCAGGTTGGCCGCGGCGTCCAGCACGTCGCCGAGGACGGCTGAGGCGGTCGGGAATCCACCGGCACCGCGGCCGTAGAACATGAGGTCACCAACGGCGTCGCCCTGGACGAAGACGGCGTTGAAACTGTCGCGGACCGACG
>JBBRSC010000381.1:0-2037 GCA_038245795.1 Acidimicrobiales bacterium
GGTGTGCAGACGGTCGATCGCCTCGGTCGCGACGTGGAGCGCGGTGTCGAAACCGAAGGTCAGGTCGGTTCCGGCGACATCGTTGTCGATGGTCTTGGGCACCCCGATGCAGCGGAGTCCATCACCGGTCAGACGGTGCGCAATCGCTAGGGAACCGTTGCCGCCGATCACGATCATGCCGTCGAGTTTCAAGCGGGACATGGTCCCAAGGGCTTCTTCGAGGCCGCCTTCGACCTGATACGGCGTGAGCCGCGACATCCCGAGAATTGATCCTCCACGTGGGAGGATGCCCCGACACCTCTCGATGCTGAGTGGCTCGTGATCGTCGTCGAGCACTCCGCTCCAGCCATCACGGAAGCCGATCACCTGATCGCCGTGATGACGATCCGCCCGGCGGACCACCGCCCGGATCACCGCATTCAACCCGGGGCAGTCGCCACCGCCGGTGAGAATTCCGTACCGCACCTGATCACCCTAGGTGCAGGGTGATACGACGGATCGCACCCTCAGTGGCTCGACACCCTGGGCATCGGATGAATGGCCCCCGGATGGGGATCGTTGGAGACGCGGGCGAGTCCGACGCCGACCAACAGCGCAACGCCGAGACTCACGGCCAGGAAGATGAGCAGGAACAGCATGACATCCATAACCACTCCTACCCACGATGGCATTCCCGCAGACATCTCGCGTGTAACTGAGCGTTAACCGTCGCACCCGGTAGCTTCTCTCGACGTGCCTCACGTTGAACCACACTCGCCATCGACCATCCGCCTGCCGAATTCGCAACGGTCGGTCATTCGACTCGTCGGTTCGATGTTCCTCCTGGCGATCGTGGCAGCGGCAGGAGTGGGCTCGGCCAGCGCCTCCCCAGCAGCACGAGACGCGTCGACCACCCCGTCGATTCGGGACAACTCCCTGACGACTCCGAAGGCTGTCGTGCTGGGCGTCATCGAGGGTGTCACCGAATTCCTTCCCATCAGCTCCACGGGGCACCTCCTCGTCGCCGAACGCATCTTTGACATCGGTCAATCCGACAGCTCGAAGGACGCGCTGGACACCTTCACGGTCGTCATCCAGATCGGCGCCATCCTGGCGGTACTGGGTATCTTCAGGCAGCGATTCGTCCTGATGGCCCAAGGGGCGATCGGCAAGAGCGCAGAGGGACGCAATCTGCTGATGGCGCTCGCCGTGGCCTTCGTTCCGGCCGCCGCCATTGGGGTACTGCTGGCGAGCCCCATCAAGGACAAGTTGTTGAGGCCCTGGCCCGTCGTCGGCTCGTGGTTTCTCGGTGGTGTGATCATCTTGGTGTTCGTCGCCAACCAGTCGAAGCTTCGCGTGACCACCACAAAGTTGTCTGACGTCACGCTTCGACAGGGGCTCATCATCGGCGTCGCGCAGGTGCTGGCACTGTGGCCCGGAACCAGCCGATCGTTGGTGACGATTCTCGCCGCGCTCGTCCTGGGGCTCAGCCTCCAAGCGGCCGTGGAATTCTCCTTCTTGCTCGGGTTCCTGACACTCAGCGCGGCAACCGGGTACGAGCTCCTCAAGAACGGCTCGACGCTCTACGACACCTTCGGTTGGGCCAACCCACTGATCGGCACGATCGTGGCGGGGATTGCGGCGTTCATCTCGGTGAAGTGGATGGTGTCCTACCTCGAGCACAAGCCGCTCACCATCTTCGGCTGGTATCGCATCGGTGCGGCCAGCATCGTCGGAATCCTGCTCGCCACCGGCGTGATCTGACCCGAGATCGGGTCGCGCTTGCTCTATCGGGCCGCGCTCGCTCTATCGGGCCGCGCTTGCGGTCAGCCGGGTCGCGCGGCCGCGATCGTCGGTCCATGGAGTCGGCGGGGCGTCTCGCACCAGGCCACGTTGACGAAGAATCGGCAGGAGCCCTTCGCCGACCCAGTAGGCCTCCTCCAGCTGCGGGTGCCCGGACAGGATGAACTCCTCGAAGCCCAGGGCGGCATACTCAGCAATGCGGTCGGCGACTTCCTCGTGACTCCCCACCAGAGCGGTCCCGGCCCCGCCGCGGAC
>JBBRSC010000382.1:0-2033 GCA_038245795.1 Acidimicrobiales bacterium
AGCGTACGAAGAATGCCATGACTCGGCGACTGCGCGGGAGCGAGTTCTTCCGGAACGTCTGAGACACGGCTCACCGGTCAGGTGATGGCCAGCATCCGGTCGAGCGCGACCTTCGCCCATTCGGCAACATCGGGATCAACGATGATCTGGTTCGGCGTTCGGCCCGCAACCAATTCCTCCAGCACCCAACACAGGTGAGGAGCGTCGACCCGGAACATCGTCGAGCACGGACAGACCAACGGATCCAGCGACGTGACGGTCAACTCGGGGTGCTCGTTCGCGAGACGGTTCACCATGTGGATTTCGGTGCCGACGCCGATTGCCGTACCGGGTGCGGCGGCAGCCACGGCGTCGATGATGAACTCGGTGGACCCCACCTGATCGGCCAGCTCACAGACCTCGTGGCTGCATTCGGGATGGACGATCACTTGACCGTCGGGGTTGGCGGCGCGGAACGCCTCGATGTGGCTGCGCTGGAACCGCTGGTGGACCGAACAGTGGCCCTTCCACAAGAGGAACGTGACGTCCTTCACCTGTACATCGCTGAGCCCGCCCAGTTCCAAGCGTGGGTTCCATACCGCCATGTCGGTCTCGGTGTAACCCATCTGGTGGCCCGTGTTCCGACCGAGATGCTGATCGGGGAAGAACAGGACCTTGTCACCGCGCTCGAAGGCCCAGGTGAGGACTGCTCGGGCATTTGACGACGTACACACGGCCCCGCCGTGACGACCGACGAATGCCTTCAGGTTGGCGGCACTGTTCATGTATGTGATGGGGACCACGCGCTCGATGTCGCAGGTCGCTGCCAACGATTCCCACGCTTCTTCGACCGAGTCGATGTCGGCCATGTCCGCCATGGAACACCCGGCATTCAGATCCGGCAGGATCACCGCTTGGTGATCCGCCGTGAGAATGTCCGCTGCCTCGGCCATGAAGTGCACCCCGCAAAAAATGATGGAACTGGCCTCGGGGCGTTGCGAGGCCAGTTTCGCCAACTTGAACGAATCCCCGCGGGCGTCAGCCCACCGGATCACCTCGTCGCGCTGGTAGTGATGGCCGAGGATGAACACATCGTCGCCCAGCGTCGACTTGGCGGCCGCGATGCGCGTCTCCAACTCGGTGGGCGTGGCGGTTGTGTAGCTGTCGGTGAGTGGTGACTGGATCCTGATCATGTGGGCGGGGCCCTTCTGCTGGGATCCTGATGTGACCGGTGGGGACAGCCGGGTCGCCTCTCCACGGGGATGTCGGTCTCAGGATCGATATGTCGCCAGAATCCCGGCTGGCGTGAACTCACTCTAACCAGCGTTGCGACATGTTTCATTCCATTCCGTCATCGCCGGCTGTGACCTTCAACCAGCCGATGCAGCGGAGCCGACGTCGATCTTCGTCGCAGGTCACGGGTAGGTTCAGTGCCGTGATTGCCCGCCCCCCAGCCGGAACGATCCCGGACGAGCCGGGCAGCTACCAGTTCCGAGATGCGGCCGGGCGCATCATCTATGTCGGTAAGGCCAAATCACTCCGACAACGGGTCTCGAACTACTTCCAGGACCCGCGCCAGCTCCATCCGCGGACCGCACAGATGGTTGCCACCGCGGCCACGATCGAGTGGATCCAGGTGCGCAACGAGGTCGAAGCGCTCATGTTGGAGTACAGCCTGATCAAGGAGCATCGCCCGCGTTTCAACGTGCGGTTGGTCGACGACAAGAGTTACCCGTATCTGGCGCTGACGATGGCTGATGAGTGGCCTCGTGCCACCGTGACGCGGGGTTCCCGACGAAAAGGCAATCGCTACTTCGGTCCCTACGCCCACGCCTACGCGATCCGTGAGACGCTGGATTCGTTGCTGCGGACATTTCCGATACGGACGTGTTCCGATGGCAAGCTTGTTCGTCATCAGCGGCTCGGTAAGCCGTGTCTGCTCTTCCATATCGAGAAGTGCGCCGGGCCGTGCGTGGGCGAGATCAACGAGGCGGACTACGCGGCCCTGGTCGAGGAGTTCATCTCGTTTCTCGAGGGTGACACCGATGAGGTCG
>JBBRSC010000383.1:0-2023 GCA_038245795.1 Acidimicrobiales bacterium
AGTTCGTGGTGGAGCAACACCGTCGGATGTTCCTGCTCGATATCGTCGCCGCCAAGCTCGGCCAGGCCGGCGTCGAGCCCCGTCGGGCCACCGTGCTCGCCAACCTGCTCAGCTTCGCTCTGATCGGTGGTGCCGCAGCGATCATCAACCGCGGCTCCGCCCGCGCCGACGTCGAATCGGAATTCCTAGCGCTGGCCCGACACGTTGTGGAAGAGCACTCACAGGGTTAATCCGCGCAGATGATTGACGCCCGACCAGCGCGATGCTCTTATTAGATCTTCATCTAATAAGAGGACCATGCGCTTCCGACGTTTCAAACCATCGCTCCCCGCAACCGCAGCACGGACTGCGGTGATCGCCGCCATCGCGGTGATCGCTGCCATCGTGCTGCTCGCCACCGCATGCGTGGCTCCCGGCTCTGCGCCTCCCGGGCCGCCGACACACACAGTCCGGCGGGTTGGGATGAGTGGTACGCCGGTGCCGACAACATGCTGTACAACGGCGTGACCTGCGGAACTGACCGGAGATACTGACATGTTGATCACACCACCTACGCAGTCCCAGGGACGCTCGTTGGGGCGCCGGTCGATCGCTGTTGTGGTCGTCCTGATCGGCAGCGCTGGTTGTACTCAGGCCCGGCCGGTCGACGATTCGACGGCTTCCGTTCCGATTCTCCCGACCAGCACGTCCGTCGCAGCTCCTTCGAGCGCGTCCCCAACCTCAGTCGAGCTGGACCCGAAGACGACTCCCACGACCACTGTCGGGTCGCCGCCGTTCGTTGACGGCGGCGACCCGCTCAGGGCTCGACAACTTCACCTCGCGCAGCTGAGAGTGCCCGAGATCTGGGCCACCGCAGATGGCGCTGGACAAGTGATCGCAATCATCGATACCGGGGTCGATTTATCACACCCCGATCTGCAGTCCGCCCTGGTCGACGGCATCAACCTGGTGACGCCAGGTACCCCGCCCCAGGACGACAATGGCCACGGCACCCACGTCGCAGGGATCGCAGCGGCCATCACAGGCAACGGGGTCGGTGTGTCCGGGATGGCGCCACAGGCCCGAATAATGCCGGTCAAAGTTCTCGACCGACAGGGCTCCGGGAGCAGTGCCACCATTGCAGCAGGAATCGACTGGGCGACTGAGCACGGAGCGACGGTCATCAACCTCTCGCTCGGAGAGTCTGGCGTCGGGTCCCGACTTACGAAAGGTGGCGAGATCAATCCGGCTCTCCGCCGGGCGGCCGCTGCTGGCGTCGTACTCGTTGCGGCATCGGGCAACGACTCGAGCTTCAAGCGGGACTACCGAGCTGGAGTCGACGTCGTCGTCGTCAACGCCTGCGACGAGAACGGCAAGCCCGCTGCGTTCACCAACGCGGGCGACCCGCGCGCGATCAGCGCACCGGGTGTGTCGATATTGTCGACCGCTCCCACGTCACCGTCAGAGCTCTGGCCGAACGGATCCACCGGATACGAGACACTCTCCGGCACCTCGATGGCGACACCCGTCGTTGCTGGCGGCGCGGCGTTGCTTCTCTCGGCCGGGGTGCCCGCATCCGAGGTCGGCGCACGCTTGTCGTCCTCCGCAGTGAACCCAACGGGAGACATCCGCCTCGGCGCTGGAGTCATCTCGTTGAGCGCGGCGATCGCCGCCCGTTGAACGGCCCATCGACTGTCCCGAACGTTACGACCACACGAAGGCGGAACGCGGCGAGGTCCGAGTCGGAGGTCCGAGAGGTCGCCGGCGTGGGGCGATCGGCGAGGAAGCTTCCTTCGATCATCCTTTCGGGCACGTCCACGAGATGGTCCCCACGATCTTCGCTCCGTTCGCCGTCGTTGTCGATAGGTCGATCGATCCGCCAGCGCTGGTGATCGTCACGGGTATCGCGCTTCCCGGTGGCAACGTGACCACCAGTGGTGCGCTGATCACCAGCTCGACCGTGGCCGACGATGGCCCTGGACCACGGTAGGGATGGATCGCGACCGCAAGATTGAATACGACGTCGCCCACCTTCGCCCCGGTG
>JBBRSC010000384.1:0-2019 GCA_038245795.1 Acidimicrobiales bacterium
AGTGGTCGCCCCAGCGAGGGCCGACGCCAGGTCAGCGATCATTCCGGCTTGTTGCGCGGTGCGGAGCCGGAGGTCGCTCAGCTCGGCCCGCACGATCGTCTGTCCACACAACTCGCCGAGTGTGCCCAGGGTGTCGATGAGGTTCGGATCGAAGCTCACGCGCTGCTTCCACGCCAAGCCGAGCACGCCGGTGGTGGTGCCATCATCGCGGCTCAGGGGGACAGCAGCGAGGCTCGCGATCCCGGTGGAATCGGTGTCCGGATCCAGACCGGATTCGCGCTGATAGCTCGCCAGATCCTCGATCAGGATGGTCTCGGCGGTCCTTGCAGCTCGGGCAGTAGCGATATCGGAATCGATGGGCACGGAGCGATACCTCGAGTGGACGGGCTCGGGAAGACCCGACTCCGCGTCGGCCATGACGAGGTTCCCGGACTCGATGAAGCCCACATTGGCGTGGTCAGCTCCGACGACGGCAGGAACGTGTTCAACAATGATGGCGTTCACTTCGCTCGCAGTTCTGGCGAGTGCCATCTGATGGGCAATGTCAGCGAGTGCCGTCGATCGTTTGGCGGACCGGATCATCTCGGTGGTGATCTGTTCGTTGCGCCGCCGATGGGTCGCGTCGCGACGTGTTCCGAACAGCAGCAGCCCAGCGAGGAGCAACGACACCGCCAGGATGATGGCAGCGGTGGTGTAGTTCGGATCGCCAGCCCCGGCGACGACGACGGACCAACGGCGACCTCCGACATCGATGACCGAGGTTTCACCGCCGGTCACGAGAGCCGTGAGCGCCGTGTTGGCGTCGCTGACGCCGATCCTGGCGGACTTCGGCAAGGGCCGCTTGGCGGTTGCGACGAGGTTGTCGATCGAGAGACCACTCGAGATGAATCCGACGGTCTGCCGTTGGCTGTTCCGGGCGGCGGCGATGACAAAGAGGCCGGGTCGGGCGGAATCGAACAACGAGATGGGCCGGCCAACCGCCGGCTCGCCCGCTTGTGCGGCCGCCAGTCGGGCGTCGTTGCGGGCGGACTCGCTGGCGATGTCGAAGCCGAGGAGGCGTCGGGTCGTGTCGCTCGCCGGACTGACGTCCACCACAACGACGTACTCGGATCGGGTCGCGGCTGGGACCAGTCCACCGGTGCTGTTGCTCTCGACGATCGTCAGCCCAGTGCGCCGCTCGAAGGCAATCCGGTCGGAGTTCGGGACGATGTCCTCCCGCAGGAGGTGCGAGAAGGCGGACGACGGAATGACATCGGCGGCGAAGGCGGCGAACTCCTCCCGCGAGATGTTTCCGTCGACTGCGAGTCCGTCGATGCCCTTCAACGCCAACAGGCTCCCCGAGACCTGGCGCGAGATGGAATCACCCACTCCACCTGCCACGGCCTTATTGGTGTCGACCGAGGCGCGGCGCTCGTTCACGATCGCCAACGTCGTAGCGATCCCCCCGAGGAGCAACGCCGTGGTCATCGCCACTATCGCGACGGTCCGACGACCGCTCCGGTCCGGTACGGGTGTCGAGCCGGAGGTGAGGGAGCGACGGGTCATTGGGTTCGACGATACTTCCCGGCCTGCGGGTCGGGTCGGCGCAACAGCGGTGTGCTGGCGACCGGGTCAGGTGAGCTTTTCGGTCAGACCTGTGATGGACAGCAAGCGATCGACGGTTGTATTTGTTGCCACGATTCGGAGCGACACGCCGGCTTCGTCTGCCGCGTACATGGCAACGACCATCGCTCGGAGGCCAGAGGAGTCCATGAAACCAACGGCCGACATGTCAACGCTGATCGACGTGGAACCTGGCAGGGCCGACACCAACGTGGTCTCGAGTTCTCCAGCGGTGGCGGCGTCGATTTCTCCGGTCACCGTGGCGGTGACGGCGGTCCCGTCCCGCGTTATCTCAACGGAGAACACTGGCGTCTCGGACCCGGCTTTCATGGCTGCAGACCTTAGTCGTCGACCTCAGGCGATGAACTGGGGGACCGACCCGCGGAATCCCTCCGCGATCTCGGCCGGTACTCGTCC
>JBBRSC010000385.1:0-1952 GCA_038245795.1 Acidimicrobiales bacterium
TGATGCCGCCCCGGAACCCCGTCGTCTCGAACACGCCGGCGTAGTGCTCGATGACCGCCGGTGATGCGATGGGATGGCCAGCCGTTTCGAGCGTCTCGATCCTGATGAAGGGGTTCATGGCGAGCGTGCCGTCGCTCGACATCTTCGCCATCGCCTCGGCCGGATCGAGTCCGCCCACCATCAGCTTCTCGAACATCATGTGAGCCCGAGGGTCGAGGACCGCCTCGGCAACTCCGGGCTCCTGGAACCACAACATGTATTGCCGCTCGTGATCGCCATCGACGAGCATCTCCAGGAACTTCGTCCCCGGGAACGGGACCATCGGTGTGCAGATGCCCACCAACCCAGCCACCCGCTCGGGATGAAACGTGGGCATGGCCCACATCACCGCTCCGCCCCAGTCGTGGCCCACGAAGACCGCTTGGTCGATGCCCATCTCGCCGCAGAGCGCATCAAGATCGCCGCACAATGATTCGAGGTCATAAGCCTCGATGGCCTCGGGTGCCGACGAGGCGCCGTAGCCGCGTTGATCGGGCGCGATCGCCCGAAAGTCCGCTGCCGCAACAGCCGGCAACTGGTACCGCCACGAATACCCCAACTCGGGAAACCCGTGGCTGAACACCACTGCCGGTCCCTCGCCCTGGACGTGCACCGACAATTCAACGGGGCCGTGGCCCCGATCAGGCAGCGTCACCCGGACCGGGTCAACGATTGCCTCGACGGCGTCGATCACTTCACCAGGCCAGCGGATCGCAGGAACTCCTTCGCAACCTCTTCGGCCGGCTGCTTGTCGTTCTGGAACCGGTTGTTGAGATCAGTCAGCGCCGCAGTCGTGATCTTGGCCGAGATCTGGTTTACGAAGTTGGCCATGTCCTTGCCGTACTTCTCGACGAGCGTGTTGCTCACCACCGGGATGATGTTGTCGGCGCCGAACAGGCCCTTGTCGTCATCGAGGATGATCCACTTGTTCTTGAGGATCGCCCCGTTGGTGGACGTCAGGATCGCTACGTCGATCTTGTCGTTCTCCAGCGCGGTGACTGTGAGCGGTCCGTCGCCGTCGAGTGCCTGGAAGTTCGCCGACAGATCAATGCCGTACTTGGTCTTGATGCCGGCGATGCAGAACGGGTTCGTCGGGCAGTCCTGGAAACCGCCGAGGCTCAGGGCCGGCGTGAGCTCGCTCATCTTCTTGAGGTCCTTGGCCTTGCCCGTCTTGGTGACGACCAGGGCGTTGCGGTCGATGGCAGGGGCTGGGTTGAGGGCGGTCAGCTTCAGCGGGTCGAGGTAGGTCTGCAACTTCGTGGCAGTGGCCGTGATGTCCGACGTCGCCTCACCCTTCTTCTTGTTGAGGAACTCGAGCATCGACGCCGCGTACTCGGGGGCGAAGTTGACCTCGCCGCTCGCAAAGCCAGCCATGAGGAGATCGCGATAGCCGCCGAGTTTCTTGTATTCGACGGTGTACCCCTCGGCGACGAGCGCCTGGCCGTAGATCTGAGCTAGGACGTCCTGCTCGGGGAAGTCTTGCTGAGCGATGACGATCTTCGGTCCGTCCTTCTTCACGATGGCGGACCCGTCGGCTTTCTGCACCGGAGCGGACTGAACCTTGTCGCTTCCGCAACTGCTGGCGATGACAGAAAACGTCGCGATCAAGGTGAGCGCCAACCAGGCGAAGCGTCGTCGGGAACTGTGGGAGGTCGTGATCATCTGAGCGAACTTAGTCCGCACGCATGGCAGACGGTCGATTTCGTGGCACACTGTTGAAGTCGTCCAGCATCAGGCGACGTGTGGTCCCACCGCCTCGGTGTGCGATCGCCCCCATCTCCCCGAGATTGATTTGCACGTGAGCACAACACAGACGCCCGCCGTTCCGGCATGGCAATTCGAGATGATCGTCGACGCTGAAGCCGATGGTCTCGCAACCGATGACCAGATGACCCTTCTCACCGGCGACCGCA
>JBBRSC010000386.1:0-1932 GCA_038245795.1 Acidimicrobiales bacterium
GCGCTTGTCGAACATCCCGACCAGTTGGCGCGGCTGCAAAAGGATCCGAGCCTGATGCCCCTGGCCGTCGAGGAGATCGTCCGGTGGACGACCCCGGTGAAGGAGTTCATGCGGACTGCGCAGCGCGACTACGAGATTCGTGGCGTGCGGATCAGCGCGGGGGAGTCGGTGCTGTTGTCCTACGTGTCGGGCAACCGGGATGACGACGTGTTCGTCGACCCCTTCCGGTTCGACGTTGGCCGAGATCCGAACAAGCACATCGCCTTCGGGTACGGCGTGCACTTCTGTCTGGGCGCAGCACTGGCCCGACTGGAGATCAACAGCTTCTTCAGTGAGTTGTTGTCCCGTCTGAAGTCCGTCGAGTTGATCGGGCCGGCCGAGTACCTGGCGACGACGTTCGTCGGCGGGCCCAAGCACCTGCCCATCCGTTACGAACTGGCTTAGTTCCCGGCGAGCGCACGTGTCTGCGGGCGACACGCCGCTCGCGGGTCCGAGTTTGCGCGCGGTCGTGAGTCTCAGAATCGCTACCCGCAGAAGTCGCACGAATCCTCTTTGATGGACGGCGGATTTTCTCCGTCCCAGACACCGCTAGGTAGCTCGCCCCTGTATGGAACGTTGCCTTCACTGCCCTTGGTCCAATACCACGTGTGGCAGGCATTCATGTCCCACTGATAGGCAACCCCTGGCCCCGATGACAAGTCGTAGCGGTTGTACACCATCGAGTCGCCTGGACACCAAGTATGTGGCGGCAGGGGCGGCCCGGCCTGCGCGGTACCCGCAAGTGCCACGCCGATCAGACCAAGACCGCCAGACATCACCACGGTCGTCACCAGTCCTGCGATGAGTTGCTTCATGTCGCACCACCTCGTTCGTCGGCCCGTTCGGTGTGGCCGTCATGCGACAAAGTGGATCCCACTCGAGGTGCTACCGATCCCAACATCGTGTCGAGCGCGCGCAAATTTGGATCTCCGGACGGCGTGTCGGCCTCAAACACGCGCGCTCGCGGGAGGAGCAACTAGCAGCAGCGCGGGTTGGGGTTCGCGTCGGTCGCGGCGTGGCGCATGCGCCAATAGTCCCGCTCGGAGCAGACCGCCTCGCCGGGATGGGTGCGAAGGCGATGGTCGACGTACCGCTGGTAGTGGTTGTCGCCCATCAATGAACCCCAGTACCAACCGATTTGGCGGCCGAGCCGGGCAAGTCGTTCCATTGCTTCTGCACCTCCTTCTCGGCATGAGTGGGAATCATTCCGGAGGGTGCGAACAACCGTGACGGCACCGGATCGTCTGCGCTCAGCGGTGGGCCGCCACCGCGGATTGCCTTGAGCGCCACGATGACTCCCGCGGCGACCACGATGCACACCAGCACCGCGAACACGATCGACAGCGTGCCCTGGATGAACGTGTTGCGGATGACGGCGTCGAGCTGGCCTGCGTTCTTGGCCGCCCCGAACGCCGTCTTCCCGGCGTCCCTGGCGTCGCTGTACTGGAAGTGCTGGGTCCAGTAGCCGACCCTGGGGTCACCGGAGAAGATCTTCTGCCACGACGCAGTCATGGTCACGATCAGATCCCACGCGAGCGGAATGCCCGGAATCCAGGCCCATTTCAGCAGTCCGCGCTTGATCACCACGACGGTGACCACCGTCAGCGCGATGGCGGCCAGCAGCTGGTTGGCGATGCCGAACAACGGGAACAGTGTGTTGATTCCGCCCAGGGGATCGGTCACCCCCATCAGGAGGATGCTGCCCCAAGCGGCCACCACGATGATGCTGCAGGCCCACGCACCGACCCGCCAGCTCGGATTGCGCAGCTTCTCCAGCGGCCCACCGAGATTGGCCAGTCCGTCGGACAGCATGAACCGCGCGACACGGGTGCCCGCGTCGACCGTGGTGAGGATGAACAGCGCCTCGAACATGATCGCGAAGTGATACCAGAA
>JBBRSC010000387.1:0-1913 GCA_038245795.1 Acidimicrobiales bacterium
AGCCCGCGGGTGATCGCGGCGGTGGTGAGGACCTCGCCCCAGTACCCGAGCTCGTGGACATTGCCCATGTCGGCGCACAGCACCGAGCCCGAGGGAGCCGAGGTGACGCCGACATGCACCGCGAGGTTGTCCCCCGGCGAACACCGGATGGCGTAGGCGGGCCCGACGAGACGAGCACCCGGCCAGATCGCGGCGATCCTGGGCGCCATCCGGGCAGCACCGCTCTCACCCAGCGTTGCTGAACCCAGAGATGCGAGGCGCGTCGGCAGGTCTGACATGGGCTCAGGCTGACGCCTGCGCTTTGAGTACCGACAGTGCCTGATCGGCGTGGATGTCCATGTTCATCTCGGAGCCGATGACATCGAGCACCACACCATCGGTACCGATGACGAACGTCATCCGCTTGTTCATCAGCGGTCCGGGTCGCTTGACGCCGAAGATGATGGCGATCGATCGGTCCTTGTCGGACAGCAACGGATAGTCCAGCGAATTCTTCTCGCCGAACTTGGCCTGCTTCTCGACCGAATCGGCCGAGATCCCGACCCGTTGGGCACCGATTGCCGCGAACTCGGACCCCAAGTCACGGAAATGACAGGACTCCTTGGTACAACCAGTGGTCATGGCCTTCGGATAGAAGAACAACACGACCGGCCCGTGGGTCAGCAGCTCGGCGAACATCACCTGATCGCCGTGCTGATCGGTCGCGGTGAAGGCAGGAACGTGGTCTCCGGGCTTCATGGCGATGCTAACGCCGGGGCCCGTTGGAGTATTCCGACCGACCTCACCATTCGGCCGAGATGACCACGCTGACACCATCGTCGGTGACGTCCAGGTCGGTCACGGTCACCGCCATCGTGGCGTCCGACTGAGGGCGAACCGGAACCCGAACCGACGCAGGCACGCTGACGGAGAGCGGTGCCCTCGATGCCAGACCCCCGACAAACCGGCTGGCCCGATTCAGCACCGCCATCGGCGGAATCACCGATGGTGCCTCGAGCCATGCTTCGCGCACCGAGATCTCGATGTGATCGCCGACCAGTCTGGGCCGGAGCGTGGTCCGCAGCGACGAACGCAGATCTGGCAACCAACCGTTCTCGATCAGACGCGTCGATCGGACCCTCGCACCCAGTCGCCGATCGGTGGTGTCGATGTCGAGATCGAGCGGAAGGGGACGACCGAAGGCATCGCTGGCGGCCCGGACGCAGAGCGTCTGCACCGCCGAGGTCGACAGCCCGATGCCCACCTGGGTGTCGCTCACCGCGACGAGGCCCGCGTGTCCCAACTGCTCGGGCCGTGCCCGGAGTCCAATGACCATCTCGCCATCAGTGATCCGGATGTCGGCCGCGCCGGTCGCCACGCCCAGATCCACCAGCAGTTGGCCCTGCTCGGGGCCGAGCTCCACGCCGAGCGATCCCAGCTGCGCCGCCAGACCGGTGAACAGTTCACCACCCACGGCGCCGAACAACATCTGGCTCATCTGCGCCTGAACCTCAGCGTCAGCATCGAGCCCCTCGATGCCCTCGAGTTCCATGCCCACCAGCTCCGACGCCGACAGATCGAGGACCGCCCGGAAGCTTCCGTCCTCGGCGAGCTCGATCACGGGGCGAACCAGAACATCTCCCCGTACCCGCGCGGCGCCCGGCAACGCTGGCATGGGCGAGTCGCCGACGATCTCGACGCTGCCAGTGGCGCGCACCGTTCCGACCAGCGCCCCGTCGTTGGCGGCCGACATCTTGAACGACACGCCGGTGATGGTCATCCCGACGGACAACGAGAGCGGTCCCATCATGGGGAGCTGGAAGATGTTCTCGAAGGCGGGAACGACAATTCCCTCGCCGATGCCCGTCAGCGCCAGCCCGTTGAGGAAGCTCTCCGGCACCACCACTGCCGCCGCCCATCGTTCATTCATGTTG
>JBBRSC010000388.1:0-1907 GCA_038245795.1 Acidimicrobiales bacterium
CCGGCCGGCACAAACAGGAAACCAGGCTTGGTGCAGAGCTGACCGGCCGAGCCCGACACGCTGATCGCGAATCCATCCGCGATCTCATCACGGCGCTCGGAGAGGGCGGCCTCAGTGACAAATACCGGATTCACACTGCCGAGCTCTCCGTAAAACGGGATCGGCGCTGGCCGTGCGGCGGCGACGTCAGCCAGCAGGCGCCCAGCGCTAGTCGAACCCGTGAAACTGCCTGCGCGGATGCGCGGATCTCCCAGCATCTCGACCCCGCTGGCCCGACCAGTGATGAGTTGCAGCGTTCCTGCGGGTGCACCTGCAGCCTCCAGCGCACCGGTGACGACAGACGCGGACTGCATTGAGAGCTTCGGATGCCCTGAGTGCGCCTTCACAATGACCGGGCAGCCCGCCGCCAGGGCCGAAGCTGTATCGCCCCCGGCCACCGAGAACGCGAAGGGGAAATTGCTCGCGGCGAAGTTCAGCACCGGCCCCAAAGGAATGCGGTAACGGCGGAGATCGGGGCGCACACCCAGAGCGAACTCACTGTCGGAGTCGTCGATACGGACATCGAGGTATGACCCTTCGACCACGGCATCCGCGAACAACCGCAACTGCACTGCGGTTCGCTTAAGCTCGCCGGCAAGTCTCGCCTCGGTGAGACCAGTCTCCTGCATTGCGGTGGCGACCAGTTCGGAGTGGGCATCCATGAGCGCATCAGCCGCGGCGACGAGAGCGGTCGCGCGTGTTCGCGGCGCGGTCGCCGCCCACACCGGTGAGGCGTCGGCGGCCGACTGCGCGATCCGTTCAAGCTGGTCGGGTGTTGTTTCGGACATCTGAGTGCTCCTTGATCGGGACCGAAGTGTGTGATCGGGCTGAGCTTCGGATCCTTAGAACTGGAATCCGGTCGGGAAAGGGTCAGTAGGGTCAAGCAGGTACTGGCTCATGCCAGTCACCCACGCCCGGCCGGTGATAGTCGGCACGACGGCGGGGATGCCCGCGACCGTCGTCTCCCCGACTAGACGGCCGGTGAACGTGGACCCGATGAACGATTCGTTGACGAAGTCCTGGTCAAGGGCGAGTTCGCCGCGTGCCCACAGCTCAGCCATCCGGGCCGAGGTTCCGGTCCCGCAGGGCGAGCGGTCGAACCAGCCCGGGTAGATCGCCATCGCGTGCTGCGAATGCTGAGCAGTCGAACCGGGCGCAATGAACTGGACATGGTGGCAGTGGTCGAGGCCGTCAATTTCCGGATGTCGGGGCGGGTTCGTCTCGTTGATAGCGTCCATGATCGCAAGGCCCGCTGCCATAATCTCGTGCTGGTTGCGGCGCTCAAACTTGAGCCCGACCGCGTCCAGATCGACCATGGCATAGAAGTTCCCACCGAATGCCAGGCTGTACGTCACCGTGCCATACCCGGGTACCTCGACGGTGTCATCGAGCCGCACGCTGTAGGAGGGAACGTTTTCGATCGTGACCGAGTCGGCGTGCCCGTCGCTGACCGCTACTCGTGCGATCACGAGCCCGGCCGGGGTGTCCAGGCGGATCGTGGTCACCGGCTCCAGCACCTCGACCATGCCGGTTTCGACCAAGACGGTCGCGACCCCGATCGTTCCATGACCGCACATGGGCAGGCAGCCGGACACCTCGATGAAGACGACACCCCAGTCTGCGTCCTCACGGGTCGGCGCCTGCAAAATCGCACCGCTCATGGCCGCGTGGCCTCGTGGTTCGTTCATCAGGAACAAGCGAATGTGGTCCAGGTGCTCCATGAAGTACAGCCGCTTATCGTTCATGGTTGCGCCGGGAATGACCCCCATGCCACCGGTGACGACCCTGGTGGGCATCCCCTCGGTGTGGGAGTCGACCGCCGTGAACATTCGCTTCGAATGCATGACCCAATCCTCTCAACTGCAATC
>JBBRSC010000389.1:0-1820 GCA_038245795.1 Acidimicrobiales bacterium
ATATCAGCGGTCGACGGGTTGCCCTGCACTCTGCTGACCGGGGGGGTGAGAGGCACGGCGTTCAACGGGTCTGCAGGACGATCTGGGCGAACTCATCGGCATCCAACGCTGCGCCGCCCACCAACGCCCCGTCAATGTCCGCTTGGCCCATCAGCTCCGCAGCGTTGCCGGGCTTCACGGAACCGCCGTACTGAATTCGCAACGCGGCGCCAGCATCGGAACCAGCGATATCGGACACCACCGCTCGCACCTGAGCGCACATGGCCTGGGCGTCCTCGGGGGTCGCCGTCTTCCCGGTCCCGATCGCCCAGATCGGCTCGTAGGCGATGACCATCTGCGCCACTAGATCGGCCGTTACACCCGCCAACCCGGCGCGGATCTGACCAGCAACCTTGGAGTCAGCCTCGCCCGCTTCGCGCTCGGCGTCGGTCTCGCCACAGCACATGATCGGAACCATTCCGGCCGCCTGGATGGCCTTCACCTTGCGATTGACCTCGTCGTCGGTCTCACCGAAGATCTCCCGTCGTTCGGAGTGACCGCAGATGACATAGGCAACGTTGAGTTTGGCGAGAAAGAGCGGCGACACCTCGCCGGTGAACGCGCCCTTGTCTTCCCAATGGCAATTCTGGGCGCCGATGATGATCTTCATGCGGTCCGACTCGATGGCCGTCTGGACCGTGCGGATGTCGGTGAACGGTGGATGAACCGACACATTGACCTTGGTGTAGTCGTGGCTCCCCAGGTTGTACGAGAGCTTCTGAACAGTTCGGAGCGCCTCGAAATGATCGTGGTGCATCTTCCAGTTACCGCTGATGAGTGGTGTGCGTGCCATGGGAACTCCTTGGGATGACCTGGCCGGTCCGACGATGTGTCGGTCCGGTTCAACTGCAGATTCGGGGACTGCGTCGGCGCGGTCAGGCGCCGACGTTCGGTGCGGTCCGGAGCGCCGCCAACCCAGGAAGATCACCGTGCTCGATCAGTTCGAGCGAGGCGCCACCACCGGTGGAAATGAACGACACGCGATCGGCCACGCCGAACTGCGACGCGGCGGCAGCTGAGTCTCCCCCACCGATGACCGAATATCCGCGGGCATCGGCGACCGCCTCAGCGATGTGACGGGTGCCCGCTTCGAATCGAGGATCCTCGAACACTCCCATGGGACCGTTCCACAGGATCGTGCCGGCCTCGGCGATGAGGTCGCCGAATTCGGCTGACGTACCAGGACCGATGTCGACCCCCATCCAACCGGCCGGAATCGACGCCCCGAAGTGGCGGACTGTTCCCCCAGCGTCGGGTTGGAACAACACGCCGTCGGGGCTCAACGCCACGAGGTCGTGGGGCAGATGCAGGCGTTCGCCATGTTCGTCGAGGCTCGCACGACAGCTGTCGACCTGTTCGGGCGCGAACAGCGAACGACCGATGCCATGTCCCTGGGCTGCCAGGAATGTGAAGCACATCCCGCCACCGATGATCAGGTCGTCGGCAATGTCGAGCAACGCGCGGATCACCCCCAGCTTGTCCGACACCTTCGAGCCACCAGTGATCGCCACGAACGGTCGAGTGGGATCATCCCGAACTCCGAGCAGCGTCTCGACCTCAAGAGCCATCAGACGACCCGCCGCCGACGGCAGCGTGGTCGGCGGACCCACGATCGAAGCATGGGTCCGGTGTGACGCTCCGAACGCATCATTGACATAGCAGTCGTGACCAGCCACCAGCTCAGTAACGAAGGCCGGATCGTTGGCTTCCTCGCCGGGCGAGAATCGCAGGTTCTCGGCCAGCGTGACCGAGGGGGCCAGCGCCGCCAGGCGCTCCCGAAC
>JBBRSC010000390.1:0-1771 GCA_038245795.1 Acidimicrobiales bacterium
CCGATCGAACACCTCGCCGGTCGCAACCGCCGGGCCACCCCAGCTGGCGAGACCCAGGCGGTGACCGAGCCGCCGGGTCCACGCAAAAATCTCCAGTTCCCCGGCGACGTCCAGTTGGTCCAACTCGGTGCGGATGGCCCAGCTCAACGCGTCGCGGTACCGCTCGACATCGCTGCGACCGAACATGTCGTGGGGGAGGGTCCGTCGGCCGCGGAACAGCTCGTCGCCCACGTTGCGTCTCAGCATGCGCCAGTCCGCAACACCCTTGCTGGCAACGGTTTCGTCGACGGCGTAGAACGATCGGATCCCTGTCGGACTGAACGTGAAGAGGTAGTCCATCTCGCCGCTGGTCACGCCGAAGGTGTCGCCGTGGACGGCGCGGGCCGCAGCGAAGTCCGCGACCGGATTCGCACTCGGCGGATCTGTGATTGGCGGATCTTCAGCGGGCGCATCCCATGGCAACGAGACCTCAGCCATCGGTGGCGTGGGTCTGATCATCTCGGGAGCGTCATTGGGGGAGTTGGGTCGTCGGCGGGGAGTCCGAGGATGATGCCGTCGGGGCCCGTACGCGCCATTGATCGATAGCTTCGCGCTGCGAAGCGCCATCGTCCGTCGAGTCGCACGTACTCGTCCTCGTAGCGGCCATGAGCGTTCTGCCACGTGTCGGTTGTGCGATCGTGGCGGATCTCGCACATGAAGATCCGTCCTGTGGCGCGATCAGGAGCGGATGGGTCGAGATCCACGACCGTGTTGAGGATCACGAATGCAAAATGGTCGTACCGTTCGATCGCCTGGGCGACGAACTGTCCGAACGCTTCGCTCCCGATGATGCGACGCGGGGGTGCCGTCACGGTGTCGATCCGGATCGGTGCGTCCCGCACGAACAAGGCGTCGAGTTCGTCGAACGCTCGACGTGTGATGACATCGGCGTAGGCGGACTGCAATCGCCACAACGCAACGACGTCATCGGTTTCGCTGCTCACCGCCGAGAACCTACTGGTCTCGATCCGCTTGCCGGAGGCCAAAACACACAACGTTGGCACCCACAGCCGATCACCGTGAGCGTCGCGACGTCCAGCCGTAACAACGTCGGAACGGGGTGCACATCGGCCATCGATACGGTGCCCGCATGGCGATCGAATCAGCGGTGCAGCCGTCACGAGTTCTCGGCGATTCGGTGGCGCTCGGTGCCAGTTCTGTCATCTTGACGGCTGCCGGCTTCGCCTTCTGGACCGTTGCTGGTCGGTCGATGAGTGTTGCCGACTTCGCCGATGCCAGCGCGCTGATCTCGCTCGGGCTCTTCATTGCCGGGGTGTCGCAACTCAATCTCGTGAACTCGCTTCCAGCGGTTCTGCCTACTGCTGGTCGCGACGGGTTGGGCCTCCTGTTGCGCAGCTATGCGGCCGCGGCGGTCGTGGCCGGCACTGCGGTGGTCGTCTACCAGCTGGTCCTTCCGGCGTCCTCTGGGTTCCCCCAGCTCCATGGCCCACTTCGGTTTCTGGCGCCAGTGCTCATCGGATTGTGGACCACCTTTTCCATCCAGGATCCGGCGCTTGCCGCCGTCGGTCGTTCGCGGTTGGTTCCACTCGAGAACATTGTCTATTCGCTGGTCCGGCTTGGGCTGCTGGTCGCCCTGATCGGGGTGCTGAATCCTGTGACAGCGGCGGCGGCAGCATGGTTCCTCCCGATCGTGATGTTCATTCCGGCGATGAACGTCGTGCTCGTGGGGAGGCTCCGCGACCTCGATGCTCGGGCGGACATGGGGCTGGCG
>JBBRSC010000391.1:0-1736 GCA_038245795.1 Acidimicrobiales bacterium
TCCCTGCCGCATATCCGCTTATCTGCATCCATACGCAGATTATTGCACGATGCTCATTGTGGACGGCACCCAGCGGGTCGAGCGGGGGGAGCGTCACGCTGAAACCGGGCCGCACTGGGCTGGTCCGCACTCTCCCCGGTCATCACCCCGCGGGGACGAATGCCCGACTCGCCGTCGCGGACCAGGGTTGATATATACCCCATGGGGGTATATATTTCGGTGATGGCCCCCTCACACGATCAGCCAACACAGCTCACTCCTGACACCCATCACGCCGGATCCCCCGCGCAGCATGATTCGCCGGGTGGGATGAGCCACGCCGGCCATGGTGACCATGTCGGCCAGTTCCGACGCCTGTTCTGGATCATGCTCGTCATCGCCGTTCCCGTCGTGGCGTTCAGCGACATGTTCGCAATGATCCTGGGCTACTCACTGCCTGACGGCTTTTTTGTGGCGTCGATTTCACCCGTCCTCGGAACGGTGCTCTACGTGTGGGGCGGGCGCCCGTTCCTCACCGGTGCCGTGTCGGAGCTGAGAGCGCACAAGCCCGGAATGATGCTCCTGATCGCGCTGGCGATCACCGTCGCGTTCGTCGCATCGTGGGCTGCCAGTCTCGGCCTCATCGACCGCCAGTTGAATTTCTGGTGGGAGCTCGCCCTCCTCATCGTGATCATGCTTCTCGGACACTGGATCGAAATGCGGTCCCTCGCACAGTCGTCAACCGCCCTGGAGTCGCTTGCGGCGCTGCTGCCGGATGAGGCGGAGCGCATCGACGGCGAAAATATCGTGGTCATCTCGCCCGCTGACCTGGTGGTCGGGGATCTCGTCATCGTGCGACCCGGCGGCCGTGTTCCGGCGGACGGGGAGGTCACCGAAGGCACAGCGGACGTCGACGAATCGATGATCACCGGCGAATCCCGGGCTGTCGTTCGCGGTCCCGGCGCCCCGGTCGTTGCAGGAACGGTGGCCACCGACAACGCCATCCGGGTGCGTGTCTCCGCGGTGGGAGGCGACACGGCGCTCGCCGGCATCCAGAGGCTCGTCTCTGAGGCGCAGAATTCGTCGTCACGAGCCCAGCGGTTGGCCGACGTTGCCGCCGGCTGGTTGTTCTGGTTCGCCCTGGGATCCGGCGTGATCACCGCCATCGTGTGGACCGCCCTCGGATCACCACAGGATGCGGTCATCCGAACGATCACCGTGCTCGTGATCGCCTGTCCACATGCTCTCGGCCTGGCAATCCCCCTCGTCGTCTCCATCGCGACGGAGCGAGCCGCGAAGGGTGGCGTCCTGGTCAAAGACCGCCTCGCGCTGGAGAACATGCGCACAGTGAACTCCGTGCTCTTCGACAAGACCGGAACCCTGACCAAGGGAGAGCCGAGCGTCACCCGGGTTGCCGTCACGACTTCGGCTTCGGATCGGGATGTGCTCTCACTCGCGGCGGCCGTCGAAGCAGACAGCGAGCATCCGCTGGCCAGGGCCATCGTGGATGCCGCGAAAGCGCGCGGTCTCTCGATTCCGAAGGCGACCGACTTCCAGGCGTCGACGGCTATCGGGGTCACGGGGGTCGTGAACGGCAGCGAGGTCAGCGTCGGCGGACCTGGCATGCTCGCCTCGCACACCGCCGATCCGCTCCCCGAGACGCTCGCGTGGCAACGCGAGGGGGCGATCCTTCTTCACGTGCTCCGGGACTCGACAGTGATCGGGGCCATCGGGCTCGCCGAGGAGGTTCGCCCAGA
>JBBRSC010000392.1:0-1723 GCA_038245795.1 Acidimicrobiales bacterium
CAGGTCGTAGCGACCAGACGAGTGGATCTCGTACAGCCGTTCCATGGCTACGTAGTCGTGGGACTGGATGAATTTGCCGGTCAGGTTCTGGTAGAGCGGGTTCGAAAGGATGGCCTCGCGGGTGGGGACGTCCGGAGCATGGCGGACAATCAGATCGTCCCAGCTCTGCTTGGTGTCCAACATTGCCGCCCACAGTTCTCCGCGAGGAGTCACCCCAGCTGCCTCGAAGGCCGAAGTGGGCACCCGCGTCTCGGCGTTACCGAACCGCTCGAGACCGAGCGCATTGGCCAGTCGCTTGGCCGGGTCGACGGTGATCACCAAGACTTTGCCCCCGTGATGGGTCGCCGCCATGGTCGCAATGGTGGCGGCGGTGGTCGTCTTGCCGACCCCGCCTGATCCGCACGATATGAGGATCTCCTTGGCGGCAACGAGTTGCTCGAGGCCCGAGTGGGTCGGCGCGGCGAACCGGGCCATCAGAGCAGTTCCTGCCCGAGGAACTCAGCGACCTGGCGCGTCGTTCTCACTCCGTGGGAGCGAGTGAAGAGGTAGGGAACATAGGACAGTGGCATGTCGGCCGGAAGCTCGCGTCGAAGTCGCTCTAGGTGTTCTGATCTGGATCGCCGAAGGGAGATCGCCAAGCGGGCAGCGTCCATGACCACATCGACCCCGCCGCCAACCTGTTCGTTGAGCGCGGCGCGGGCGTCGGCCCGATCGAGGCGATCGAACACAGCTTCCTCGGCACGATTGAAAACTTCGGGCAGTACACGATTGGCGATGACCCCCGCGATGTCGATCGTTGTCTCTGTCCCCAGGCGTTCGATCAACTCGAGGGTCTCATTGACGGGCATCTCCTCGGGGGTCGTCACCACCACCACGCCAGTGATCGCGGGATCAGTCAGGAGTTCGATCATCCATTCCGTTTGCTGTCGAACCAGGCCGACGCTCACCAGCTCTGCCATCGCCACGGGCGATGCCAGCTGTCCGACGACGTGTCCTGTGGCCGTTGCGTCGACCACCACGAGGTCGTAGTGACGCTCCTTGACCTCCCACGCCAGCTTTCCGACCGTCAGGATCTCCTTGACCCCCGGGGCGGCCGTCGCCACGAAGTCGAAGGTCCGGGCCAGCGGACCGAGGCGCGAGATGAGCGGGAGCTTCAGCTGCAGCTTGAGGTATTCGCGCAAAGATTCCTCGGTGCTCATGGCCATGGCGAACAGGTTGGGCGATACCTCGGTGGGCTCGAACGACAACGGCTTCGAACCGAAGAATCCATCGAGGTTTCCTTTGGCATCGACCTCGCAGACCAGGGTCCGCCGGCCTTCCTGAGCGGCCAGCAGCGCCAGCGCCGAGGCAACGGTCGTCTTACCGACGCCACCCTTGCCCGTGACGAAAATGAGCCGACGATCGAGCAACGGCACCGCGGCAGAAGCGTTGGGCGCCGTGGCCATGAAAGAGTCCGGTCGACTCAGGCGGTGAAGCCGACAGCGCGGCGCTCCGAGGGGCTACCGATCTCGACGTAGGCGATTTTGGACGCCGACACGGCGACTTCCCGCCCCCGCTTGTCCTCCAGCCACAGGACGCCTTCGGGGTTGGCAAGCGCGACATCGACCATCTTCTTCAGCGCCTCGCGATCGGTGGTGTCGGCCACCTCGAGTTCAATTTCTCGCATGGATTGGGTGACACCGATTCGAACGTCCACGGGATTCTCCAGAGCTGTGGTTGAGCG
>JBBRSC010000393.1:0-1702 GCA_038245795.1 Acidimicrobiales bacterium
CGACCGAACCTCGCCCGCCGAGCGCTACTTCAACACACAAGTCGACGGACTTCCCGCCGCGATGACCAGCCAGCTGCGCGTCTGGTTCGAGATCATGATCAACGGCAGCACACTGACGCCACGCCGCCACCCGCGAGACCCTGAGACCGCCAAACTGCACATCCGGGCGATCGCCCCGATCGCCCGCCGCTGGGCGTCCCAAGGGCACGACTCCTTCGCCGAGATCGACCGCAACGACATCCTCGCCGTCCTGCCCCAGAACGGACCCCGCCGCCACACCGTCGAGCAAGGACTCAGATCGCTGTTCCGTGTCCTCAAAGGCCGCAAGCTCGTCTTCGTCGATCCGATCCGGGCGATGCCGGTCACCGACACCAATGCCACCATCCCGGTCCCGCTCGACACCGACACGATCCGCACCGCGCTCAACTCCCCGGATGCGGCCAGCGCGCTCTCCGTCGCGTTCGTCGCGTTCCACGCCCTCACCGTCGGCGAGCTCCGCGCCATCCATCTCACCGACATCGTCGACGGCCGACTCACCATCAACGACCGCAGCATTCCGCTCGCCGCCCCAGTGCTGCCACGGCTCGCCGCCTGGCTCGACCACCGCGCCCACACCTGGCCGGGCACGATCAACCCGCACCTGTTCATCAACCGGCGCACCGGACCGCGGCTCACACCCGTCAGCCGAACGTTCCCACTCAGCCACGTCAGCCTCGCATCGCAAACCCTGCGCGAAGACCGAATCCTCGACGAAGTCCGCGCCACCGGCGGCGACATCCGACGAATCTGCGAACTGTTCAACATCACCGTCGACACAGCAATGCGCTACACCAACACCCTCGACCACACCGATACCGCCTCGGGTTCGGGAACCCAAGCCGCCAACCACTAGCCCCGAGCCCGGCACCATCAGCATCGAAGATGACGTGATTGCGGGCACGCCGATCGAGTACCGCATGGCATCATGACCAGATGGGCGCTCAGCCTCTTGTTCCTGATCAGCGATTCCCTGACGAGGACCTGGTTCCCTCGCCAGGAGGGTGGACCGCGCCCCAGGGGTCCCGACCCGGATGGGACTGGATGCCACCTGGCGGCGCCAGGCCCGCCCCATCTTTGATGTCGTGGTGGATCCGACTGCTCTACAAAACTCCGCTAGCGGACCGCCATGCCCACCAGTTGATGTGGCGGCACGGTGGCTTCCTCGTCCTGCCACCAGGCCATCGTTGGCTTCAGCGTACGAACTGAAAGCCGAGCGTCGACCGCGTGTCCCAACCAGCGAACGGGCGTACGTTCCCACCCGCGCGACTAACCTCCACAATGGGCATCGCCCTTGGGTTCCCGACCGAAACGGCTTCAGTGTCCGTGAACTCATGGCTTTAAACCGACATCGCAGAGTCGGTATCGACGAGCTGCCGTTCGAACTGTGAGCCGATGACGTGCTGCACGACAGTGGCTCGGTTGGCGACGAGCCACAGGGCACGACCCTTGACGAGTCGGGTGATCAGTGTGGTTTCAACGTCGGTGAGGTGCAGTAACTGTCGGGCATCATCGACCTGGTCGGGCGCCTGACGGAACACGACGCGGGTCTGCACGTCGGCGAGGAGGCCAGTCGCGATCTTCGCAGCGGCGGTGCCGTCGTCGGCTTGCGATCGCAGGTCGGACAGCCGATGGCAGATGAGCAGGTTCCAGATGCCGTAGAGCC
>JBBRSC010000394.1:0-1700 GCA_038245795.1 Acidimicrobiales bacterium
GCACGTAGGTGTCGCGGGGGATGGACAGCAACGCCGCGGTCTTGGCCTTCGGGTCGATCCGGAGGACCATGATGACGTCGGCGAGTTGGGAACCCGAGCCACGCCCGTTGCGGACCGGATCGTTCGCAGCAAGACCGTCCGAATTGTCAGTACCGATGATCAGATAGTTGCGAGGATCGTCGTTGTTGACCTTCGGTGACAGCGAGACCCCGACCGAGACAACCGGAATCTGGCCAGCCTTCTGACGGAACAGGGCAAACGATCCAGCGGCAGCCAGGCACGCGAACACCACCACGACGTTCAACATGATCAGGAGTCGCTGTGGCCAGGTGCGTCGGGCGATGACCGCTCCACGGCGCTGACGTCGACTGATCACGATGGCAGCGTACTCAGCTGGCCCTCCCAAGCTGTGGCGGGCCAGCGTGGGTTCTCAGGGAACAACGCCGCAATAGAATCAGGGCCATGACGACCGGACCGCGCCTCCGCAGCCCGGCGTTGGCCGTGGTCGGCGGGCGGCTCTGTACCGACCTGGTCGATCTGACGGACGATCTCTCGGTGCTGGACGGCACAGGGTTCTGGGCAGTGGTCGTGCCGTTCGAAGGGTCACCGATCTGCGCCCGTTTCGCCACGGTACGGCCAGCTCGACCCTGGGCCGGAGCGCCATGGATCGGCCCGGACGCCAGCAGCTGGTGTTCGACCATGAGCGCGCCCCAGTTCCACACCGGCGTCTCGACCATTCGCGACGCAATTGCTGCGGGCGACGTGTACCAGGTCAATCTGACACGTCGGCTCGTGGCTCCCCTGGACATGTCGCTGCCGTCGAGCGACATCGCCGCTCTGGGTGCCGCGCTGGCGGAAGGCAATCCGGCTCCGTACTCGGCAGTTGTCAGGATTCCCGACGCCGGAATCGCGATTGCGTCGGCATCGCCAGAGCGGTTCCTGCAACGCGACGGTCGAACCGTGCGATCGTCGCCGATCAAGGGAACCGCCGCGACGAGTGACGGATTCGGCGCCAAGGACCGAGCCGAGAACATCATGATCTGCGATCTTGTCCGCAACGACCTGGGCCGGGTGTGCGAGTGGGGTTCGGTGTCCGTGCCCTCGCTGTTGGCCGTCGAGGAACACCCCGGCTTGGTCCATCTCGTCACCACGATCGAGGGTCGCCTTCGACCCGACGTCGGGTGGGTGGGCCTGCTCGAGGCCACCTTCCCGCCCGGATCCGTCACGGGTGCGCCGAAGGTGGCTGCATGTTCGATCATCGAACAGCTCGAAACGGACGGGCGCGGCCCCTATTGCGGTGCTGTCGGCTGGGTCGATGCAGATCGGGACGTGGGCGAACTGAACGTAGCGATCAGGACCTTCTGGATCGATGACGATCAGCTGTGGTTCGGCACCGGCGGAGGCATCACATACGACTCGACACCGACGGGCGAATGGGATGAGACCGAGCTCAAGGCACGACGACTCCTCGCCGTTGCGTCCGGTCAGGTCGCCCAACTGGGACTTACGGTGATGTTGTGATGGGCTCGACCGCTCCGGGCGCAGGGGTCTGGATCAATGGTCATGTGTCCTCGGCCGACCAAGCGATGCTGGCCTACGACGACCATGGGATCACCGTTGGGGACGGGGTCTTCGAAACCATCAAGGTCGACGCCGGTCAGCCGTTTGCGCTGACCCGACATCTCGTTCGACTCGACGCC
>JBBRSC010000395.1:0-1689 GCA_038245795.1 Acidimicrobiales bacterium
GATGGCCAGCCAGTGGCGAACCAGGTCGTGCTCTCCGGGGGACAGGATGCATCAGGCCATCGGATCATGGAGCGGTCAGTGCGCACCAATGGAAACGGAGTGGCGTTCGTAAGTCTGCGGACGCCCGGAGTCTGGTACATAAAGTTCATTCGCATGCGGCGGGTGGACCCCGCGGCCGGAGACAGCGTCGACTACGAATCAAAGTGGGCCACCTTGACGTTTGCTGTGCGGTAGCGGCTCCTTCATCAGGCGCACAATGAACCGAGAAAAGCAGTGAGGTTCGCACTTGCATCAGGGTGAAAACCGTCACCACCACGCGGATCAGCATCCGAAGGAAGAAGCCCACGCGAGCCACGCCGGCCACTCGGGCCATGCCGGCGGTCATGGCGGTCATGGAGGTCACGGTCACACGCACGGCGTGGTGGATCCATCGAGTGCCGGGACAGACGAAGGAATCTGGGCCGTCAAGTGGGGCTTCGCCGGGCTTTTTGTCACCGCGTCGATACAACTGGCGGTAGTGTTTCTCTCGGGAAGCGTGGCACTGCTGGCTGACACGATCCACAATTTCGGTGACGCGGCAACGGCCATTCCTCTCGGCATCGCCTTTCTCTTTGCCCGGCGAAAGCCAACCGCCCGGTTCAATTATGGGTTTGGCCGCGTGGAGGATCTCGCGGGTCTCGCGGTGGTTCTCACGATATTCGCCAGCGCCGCCGTGGCTTTTTACCAGTCCGTCGAGCGGCTCATGCATCCCCGTCCAGTGACCCACCTCCTCGCGATCATGGTGGCGTCGGTCATCGGCTTTCTCGGTAACGAAGGAGTCGCGGTTTTCCGGATCCGGACCGGCCGGAAGATCGGCAGCGCGGCACTCATCGCGGATGGCTATCACGCCCGAACGGACGGCTGGACGAGCCTTGCCGTGCTTGTCGGCGCTCTCGGAGTTCACTTCGGCTATCCGAAAGCGGATCCTATAGTGGGATTGCTGATCACCGTCGCGATCCTGGGCATAGTCTGGCAATCGGTGAAGCTCGTGTTTACGCGAATGCTCGATGGAGTCGAGCCTGGTACGTCGGACGATGTTCGGCACGCGGCCGGTCACGTAGATGGAGTCATGGGCGTGAGCGATATCCGCACCCGGTGGATCGGCCATCGTCTCCACACCGAGGTCAGCATTACTGTCGATCCCACGCTGAGCGTTGCTCGGGGGCATGAAATTGCAAAGGAGGTAGACAGCGCGCTGCGGGAACATCTTCAGTTTCTGTCGGGAGTGATGGTTCACGTAGATCCCGCGAACGAAGAGGGCGAGCATTTCCACGGGGGAAAAGCAGCCGCAACTGCACTGTCAGAGCCGCATCGCCCCGCGACATAAGGAGTGTGTTCTGTGGACATTACCGGCCAGCGGCACTCGCGTTCCACCCCCGACGGGATGGCCGAGCGCGTAGATCTGCCCATCACCGGAATGACATGCTCGGCCTGCGCCAACCGGATCGAGAAGTCTCTTCAGCGCTCACCAGGTGTGCGTCGCGCCGGAGTGAACTTCGCCACCTCCCGCGCAACGGTGGAATACGATCCGGCCACAACGGGCGTGCGCCAGCTTATGGACACCGTGAAGGACGTTGGCTACGGCACTGCCGGCACCGCGCGCGCCGAATTCATCGTCGATGATTCCGCCCGACCGTCAGGATCGGCGCA
>JBBRSC010000396.1:0-1651 GCA_038245795.1 Acidimicrobiales bacterium
ATCGGGCCGAAGACCAGCGAATAGACCTGGTTGGCGCGGGCCAGACGGCGCGCTGTGGGGTACGGATGCGCCACCGCAATCGCCTTCGGGACCAGCTCGGCCAGCACCATCTGCAGGACCGTCGCGATCGCCAACGCCAGGATCAGCGACACCCGGTCCGATGCCTGATCGGAGATCACACCGCTGAACGCGGGGCGCAACAAGTCTGCCAACGCCGGCTCCGCCAGAAAGCCAAGCAGAACCGAGCACACCGTGATCCCGAGTTGCACCCCCGACAGATGCAACGACAACTTCCGCAGCGAGGCTGCCACCAACGTCGCTTGTCGATCGCCGCGTGATGCTGCGAGTTCGGCTTCAGTGCGGTCGGTGGCCACCAGGGCGAACTCCACCGCCACAAAGAACGCATTCGCAGCGATCAGGGCCATCGCAGCAATCAGCGACACAGCGGTGCCCATCCACCCGACCCTACCCGGCGGCGCTCGATTGACCCGGCTGTGGAGTGCCTCCCCCCCTGTGGTCTACTCAGCGGGTGACTGCCTTCGAGACCGACGTCCCTGTCGGGCCTCCGCTGCGCTATCCCGTTCCCGAACACGGCATCGATCCCGATACCTCCCTGGGATGGCTCCGGCGATTGCTGCCGGTGCTACGCCGCCATCGTCGAACGCTCCTCGTGTCGCTCTCCACCGCGCTGTTCGCCATCGCCACCCAGACCGCCATCCCGGTCATCATCAAGACCGCCATCGACGATGCGCTCACCAGGCACACCGGTTCGATCATGCCCTACGTCGTGGCACTCATCGCCTTGGCGATCGGCCGCGGGTTCTTCGCCTACTCCTATCGCTACGGCCTCTACGGCTTGGCCTACCGAATCGATTTCGATCTCCGGACGCTGATGTACCAGCACCTCACCAGGCTGTCGTTCAGCTACTACGACCACACCCAGGCCGGGCAGATCATCAGCCGTGCCAACTCCGACATCAAAGCGGTGCAGCTCTACTTGGCGCTCGCGCCGCTGTTCGCCACGTCGATCGTCGGCTTCCTGCTGTCGATAGTGGTCATGGTGTGGATCTCGATCCCACTGACCCTGGTGGCGATCGCAGCGATGCCTGGCGTGTATCTGGCCGGGATGGCACTACGAAACCGGATCTTCCCGCTGAGCTGGGTGATCCAGGCACGCAACGCCGAGCTCGTCACCATCGTCGACGAGAGCATCACTGGCACCCGTGTGGTGAAGTCGTTCTCGGCCGAGCCTCAGCAGATCTTCTCGCTCGCCAAGGTCGCCCGGCGTCTGCGTTGGGCGAATATCGTGCAGGCAGATTCGCGGGCCAAGTGGGGACCGCTCGTCGAGAACCTTCCCCGCCTCGGCCTCGCGGCCGTATTGGTGCTCGGCGGATGGCTCGTCACCCGGGGTCAGGCGACCATCGGCGACATCGTGGCCTTCAACAGTTACATCGTCGTGATGCAGATCCCCTTCCGCCTCCTGGGGTTCTTCTTACTGCTCGGCCAACGAGCTCGAGCATCGGCAGGACGAATTTTCGAGATCCTCGACGAGCAACCCGACATCGTCGACGCGGCGGATGCCCAACCGTTGGCGGCACCTCCTGTCACCCAGCCGGGATCCGCGATCCGATTCGATCGGGTGACCTTCGGC
>JBBRSC010000397.1:0-1637 GCA_038245795.1 Acidimicrobiales bacterium
ATCCTGCCGCTGCTCGATTCCGGTGAGACCGCCGGGCGCCTCTGGTTCACCATGCCGTTCATCGAGGGCGAGTCGCTCCGTGCGCGGCTCGACCGGGAGACGCAGCTTTCGCTGGACGACGCGGTACGCCTGACGCGTGAAGTGGCCGACGCGCTGACCCACGCGCACGCCCGCGGCATCCTTCATCGCGACATCAAGCCCGACAATATCCTCCTGGCCGACGGCCACGCACTGGTTGCCGATTTCGGCATCGCGCGCGCGGTCGCCGGCGAAACCGGCGAGCAGCTCACCAGCACCGGCATCGCCGTGGGCACCCCCGGCTATGCCATAACTGATGGGACAGGCCGCCCGTAGTCCCCGCCGTCCGGGCGGCCGCGAATTTCTCGCCGATTAATTCAGCTGAATCTTCAAGACCTGGCCGAGACCCACCGGTGGCGGACCAAATCCGACATTCGATACATAGAGATTTCCGTCGGGTCCCATCGTCATCGCCGTTGGGAGAAACAGCCCGTCGGTGATTACCGTCGTCGCTCCAGACGGTTCCACCCGCAGCACTCTGCCCGTCATCGGCGCTGGATCACCCGGCGCCGTCGTCGACTCGAGAACGTACAACCTGCCTTTCCCATCCCACGCGCTACCGAGAACGGTCGTCAGCCCCGTCACCCACGTTTTCATCTGGCCCGATGGAGTGATCTTCGTGATCTGGGAGCTCCCCGGAACGACCGGGAACGTGCTCAGATTCCCAACGAAGAAGTTTCCGTGGTACGAGACAGTGGTCGGCACGATGTGACCGAACTGCGCGGAAATGTCGGCAACCCGCGTGATCGTGCCGCCAAGGGAGACCCGGTCCAGCTCACCATGATTCGGCTCGACGACGTAAAGATCGCCTCGCACACCGACCATGCTGTACGGCGTTCCATCCGGCTCGAAATCGTCGGGCTCGATGTTCAAAGTTCGGTGACTCTGATAGAACGCGCTCAGATTTGCTATCTGGCTCCAGGTGCCGTTGTTCGTGTTGACCCGAATGATTTCGTTCGGAATCTCCGGGTGACCATGGGAGCATCCGGCGCCGTCGATGATTGCGTACAGCGCGCCGTTCATGAACTCCAGTCCCGATAGTCCACTAACCAGTCCTAACGCATTGATCGTCGATGGCAAACCAGCGACGACAGTCGATTTGACCATGGCGGGGCTGATCTTCGTAATCTGTGCGGAGTTGCCGCCCAGATAGGGACCGACTGGATCCGGAACCTGCTCGCACTGCCCTACTGTCGATGTCGAACCGCCCGCTCCGGCCTCAGCCACATACAGGTTTCCGTCCGAATCGAACGTCAGGCCGCGCGGGTTGTTGAGACCGCTTGCATAGACCGTGTACGAACCCACAGCAGAATTCTGAGATTTGGCCGCTGCGATGGGATGCGACGACGCCGGTTCCAGCGGTTGAGTGGCGTTGTCGCACCCGAACAATGCGAATGCTGCAACCAGGCCGGCCGCGCTCGCGGCTTGCCGGACCCAGCTACTCGAGCGTGCTCGCGGACCATCCATGGAATGGCTTGGCATTGGATTTTCCCTGTCCAGGAGTGATTAGTCGGACTGTCTCGAGAGACGTGAGCGTCTCGTCGCATACCAAATCACGA
>JBBRSC010000398.1:0-1634 GCA_038245795.1 Acidimicrobiales bacterium
CACACACAGGTTGTACTCGACCTGGTGGCGCTTGATTTCATGGACGCAGCCGGCCTGAGAGTCATAGCTGGCGTCTCGGCGCGATTACGACCGGATGGCGGTGCGCTCGCAATCCGGTCTCCATCATCGATGGTACGAAAGATCCTCGACATCACCGGAATGCTCGACCTCGTCGAGGGCGGCGCTCCCGGCCCGCTGTCGCTGGTTGGTCCCGAGCATCCCCCGGTCGACGAGTTGGCGGCGGTGACCGCAGCGCCCCCCGCTGCGGTCGCCGTCGCGTCCTCGGTCCCGGTGGCAGTTCTTCCAACCACCAGCGATGTCGTCGACGCGGCATTGCGCCTCGTCACAGCGCTGGCCAGTGATGTGGTCGGCGGCGCCGATGGGGTCAGTGTCACACTTCGTCGCCACGGCAAGCTGTCAACGGTCGCGGCGAGCAACGACAAGATCGCCGAGATGGACCGCGACCAGTACGCGACCGGTGAGGGTCCATGTTTGTCAGCCGCGGCCGAAGGTCACGCCTTCCATGTCGAATCCTTGACCGAGGAAACTCGCTGGCCACAATTCATTCCGCGTGCCATCGAAGACGGCATTGCCAGCATCTTGTCGACACCGCTGATGGTTGCGGACCGCCCCGTTGGGGCCCTCAACATCTACTCCAACACCGAGCGTGCGTTCGGGCCGCACGATCAGGAACTCGCCGCACTCTTCGCCGACCAGGCTTCCGGCATCCTCGCAGCCGCAGGCGTGGAACAGACCGTCGACGAAGTCGCCGAACGGCTCCGCCACGCACTCCGCGCTCGGGAACTCATCGCCCAGGCCCAAGTGCAATCATGGCGCGGCAAGGGATCTCCGCCTACGCCGCCTACGCCCACCTTCGCCGATCAGCTCGACAGCAAACCTTGACGGTGCAAGCCCACGCCGCCGCCATCGTGGCGGCAGTTTCACGCGACGACCTGATCGGCCAGGCCGGAACATGAGCGAGACCAACAGCCTCGAACGAGCACGGGTCGACGTCGGACTATCCCACAGCGAACTGTGGTTCCGCTACTTCGCACTCGGGGGAATGAGTACAGCACTCGAGCTGGAGGCATACCTCTACGAAGCTCTCACCCCGACACGACATGAACGAGACCTCATCGCGGTCGCGTTGAACGAGCGCTATACGGAACTCGGCGGGGATCACCCGATCCCGTACTCCGACGACGAGGACCAACGTGAACCCCCCGGCTGATCATGATTGCAGCCCCGAATCGAAGCTGGTGCCGGACCCACCACTGGCCGCTGACGTCGCTGTGCTGACTGATGCCCATCTGATCGCGATGGTCGTGGAAGGTTCCCATGCTGGCCTGGCCGAGATCTACGAGAAGCACGGCGCCGATGTCCACCGGTTAGCGCAACGCTT
Organism: Acidimicrobiales bacterium; assembly: GCA_038245795.1. Classification (GTDB taxonomy): domain Bacteria; phylum Actinomycetota; class Acidimicrobiia; order Acidimicrobiales; family Microtrichaceae; genus JBBRSC01. The sequence goes on from JBBRSC010000398.1 coordinate 1,403, forward strand.
GCGCGGCCGCGACGCAGCCGACGACATCGTCCAAGACGTGTTTCTCCGACTGTGGCAACGACCGGACTCTTTCGACCCAGCCCGAGGATCCCTCCGTTCATTCCTGCTGATGCAAACCCACGGCCGCTCCGTTGACCTGATCCGCAGCGACAACGCCCGACGCACACGCGAGAACACCATCGCCGCCGACCAACAGTCACACCACCCACCCGTCGATGACCTTGCGCTTGCC
>JBBRSC010000399.1:0-1602 GCA_038245795.1 Acidimicrobiales bacterium
ATGAGCCCGGCATCGGCGATGCGAATCACTGCGTCGACGTCCACTGCCGATGAGGAATGGGTCACCCCGAAGCTGCAGGTGAACGGCGGCAGATCACTCGAGGCGATGGCCTCGATCAGCGCGAACCTCATACGTTCGATCACTTCCATCGATCGTCCGATGTCCATCTCCGGATAGACCAACACGAATTCTTCGCCCCCGAAGCGGGCGACGATGTCGAGACCACGAACGTTCTCCGTCAGCACGCGAGCAAACATCTGAAGAGCACGATCCCCGACCTCGTGTCCGTACCGGTCGTTGAGGACTTTGAACTCGTCGAGATCCGCCACCACGAGAACGAACGGTGTCGTCGTGCGAATGAGGTCCTGCAGGGCACTCTCGAGGGTCCGTCGGTTCGCAAGCCCCGTCAACGTGTCGGTCGACGCCTGAAGTCGGGTCCGTTCCAACGTCCGGATCGAGCCGATCCGACTCCCCGTTTGGCTGGCGAGCGTCACGAGTTGCTCGACGAGTTGCGGCGGGGGTGGCTGATCGACTGGGCCGGTGGCGTGCAGCACCCCGACAACCCCGCTGACGTTGATGGGGATGCACGTCGCTGAGCACGGGCCCGTGGCCCGATCGCGGAGCAACGGGCAGGCATTGAGCGCGTCGGGTCGATCGAAGCTCATCGTCCGACCCCAACGGATCGCAACACACGAACCGGTGAGCCCCACCGGGCAGTTCGGTGCGCCTGCTGTCGGGTTCGTCACGAGCTGTCGAAGCTGCGAACTTCCCGACTCTGCCACCAACAGCTCGCTCGGCGTTCCCGGTGCCAGGATCGAGAAGCTGTGCTCGACGATCCGTTCGATGTCGGTTTCGTCGGTGGCCAGGTCGAGTGCCTCGGAAATGATCCGTTGCTGAGTGACACGCTCGGCATCGGTCGATAGTTGTCGCACCCGGCTGGCCAGTCCGTCAGCGAGCGAGTTGAACGAACGTGACATCAGGCCGACCTCATCGGTCGCCTCCACATTGCGCACGTGGAGATCGCCGTCGCCGAACCGCCGCATGGTCTGAGCCAGAACACGCATGGGTCGGGTGATGCTTCGTGCGATCGCAACGCCACCGATGATCGCCACCAACGAGCCGAGGAGGAGCGCAACACCAACTGCCACCAGGGAGAGGTTGCGGATGGTTTCCAGGTGCCGTCGCGCGCTCGATTCAGCGTCGCGGAGCACCACATCGAACTGGGTGCGTTCCATCTGGGCCATGACAAAAGCGGATTGTTCGGCGTCGAGCGACGTCGCTGACGGTCCCCCCGAAGCAAACTGTGATGTGACGTCGCGGACCGAGGTCACGTAGGCGGCCTCGCTCGCAACGACCTCGCCGAGCTGAGCCTGAATCGCCACCGATTCACGCTCCTCCGCCGCGACTGACATTGGTTCCGACAATCGCCGGATCCGGTCCTCGATCTGTTTGGAGCTCCCAGCAGCCGGGTCGCTCGAGCGGACCAACCGATGAACCTCCTCGACATCCGAGATCGACCGATCGTTCACACGGCGGGCCTCTACCAGCTCAGCCGACCGTTGAGCAGTGTTGGAAGTGCCCACCAACCCGATCGCGGCCGCC
>JBBRSC010000400.1:0-1586 GCA_038245795.1 Acidimicrobiales bacterium
GAACCACTGTGCCTTCGGACGTGATGAAAACGAATTTGCCATCGGGGTCCTGACCGATACCAAACGTGGTGACGGGTCCGGGGCGGACGTCGAACTCGACTGAGACCCCCCAGCCGCGTTTGCCGTGAAAGACCCCGAGTCCGCGCAGCAACGGGTGCTTGGCGCTGACCGCGAGATGGGCGGGGCCGTCGTGGCCCATCTCCACCACGCTGTCAAAGAAGTTCAGGGCTTGGATCTCAGAGAACGATCCGCCCGCGCCGATCGCACCGCTGGCGAGCATGGCGATGGAGGTGCGAAGCTCGTACTCCCCTGCCATGGGAATTCCGCGAGCGGTGAGGATCGACGCGCCCAGGATCATGCCGGCGCCGAGTCGTTCATGTTGTTCGCCCGCCAGACCGCGGTGATAGTAGGCGAGCGTGTCGAGATCGAAGTCATCCACCAGCCGGTCCAGGCCCACCGAGACCTTCGCACCCCAGGCGAAGTCATCGTTGATCACTGAGTCATCCAAGGTGAACAGCTCACGCGCGAGGTCCATGCGTTCGGTGACCTCTGCGTCGGTCACCTCATCGACGCGTACGCGCAGGTCGTCGAACTCCAAGACCTCGATGTGGGAGCCAAAGGTGGTGGAGACGGTAGTGAGGTCGGTTGAGACGTCGAGCATGCCGGGGTAGAGGTGGCCCATGAGGCCATGCCGGGCGATGCGCAGCGTGGCGCGAACGTTCGCGGCCTGGACCCACGGGCCGATGCGGTCCCAGGCGCTGTCCTGATGGAGGTAGCCGGAGACGGACCGGAAGGGGATACCGGCGCGGCGGAACACGTTGGCCACCTCAGGGACGGGGCACTGTCCGCAGTAGGCGAGCCATTGTCCGGTGTCGAAGGTGGCGTGGTCCATGGCTTCGGTGGGCTGGAGATCGATCACCAGGACCGGGGTGTTGGCCTTCTGGGCGATGGGCAGAACCATCGAGGACGTGAGGTAGGTGGCGAGGAAGATGACGATGAGGTCGCAGTCCGCGACGCGTAGCGTCTCGGCGGCGGAGGTGGCTTCGCGGGCATCGGAGACGAATCCGGCGTCGATCACGTCTGCGTCGAGGGCGTTGAACCGGGTGGTGACGTACTGTGCGGACTCCTGCAGCTGGGCTAGGAGATCGGGAAACTGCGTCCAGTAGGCGCCCAGCCCACCAGACACCAGACCGATCCGGGTGCGACGGTGGGCTTTCATATCAAGCAGGATGTTCGCCGAACGGCGAATGGTGTCGGTCATGAGGATCTCCATCCGTGAGGTGGTACTTCGGCTCGCAACCTAGACGCAGCCATGGGGTGAACGGGCGGAGTGGACGCCGTGACATCCACTCCGCCGTGCCGAGGACCTTGCCGCCCACGTTGCCGCGGGTCGGGACCGGCCTGACGTCGGGACCGGCCCCCGGGTCCTAAGGGTGACGAAGCGTGGGTGCTAGACCCGTTCGCGGTCGAGCTCGGCCGGGTTCGCGTCGATGAATGTGCCATAGCGCTCGACCTCGATCTGCTCGAGTGTCTTGCCCTGTGTCTTCGGCGCCCAGAGCCCGCCCACGACGGCGGCAACCCCAAGC
>JBBRSC010000401.1:0-1578 GCA_038245795.1 Acidimicrobiales bacterium
CTCTCCACATATGTGACCGACGGTCGACGGATTGTTCTGTTGAGCGACGGTCGCCCATGAACGACACCAGGCAATTCGCAGATATCGCACTGATCGGCACCTACCGCCTGCAGCTTCGCGCGGGTCTCACGCTGGATGATCTGGCGGACGACGCGTGGCTCTCGACGTTGTCGGATCTCGGTGTGTCCCACCTGTATCTCTCACCTCCCTTCGAGGCATCCGAGGGGTCGACCCACGGCTACGACATCGTCGATCATCGCCGGGTGGACCCGTGCATCGGCGGCGATGCCGCCTTCGAGCGACTGGCCCACGCCGCGCACGCCCGCGGATTGGGCATCATTGTGGACCTCGTGCCGAACCACATGGCCGTTGGTGCCGCCAACGCGTGGTGGTGGGATCTCTTGCGCAACGGAATGTCGTCAGCGAGCGCGCCAATGTTCGACATGGACTGGGAGGTCCCGGAGAAGCGTCTCCACGGGCGAATTCTTCTGCCGGTACTGGCAGACCACCTGGGTCGGGAGATCGAGGCGGGCAACTTCGTGGGCGACGTCACCGACAACGGCGAGGTGGTGCTGCGCCACGAGGCGATCGTCGTGCCATTGGAGCTCTCCTCCATCGCCAAACTCATCGCCGATGTTGCCGATGATCTCCCGGACGGGTACCTCGCAGAGCTGTCGGTGCGCGCAGCGGCGCTCCCGCTCCACGACGACGAGCGTCCATCGGCGCGGGCGCAGCGAACCGTCGACGAGCAGCACCTACGCGACGAACTCGCCGGGTTGTTCCGCTCCGGTGATGGCGCCGCCAAGCTACGGAGACGCCTACGAGCCGAGATCGCCGATCCGTCTCGGCTCGACGCGTTGTTGGAACGCCAGCCATACCGGCTCGCCCGTTGGCGTGCCGGGTTGGAGGACCTCGGGTATCGACGGTTCTTCGACGTGACCTCCCTGATTGCACTCGCGACTGAGCGGCCCGGCGTGTTCGAGGCCACACATTCGTTGGTTCGACGCTGGGTCGATCAGGGGCTCATTGACGGCGTACGGGTAGATCATGTCGATGGCCTGGCTGATCCGCAGGATCATCTCGATCGGCTTCGTTCCGTGGTCGGAGATCGCCCGATCTGGGTGGAGAAGATCCTCGAGGGCAACGAGCAACTGCCCGCGCACTGGGCAGTCGAAGGAACCACCGGCTACGAGTGCGCCGAGCTGATCGGTCGGCTCGACATCGACGATCGCGGTCGTGCCCCGATGGAACACATCGCCGATCTGGTGGGGGCCCCGACCGATGTCCACGACACCGAGATCGAGACCATGGCGCTCGTCGTTCGCCAACTCCTGGCCCCCGATCTCCATCGGGTGACCAATTTGTTGCTGCAAGCCTGCGAGGAACGTCGACGTGTGCGGGATACCACGCGACACGAGATCTCCGAATTGATCGTCGACATCGTCAGTCACTTTCGGCGATACCGGACGTACGTGCTGCCAGGACACCCGATCACCGACGACGACGCAGAGCTGCTCGATCAGATCTTCGAACAGTTGCCATCCGAGCGCGACGCAGCCACGTCAGCGAGCGCATCGC
>JBBRSC010000402.1:0-1573 GCA_038245795.1 Acidimicrobiales bacterium
GGGAGCTACGGCGCTGAGGTCCAACATCCACCACACGGTGATCGTGTGGCGAGACGGAAACGAACAGGAGTTGGCGGTCACTGATCTCGTTCCCGGCGACATGGTTGAACTGTCTGTGGGAGGGATCGTTCCCGCTGACCTGCGTCTGGTCGAGTCGACCGGGCTTCAATGTGACGAAGCTGTCCTGACCGGCGAGTCGCTTCCTGCGGAGAAATCGACGGACCCGACCGCGGCGGGCGCTGCGGCCGACGATCTCACCTCATGCGTCTACATGGGAACGATTGTTCACCAAGGAAGCGCCAAAGGACTCGTGGTCGCGACCGGGTCATCGACGGCGTTCGGTCGGATCGCCGTCGGACTCAGTGAACGATCCCCCGAAACAGCTTTCCAGGCGGGTTTGAAGAGTTTCTCAAAGCTGCTGGTCGTGGTGGCAGCTGTGCTCAGTATCTCGATCTTCGCGATCAACATCGCCTTCTCTCGGCCGTTGATCGACGCGCTGCTGTTCTCGCTGGCCATTGCCATCGGCATCACTCCGCAGCTCCTGCCAGCGATTGTGAGTGTCAGCCTGTCGACCGGATCCCGCCAGCTTGCCCGGCGCCGCGTGCTTGTCAAACGACTGGTCACCATCGAGGACCTTGGCAATCTCGAGCTTCTGTTCACCGACAAGACGGGAACGCTCACCGAGGGGGCAATCGCCTTCGACCGTGCCCTCGATGCCGACGGCGCCGACGCGCCTGAGGTGCTCGTGCTCGGATTGGTCTGCAATGAGTCAACAATGAGCCCTACGGGGCCCGTGGGAGGGAACGCGCTCGACCAGGCACTCCTCGTGGCTGGAAAGGCAGACCGTGGCAGGGAACACAGCACCCAAGCCGACGCATACCGACGGACGGGTTCACTTCCCTTCGACCACGCACGGCAACTGGCATCGGTCACCGTGGTCGGGCCGGACGGAGAACACCTGCTCGTCACTAAGGGAGCCCCCGAAGCCGTCCTGGCGCGGTGCACAGCGCCGCCAACATCAGCGACTTCCGAGCTCGACACCCTGTTCTCGCGTGGCTCACGGGTTGTCGCCGTTGCGACGAAACCGCAATCCGATGATGCCACCCCGACTCCGGCCGACGAGAACGGCCTGACCTTCGCCGGGTTCCTGTCCTTCGTGGACCAACCGAAAGCCGACGCCGGCGCATCGATCGCACGTCTCCGTTCTTTGGGGGTCGACGTCAAGATCGTCACCGGAGACAACGGTGCCGTCGCCGCCAGCGTGTGTCGCGAGATCGGGATGGAACTCCACGACATCCTGACGGGCGCGGAACTCGAGGCCCTCACCGATGATGAACTTGAAGCGGCCATCCCGTCGACCACGGTGTTCGCCCGGGTCAATCCGGATCAGAAGTCGCGCATCATCAAGGTCGCCAGGCGAGGCGGCAAGGACGTCGGATTTCTCGGCGACGGCGTCAATGACGCCGTCGCGCTCCATACCGCGGACGTCGGAATTTCCGTGGCGTCCGCGACCGACGTCGCGAAGGACGCGGCCGACATCGTCCTGCTGGACAACGACCTCGGCGTCCTCGCA
>JBBRSC010000403.1:0-1572 GCA_038245795.1 Acidimicrobiales bacterium
ACGCGGACGTCTCGCTGATACCAACCCCAAAACACCATCGAGTTCGAACACGCCGGACACGCCATCCTCGGCACCACCAGATCGCGGCCCGCCGCCGCGTACGCATGGACCCCCAACGGGGTGCGCCATACAATCGTCGTCACTGGGCCAACGCCCTTTCTGGGCCCCTCCCGTGAGCGCGATCAACGACAGCGGGAGGGGCCCCTTCGCGTCTACAAGACCAAAGATCCTGCCCGCCCCACGCCACCCCGCCCCAACCAACCCCACCAAACCATCCCCACCAAACCCTGCCAATCAGACCCCGCGCGTCCTCACCAAGTCATGCCCGTAACAAGCGAGGCGGGATCCGGATCGCGGCGATACCGGATCCGGTGAGCACGTCGTCGAAGGATCGGGTGAACTGCCTGGCGCCATCGCGAATGAGGAACCGGAAGCTGTGGTCGTCGCGCGGTCGCATCAGGAAGTACCTGGCGGCCTGGGTGGTCCACGGTCCGGTCGGGTTGGTGGTGATCCCGGCGAGATGCACCCGTCGGGTGCCGACCTCGATGAAAAACAGGACGTGGTAGCGGCGTGGCAATGCGGTGTCGACGCACGCGAAGTCGGTCGCGATGATCGCGGCGGCTTGGGATCGAATGAACTCACTCCAGGTTGGGCCGCTCCGATCGGCCGCAGGGTCGATACCGGCGGTGTGAAGGATCTTCCACACGGTTGATGTGGCGACGAGGTGTCCGAGACGGTGAGCTTCGCCGTGGATGCGCCGGTATCCCCAGGTCGGGTTCTCTTTGGTGAGGCGGATGATCAGCGATCGGATCTCGGGGTCGACGGGTGGACGCGTGGACGACCAGGCTTTCTGAACTGGGGCTGGGTCCAGTGTCGGGCGAAGAGGCGGCGGTGCAAGCCAATCACAGTGTTGACCCCGGGACGGGATCTCGCATTGCCGCCTCCATGATCACCGATCGGCGAAGCAGTCAAGGACATCGACCCAGGTCTCTTGGCGAACGAGCAAGGCACCTCTTGGGTGGACGTCGTCCGCAAGCCAGCTGTCTGAGTTGCACCGTCGGATGCACAGGATCGTGGCTCATCTCCGGGTCTTGTCGAGGGGTCACTGCAGCAATGGTTGCGTGACGCCCACGTCGTAGATCAGGTGTTCGTCGTCGCGTCGTACGCCCTCGGTCAGTTTGTGCTTCATTCTTCGGCCGTCGTGCATGAGGTGTGCGACGGCGACTTCACGCACGAGCGTGATGTAGTCGGCGACGAGTCGGCGATGACATCTCCACCACACAGATTCGCTGCACATGATCACCTGGGCGTCACCGCCGAGGAGGAGTTTGTCGACACCCTCGACGAACTCTGGTGTTTCCATGTGGTCGGCGTAGGACCGGAATGACGGGTGGCGGAGCGCGAGATGACGAGAATCGGGCACTGGTTTGCGGCGTCCGCCGAGATCGCGCATCCACGTGTAGCCGAGCCCCGCTTCGGGGACCCAGCGCTCCATCTCTTCCCTGCCGAACTGCGGGTTGTGACGGCTCCCGGGAAACGAACGAATGTCGACGACGTCGTGGATGCCCGCCT
>JBBRSC010000404.1:0-1544 GCA_038245795.1 Acidimicrobiales bacterium
GATCCGACAGCCAGGCGTTCACCATCACCGGTGGTGGCACCTGGAATGTGTCCGATCGACAGCTCGTCAGGACCGACACGCAATCGAGCGACTTCACGAGCAAGGCGATCTCCAAGGAGAGCGTCTACAACTTCAACGCACCCGATTACCTGATCGACATCAGCGACAAGGTTCGGGCGCATCCAGACGCCGACCTGATGGTCGTCCGGGTGAACTATCCACGGGCCCAGTTCGATCCGAACGGGGACTACAAGGAGAACCAGGCCTGGCGCCTGCTCACCTACGACTGGACGGACATCAACCACGACGGCAACCTGTGGACCGACGCGAGCGCCGACGGCGTCGTCGATCACGTCAACAAGTCGACGATCTCGAACGTCGATGGCAACCTCGACCTCGACTTCGCGGCGTCCGAGATGGACAAGGGCGAATACGTCCGGCTGATGTATCACCGGCCTGGCGCAAACACCTTGATGAACTTCGTCCGCGATCCCAAGCAGCGGATGGCCGACGGGATCTTCCTCGGGCTCCAGCATCAGGCTCGAAGCGCCGCGATCCCGACCACCGACTTCAAGATCCAGATCGACTGGTACAAGAACAGCGACTGGTCCTGGATCACCACGCCGTCAACCGCCAGCGGGACGCTCAACGCGTCGATCGCGGTGCCAGCGGGCACGCCCTACGGCATGTATTCGGGCGCGATCGTTCTCGACAACGGCACCGACGACATGGTCATCCCGGTCTCTGTCGCCGTCGCGGCGACGGTCGCTCAGGACGCCAGCGGCAAGATCACCGGCTCGCTCGAGTTCGGTGGGCAAGCGGTGGCCACTGCGCAGGCCGGCTACCTGTACAACAACGGCTCCGTCTTCGGGGCCAACGACTGGGGCTGGCGAGCCGAGTCGGGCGACTGGCGCTTCTTCTACCTCGACGTACCCGCGGAGCCGGCCGATGGGTCGCTGTTCCTCGCCAAGACCCAGTGGGCTGGCACGGCGCCATACACCGACATCGACACGCTGATCATGGGTCGCTCCGCGAACACGTTCCAGGTATTCCCGGACTCGGTCTTCGGCGCCCCGTACATCATCGACACCGTCGGGGGCAGCCCCAATACGAACGTGGGGGCGGGCGTCTGGCGGTTCGACACTGCGACGGGCGGGTCCACGGACTTCGTGGCTGCGCCCGCCCAGGAAGGCCTCCAGGCCATCGCCCTCCACCAGGTCGGCTGGCAGGGTGATGCCTTCAATAGCACGTTCTCCGTCACGCTCGGTAGCGCGTCGGTCGCGCCGTCGGCCGTCGACCTCACTACGGCGACCGATACCGGCAGCTTCGACGTCACCTTCGAATCGACCCTCGCCCTCGAAGGACTCGTGGCCGAGGCCTTCGGTCTCAGCCAGCCCAGCGAAACCAGCGAGCCCGGTCAGCAAGACGACCCGAACGACCCGAGCTCGGCCAGCATCAAGAAGGACATCACGATCGATCATGCCTCGCGACTGACGGTCCAGACCACGCTCGCGACGGACGACTTCGACCTGTTCGTGGTCTAC
>JBBRSC010000405.1:0-1533 GCA_038245795.1 Acidimicrobiales bacterium
GAGCCGAAGCGGCCACCGATGTAGAACAGGTACGAGGCCACGCCAATGACCGGTGCGGCCACTCCCAACGCTCTCAGTGAGCGGTCGTGCCACTTCGCTCGCGGCCAACCACGCGCAGCCTCGATCACTGCCGGGAGGCACAACAGCACCGCCGTCGGGCGGCACAATCCAGCCAACAGTCCCGCCAGTGCTGCGAACTCCCAGCGATGACGTTTCATGGCCAGGAACATGGCCAGAGACAGCACCAGCATGAGCGATTCGCTGTAGGCGAAGACGAAGGCCCCAGCTGACGGGAACAACGCCATCAGCCACAGAGCGCGGCGTGCCAGATCCTCGTCGCCGAACTGCTCGATGACCAGCCGTCGCAGCAGCCACAATCCTGCGAGCGCGGCGCCATTTGTGATCAGCACCAGGGCCAGTCCCGTGTTGCCTCCGAGGGGCCACGAAAGCACCCGACCCAGTACGTGGAACAACGGAAAGAATCGGACGCCACTCGGATCAGTTCCGCCGTACCCCGACCGTGCCAGCTGGTCGTACCAGGTCGCATCCCAGGTCACGAGCCCCTGATCGAGATGGAGAAAAGTCAGACCCTTGCCCGTGGTCGCCGCGATTCCTTGAGCAGCCGCGAATCCGATGCCGATGACGACGCGTGCGGTGAGCCAGGCACCGAACACGTCGATGAGCCCGTGCCGATTCGGCGCGAAGCCGGTGCCCCCGCCGCCGAAGGTGATCCGATCGGCGCCGGTAGTCATCGGGTCGTCCTCATCGGGTTCCGCTCACGGGACATGGATCATGGCGTTGGGATCATCGCGTTGGGATCATCGCGTTGGGATCATCGCGTTGGGATCATCGCGTTGGGATCATGGCGTCGGGGGAAAGGCGATGAGCGACATCGGTTCGAAAAAGTCCTTCGGTTCGGGCAGGACGAGCGTGGTGCCGACGCGGGTGGCGGACAACCGACCGATCATGTCGGAGCACTGGTTCTTGATGGTCAGATACGTCGTCGAATAGGCGACGAAGATGGTTCGTTTCCCCGCCCGTCGAAGCAACTCGTCGGCAAATGCCGCCGGGTCGTTGGTGCGATTGCGTTCGGAGTAGTCGACCCAGTCGACGAGCAATGGCGAGCCGAACCGCGGATAGGTCTCGATGGTGTATTTCGAGCCCAACGCCCGCGACACCGATGGCCCCAGCTGATCCGGACAGGTGATGACATAGGCCGCCTCAGGTCGCGTCTGACGGACGGCGTCGGCGACCTGGCCAGCCTGCGTCTTGGACAACCGGAACACGAAGAGCATCGACGCCAACGACATGATGATGAGCGTGCAGATGACGATGACTCGCGGCAGACCGAAGCGGAATCTCGACACACCGAGGCCGACGAGGATCACGTAGAAGGGAAAGAAGACCGAGGCGTACCGGGTGGCGAATGCGGCCTGCAACACGATGCCAGCTGCGCTGGCGATGATGATCGTGACCCCCATGACCGCGAGGGGTCGTCGGGCGTCGGCGCGACTCCGGAGATCGAGATCGACC
>JBBRSC010000406.1:0-1531 GCA_038245795.1 Acidimicrobiales bacterium
CGACATCAAGGAGATGCAGAACACCGAGGGGTTCGATGCGCTCATCGGCGCCAACCAGGGCTGCGCCGCGGCGTTCGCAGCGATCTACGAATGCGAGGTCCCGGTGATTGCGGCCGTCCACGACTTCTGTCTCGGCGGGGGCATCGGACTCGTCGGATCGGCCGACATCGTCATCGCTGCTGAGGGAACGAGATTTGGTTTGCCCGAAGTCAATCAGGGTGCGTTGGGCGGGGCGACGCATCTGTCCCGTCTCGTTCCCCAACACGCCATGCGCCAAGCCGTCTACACCGCCGAACCCATCGATGCGTCGGTGCTGGCCAATTGGGGTTCGGTGTCAGCGGTGGTCCCGGCCGCCGATCTCCGAGATGCGGCCATGGCGATGGCTGCCAAGATCTGCACGAAGAGCCGATTGGTGATCCGCCGTGCGAAGGAGTCCTTGAACGCCATCGACCCGGTTGACATCCGGAGGAGCTACCGCATGGAGCAGGGCTTCACGTTCGAGCTCAACCTCACGGGCGTGTCCGACGAGGCACGGGATGCGTTCGTGGACAAAAAGGACGCAGCCTTCACGAAGTAACCGTTGGTAGCAACGGGGTGTTGACAGAGCGGCGTCGTCAGAACCGGCGGGGGCAATCCTTCTCGATCTGAATATTGGCCGCGGCAAACGCCTCGGCGTACTTGTTGGTCGTGTCAAACACCGACAACGCCTTGCGGTATCGAGCGGGGTCGTAGTCGATCGCCGCCAGCTCCGACGAAATGAGCCCAGCTCCTTCCCGGATCAGATTGGCGTCGACGGAGTGCTCCGGCGGGAGGGCGTCCGCAACATCGTTCATGAGGCGTGCGATGAAAGCACCAGCCTGTTTCAACTGTTGATCGTTCGCGGGATCGGCAATGTCGGGGTTCCACCCGTCCGAGAACAACTTGCACGGATCCCCCGACGCGTTGTCCAACCCGCGGTTGAGTCTGTCGAGTCCAACGCCGAATGGCATCTTCGCAGCCTTGTCGGCGTCCTCGGTGGCCGGCGGTTCGGTGCGGCTCGTCGCGACGGCGACCACCCCTCCGGCGACGACCACGATCGCAGCGACGATGACAACGATGCGCCGGGGGATGTTCCGCTTGGGTGGCGGCGGCGGGTTCTGGTCAGGGGACCCGAAGAACGAGTTCAGTTCGGTCGGTTGGTTGGTTGGTTGGGTTGCTCATCCGGCGTATGCCTTTCCGGAGTGGAGTACGGGCGGGGGGTCAGCAGCTGGTTTCACGTTGCACGAATACGGCGTCGAAGGCGGCCCCGTACTTGCTCTTCGAGTCGAAGACCGACAGCGCGCTGCTGAGCACCGCCGGGTCATACTTGGCAGCGGCGAGTTCGGCGGGGATCAGCGCCGCTCCTTCCCGCAACAGTGCGGCGTCGCTGCTGAGTTTCGCGGGGAGCGCATCGGCGACGTACGTGACGTACTTGGCGACGTAGTCGCCGGCCTGCTTCACCTCGTCAACGGTTGCGGGATCGGCAATGTCGGGGTTCCACCCGTCCGAGAAC
>JBBRSC010000407.1:0-1502 GCA_038245795.1 Acidimicrobiales bacterium
CACCGGGTGCTCGCTTCGCTATTCCGTCGGGCTCGCCGATCATCCCCAATGGGAGGTCGCGCAGCCGACGCCGTATGGGTCCATCGCGTCCGACATGTGAACCGTCATCGTCCCTGGGCGCTGATGAGCGAGGAGCACATCGACCGCGTCGACCGATCGCGTGAGAGGTAGATCGTGGCCAGTCTCGGGCCAGATCCGGAGGTTCACATTGGAGTAGCTCCCAGCCAACTCTCGGAGATACGGGACGTCCATGGCTCGATCGTCGGCTCCGACGATGAACTCGACCGGAGTGATGATCCCATCAATCCAGGTTCGGGCTTCGGCAGCGAGGATGACTCGCTCGAGCGTCTCCGAAAATGACGGCCAGCTGTGGTCCACTCCCCCGGCCGCGATTGGTTCGGGAAGATCCGGCATCAACATGCGGGCGAAACTTGCGGCCGCGCGACGATGTGCACACACCCACGCGCACAAAGCGCGAGCGACGCGTCCATCGACCATGGACAGCTGCGCCATCACCCCCAGCCGGCCCAGGTGGTTTCGGGCGGTGGAACGATCTGGGTAAACGGGCGGACCAAACCCACCATCACGACGACCGCTCCCGGTCATCGAGCCGCGAGGCGTAGTGCCACGAGCACGCCCAACAACTGCCATGCCGTGATCGCGGCAGCCGCCACCGCGGCGGGAATCGCGGTCTGTACTTGCATGCCACACACCGGATCGATGGCATATCCGGTTCCGCCCCGGAGGCGGTCCCGATCCCGGCGGAGCCGGTAGCGGTCACCAGCCAGCGCCTTCCGGTGATTGGCCGGCGTACGCGTCATAGTCAGTCCCGACGGTGAAGTTCCGCTGATCTCGAATCCGGACTATTACTACGCTTCGTAGTCATTCCCGTCCACCATCAGAGGGACCCGCATGGAACCGGGCATGGATCGCAGCTCCGAGATCGTGATCATGGACACGCGAGGATTGCAGTGGGCGAGTTCGAAGGCGCGTATTGAGGCCGTCCTCACCCGGCGGCCCGGTGTGCTCTCGGTTGAGGCGAACCCCGTCGCACAGACGGCAACGGTGACGTTCGATCCGGCCCACACTTCCGTGGCCGCGCTCGTTGGATGGATCCGAGAATGTGGCTATCACTGCGCCGGCCAGTCGGTACCGACCCACGTGTGCGATCCCGTCGAGGAGCCAGAACCCGAACCCGTTGCCCCCCGCGATGGCCACGCCAAGCGGCCGCCGGGCGAACCCGGCCACGGCAGCCACACCTCACACGAAGAAGTGGTGCGTTCACCCCACGAGGTGATGGGGCATGGCGGCCACGGCGAGATGTCGATGGAAGGCATGGTCGCCGACATGCGCCGCCGGTTCCTGGTGGCGGCGGTGTTCTCGATCCCGATTGTTCTGTGGTCGCCGATCGGTCGCGACGTCTTGGGGTTCAACGTGGCGGCGCCATTCGGGCTGCGTGACGACGTGTGGTCGTTGCTGTTGAGCCTGCCCGTGATCCTGTA